>JAQULZ010000039.1 GCA_028718375.1 Victivallaceae bacterium | reverse complement strand
TAATCCTTATTTAAATTTAGACGTAACTATCCAAATTTAAAGGATTTACACCAATAACATGGCTCCTTCATGCTCTGTTTTCAAATCATTTGTGTTTTTTTTCAAAAAAAACTTGCACACGGCGTATGCAAAGCGTTTTTTTAACATAGCAACTGTTTATAAGTTTTCCCACTTGACCAAAACGAGAGCCCGACCGGCAGGGACTTTGCTTTCAGGGAAAAACAAACTGTTTGTATATGGATTCCCCGTCCCGTGGAGTCATACAGTCAAGTCAAAAATTGTATAAATCCCCTAAGGGGCGCGACATAGCCGCGTTATGCCAGTTTTTCGACTTTACTTTATGACGGAATGGGATAGTGAGAGTCGGTCTTTCAGGTTTTTCGCTTTTTGAACTTGTTTATGTCATAAACCGGCGAAGAACTCTATATTTTTGATCGCAACTTGGTATAATTTCTCCAAGGCGGCCGGAGTACCCTCTGCTGATTAACCCGAGCATCGGCAATTGATTGCGAACGCCAGTCGGAAACTCTGAAAAAAAGATGTAAAAAAAAGAATATTTGACGAAGAAATATTTGCATTTGTTTTTTCGTTCTGCTATACTACGTAATGGAAATAGAATGGTTATGTTTAATAAATTTAAGTTTTAAACATAAAAAGGTGTTCGTTAATAAATCTCTATAAAGGAGAAAAAAATGAAAAGTATCCGTAAGTTCACCCTCATCGAACTCCTCGTCGTGATTGCAATTATCGCAATTCTCGCCGGGATGCTGTTGCCGGCCCTGAATCAAGCCCGGGAAAAAGCACGCCGTATTTCCTGCACTTCCAACCTGAAGCAAATTGGTCTGTCCCTCAAGCAGTACGCCATGGACTATAGCGACAACTTCCCGAATGAAAATGAATATTCTGACGGTAATGTGTGTACCGGCTTCGAAAAACTGCGTCGGGCTGACTATCTGACTGATTACGGCGTCTACAAGTGTCCTTCTACCGTAACGACAAAAGGTTCCGGTACTGACAAAATAATCTTCGGTACTCCGGACGCAGGAGGCGGCAGTTGCCAGACGAATTATTCTTTAGCCTATCATATGATGGAAGGCTCTTCCGATACTTTCGGTAATGCCGATTCAGGGATCAGTATGGACCGCTATGACAGCACCAACAACAGCGGTTCAGCTAATCACTCCGATTACGGCAACATTCTGTTCCTGGACGGACACGTAAAAGGTTTCCCGACCTCCACTTGGTATACCAACAACGGTAATTCCACTATGACCCACACTGACTAATACTCAGTTTGGCATAAGGAGGCTCCGGCCTCCTTTTTTTTTTGCTTTTCAGACTAATTCCCCAAATAAAGTGGCGGCAGTGCTGCGGATAATTTTGACGTTTACCAAATCTCCGCTTGCCGTTTCCGGAGCAGGTTTAAAAACCACCACTTTAAAAGTTCCGGTTTTTCCCGACCAGCGCCCGGGATTGCGGCGGCTGGGACCTTCAATCAGGACTTCCTGAACTGAACCGAGGTAAGTTTTATTATGCGCCAAAGTGTAGTCGGTCAGTTCCTTTAACAGCAACTGGTTGCGTTCTTCCCGGACGGCCTGCGGAATCTGTCCTTCCATTTCAGCGGCCGGAGTACCGCTACGGGGAGAATATTTGAAAATAAAAGCGTTATCATAGCCGACTTTCCTCATCAGGTCGCGGGTGGCATTGAAATCCTCGGCTGTTTCCCCGGGAAACCCTACGATTATATCCGTGGAAAAAGTTATATCCGGCATGACCTGCCGTAATTTAGCGACTATTTCCAGATATTTTTCCGCAGTATACTGGCGATTCATTTTCTTCAGAATCCGGTCGGAGCCGGATTGCAGCGGCAAATGCACATTGTGACATACCTTATCCAAAGCTCCCAGCGTGCGGATCAGTTTATCATTGAAATACGACGGATACGGGCTGATAAAACGAATCCGGCAGAGTCCCTGAATCCGATTCAGTTCCGCCAGCAGGTCGGCAAATGGGGAAACGCCTTCCGGCGGCGGATCGGTATCGCCGCCGAGCCCGAAAGCCGCGACATTCTGTCCTAGCAGCATTATTTCACGCACCCCGGCCGCGGCTAAGTTTTCCGCTTCGGCAACGACATCGGCAATATCGCGGCTGACTTCCCGCCCGCGCACATAGGGGACGATACAATACGAACAGAAACGGTTACAGCCGCGGGTAACCGCGATGTAAGCCTGAAATTCCCCGGTCCCGGTCATCCGGTAATGCGTTCCCAAGGAAGTCAATACCTCTTCGCCGCCGGTCAGCAGGGCTAACTGCCGGCGTTCGGCGATAATTGAATCCAGGACTTCGGGAAGTTTATGGAGTTGCCCGGTGCCAATGACGAAGTCCACGTGCGGCAAGTCGTCAAACAGTTTTTCTCCGAGGTGCTGCGCCATGCAGCCCATAATGCCGATAATCAGTTCCGGCCGCTGTTTTTTCAGCTTTTTAATAAAACCGATTTTGCCGACGGCTTTGCGTTCCGCCTGTTCGCGGACGCTGCAAGTGTTGAAAATCAGGATGTCCGCGGTTTCTTCCCGGTCAACAATACCATAACCACGGCTGGCGAGCATTCCGGCAATGGCTTCGGAGTCGCGTTCATTCATCTGGCAGCCGTAGGTTTTGATGAAAACGTTCACGTCAGGATTCCGCGGGTTAAAGAGTATCAGGCCTTACCAGAATCAAATTGTTGCGGTGAACAATTACCTCATCGCTGTCTCGGTGGAGCATTTGAAAAATTTCACTGCTCTGTCTCCCGGCGATCGCCGCCGCTTCGACACTGTCGAAGTTAGACAGACCGCGGGCGATAACCTGCCCGCCCGAATCGACAATTTCCACGGTATCGCCGCGTTTGAATTTGCCGCCGATTTCCGTTACTCCGGCAGGCAACAGGCTGCGCCCCTGATGACAAATCGCCTTAACCGCGCCGGCGTCCACCGTCAGGTGGCCGGCCGACTTCGCAAAAAAATGCAGCCAGCGCTTCCGGGCCTGCATCTTATCCGCCTGGGGCAGAAACAGCGTCCCGACGTCCTCACCCCGCAAAACCCGGTCAATAATATCGTTCTCGCGGCCGTCAACGATCCATAGATATTCACCGGCGGCGGTGACGATGCTGGCGGCATTCAACTTTGACGTCATTCCGCCGATGGAAAAATCCGCGTTATCGGTGCCGGCGGCCGATTGACGCATTTCCGCAGTAATCCGGCGGACCACGGAAAGCCGTTCGCCCAATATTCCGTCCTGCTTTTCGCGAAGACCGGTTTCTGTAGTCATAATGATGGTCAGTTCCGCCCGGGTCATGGCCGCCAGCAATGCCGCCAGCCCGTCATTATCGCCGAATTTCAGCTCATCCACCGATACCGAATCATTTTCGTTGACGATCGGCAGAATATCGCTGTCCAAAAGCGAATTAAGGCAGTTAAGCACATTCAAATGGCGTTCGCGCGAATGCAGGTCGGCGGCGGTTAAAAGCAACTGCGCCGATTTAAACCCGTGTTTCCGGCATTCGGCGTCATAAAGCGACATCAGTTTGTTCTGCCCGATCGCGGCCAGCGCCTGGATTTTCGCCAGTTTCACGGGGCGTTTCTCGATTCCGAGCTCCTTCATGCCGATGCCGACGGCTCCGGAGGAAACCAGGATCACCCGGCAGCCCTGATGACGAAAGCGGGCAATTCCGGAAATTAATACCGGAACCCGGTGCGCATCGGTCAGAAGCCGGGTACCGACTTTGACGACGACACATTTGCAGCGGGCAATTATCTGTTTCCGTTCAGTATTCATATCCGTTCGCATCGGGTTATTATTCAAACCACAATATATATTGCCGCTCTCCCCTTGGCAAACCGCTGATAAGTTTTTCAGCAAATAAACCGCCGCGGCGGCAAATCTACGACACTGACAAAAGTCGCCGTTATTGAAAGAACAGTGTTTTTCGTCCGGCTCGCACGCTCAACATCCGGAAAAAATACGCTCCGCTGATTTTTCCGGACATCGCTTAGCGAGAGCGGTATTTTCTCAGGTGCAACAAGTTGCGCATAAATTTCGCCCTTTGGAAATGGGCGACCAGCGTTTTCGACCGCTGGCCCACCGACCAGAACAAGTTCTGGACTATGTTATTTTTTTACTTTTGGCGGTGTCGCCCAAATCGTTTCCGCCGGCTTGAATTTAAACGTATCCCGGTTAGTTTATTGCCATGCAGTACTTTTGCAAAAAATGTCGGTCGTATACGGAGCGCGACGATGACAAATGCTGTCCGAAATGCGGGGCCGACCTGAAGGACGCCGTTATCGCGCCGTCCACCGTCATTGCCGGCTTTAAAATCATCCGGGAACTCGGTCACGGCGCCAACGGAGTCGTCTATCTGGCCGAACAGACCAGTCTCGACCGCCAAGTGGCGCTGAAAATTCTGCCCGACGCCCAGGCGGAAGACCCTGATTTCGTCAAGGCCTTTCTCAAGGAAGCCCGCGCCGCCGCCCGCCTGAATCACCCGAATATTATCCAAGTTTACGACGCGGGCGTAACTGACGGCGGCATTTATTTCCTGGCCATGGAACTGATCGACGGCGAAGCGCTGGAAAGCCGTATTCTGGCCAAAGGGGCGCTGTCCGCCGCCGCCGCCGTAAAAATCGCCATTGAGCTGGCCGGAGCGCTGGAGTATTCCTGGAATAAGGAACACCTGTTCCACGGCGACATAAAACCGGGCAATATCATGATCGGCAGAGACGGACAAACCAAACTGGCGGATTTCGGTCTGGCCAAAACCGTTTTCGATGAAACCGGCGAAGACATAATGGCCACTCCCATGTACGCCCCGCCCGAAGTCATTCGCGGAGAACGCCGGCAGATCGGCTTCAAATCCGATATGTATTCGTTCGGAGTAACCCTTTACGAAATTCTGTGCGGAACACCGCCGTTCGACGCAACCGACTGTGACCAAGTTATGGATATGCACCTGCATAAAAATCCGCTTCCGCTGATCGAACGCCGGCCCGGAATTGACCGGGCGCTGTCGGAACTGGTAGATCAACTGCTCAGCAAAAATCCCGGTCAACGCCCGCCAAGCTGGACCGCGGTACTCAAAAAGTTACAGGCGGTCAAAACCGACCGGACAGAACCAAAATCCCGGCGGCGGCTGGTTGCGGGGATAATTATAAGCGCGATAATCGGCATCCTGGCGGCAGCCGCAATCCTTTCCCGTACTCAAAAACCAACGCCGCCGCACCTGCCCAAACTGGCGGTTATTCCCCGTCCGCTGCCTCTCCCGCAGGTAAAAACCCAATTGTCGTTCAAAGATGCCAAAAGCGAAAAAAAACAGGCGGAATTGGAATATTTGTTAAGAACAGTTGACCGGCTTAATAACGGTCTTCTTGCGGCTTCCCGGCTCAGATTCCGGATACTGATGTTACAAAAACCCCCGTCTCTGATCAAGGCCCAACCGGCGGAAATCGCCGCCGCACTGGCAAAACTGAACCAATCCATTGAACAGAAACAACAGGCTGCCGCCGCCGCGGAACTGGCGGAGCTGCGCGCCGAACTTGCCCGGGAACGGAAACTGGCGGAAGCGCGGCGGCTTCGGGAATGCAGCCGGAATTCACTGGTTAACCGGAAAAGTAAAATTTTTGCCCTGACCGCGCAGTTCCTGGCGCTTCCCAAAGAGCAGCAGACCAGTACCGGCCTGCAGCGGTTGCTGGAGCAAAATCCCGGCCCGGATAAGGCGTTACCGGAAGATAAAGTACTGAACTTTCTGGTAAAAATGCTCCCTGCCAAATATAATCGGAACCGCATCGCCTTTGAACATCCGAAACAGCTCATCGGGAAAAAACTGCCGTGGAAAATCAGGAATCTGCGCTATACCGTCATCGGCAGTTCACGGCAAAGCCTCCATTTGCAGGCCAAACTGTCGAAAGGGGTTTTCAGCCGGCGGAAACTGCGCCTCGACGCGCTCTCCGACGCCCATTGGAAATTGCTGGTAAAAGAATTCATCATCAAAGCCTCCGTAAAGCCGCCCGCGGCCAACCTTCGGGAGCTCGTCTGCCGGTTGTTGCTGAGCCCGGAGACGGAACTATTTACGGCGCTGGTTCGCAAATACTATCCGACTGATACGGCGGCCTGGCTCGATTGCCGGCAGCTTGTGCTCAGCGCACCGGCGGAAGCCGCCGCCGGCAACGCCTGGCATGAACTGGTCCGGCAAATGAGTGAATTGAACCCGGCCGCCTATGGTTTATTGCATGAATTCAAGAATAAATACGCCGCTACCGCGGTTTACCGGGAGGTGCGCGAATCCCTGGAAAATCATCAGGAACGCGCGGCGGCGCTTTATCCCGAAGCCGCCGTTGAGCGGCTGCGGCTGGCTTCGCTGTCCGTCCAAAGCCCCGACGACCGGGTATTCGCAGCCGCCGCCCGTTATAGTGACCTGGAATGCGTTCCCGTTGAAACCCGAACTCTCCTCCGTACCCTGACCGATAAAAAACTACGGCATCTGGCCGACGACCGGCATTTTGCCGGAGAGTTCGGTATTTTCCGCGACGTCCCCTGCGGCAAAATTTACGGCTGGCTGACGCCGGCTTCGGGAAACCTTCGGCCACCGCCGTACTGTTTCCCCGCCCTGATGGACGTGGACGCCTGGAACCAGCTCCGGCATTGTTTGGGAAGCCGCCCTGATCTGGAGTTCGATTCGCCCCGGTGGCGGGAAAATGCCGGATACTATCCGTTTCTGCTTTACGGCGCCGGATTGGCCGCGCTGCGCTGCGGCCGGAGGGTAATTCTGAACCAGGTATTTGCCGTTTACCAGGAGCTGGTTCTCAATCCCGAGGCGCCAGACGCCACCGGTTACGCGCTCGCCGCCAGTCTGGCCCTGAAAATGGGAAATATCGACTCCGCCCGGAAAATCCTGGCTCAATACCGCCCCAAAACAACCCCGCCAAACGAAGCAATTCTCATTCCGCTACTGCAGCTTCGGGTGTTGCTGGCCGGAAATCCAGTTGATGAAACCGCTGTCGCGGAACTTATCGCCGCCGTTCGGAAACAGTTTGCCGCCGTTCCCGCTCTGAGCAATGATCTGAAACTTCTGGAGCGCCTGGAATTGTTGATCTGTGCCGGATTTGAACGACCAAACAGTTTGCCGCCGGAATTTTTCCGGCAGAGTACTTATCCGCACCTGCATGCCGTACTCTGGCTGGAAGCCGCAGCGCGCGATCAATTGTTGCGGCGGAGTTCAATCCGGATTCCGGCCCTGCTGCAAGGCTGCCGGTCGATCCTGACGCCGTCGGCGTTCCGTTCGGAACTGTTCCGGAAAATCACCGAACTGAACCTGGCCCGGCGGCCCTTCACGCCGGAACAGCTGTGCCGGGAATTGAACTCAAGTCTGGCGGAACTCAAACCGTGCGCCACGGATTCCTATCCGGCCCTGCTGACGCTGCGGTTCGCCGCCGAACTCTTCGCAGGCTGCACGCCCCCGGAACAACTGGCCGGACTGGCGGATAAATTCATTTTCCACTGTCCGGTCTTTTCTCCCGCGGAAAGCCGGTTCCGGGATATTTTACGTGTTCCCTCCCCGGCAAAAGTATTGGAAGAGTGCCGGAAATACCGCCCGCCGGCAGACCAAATGTTCCCGCTCCGGCTGCTGGCCGCCGTCCGGGCAACACGTCCGGACGAGATTAAGGCTTATATTCTGAAGCTTAAATCCTGCCTTCCCGGCCTGAGCTGGACGGAACGCCTGCTGGCTGGCCGGTTTATCGAACTGCTGGAAGCTGGCCTTTATACCGATTTGCAATCTAAGCGCAAGTAAAAATCGGAATTATTGCGGATGCCGGGAGCGTTAAAACGAACTGGGCGCTACCGAGGTAGCGACGGTTCGTTTTGGCGCAAAACGGCGCCGCCAGAATCCGACCGTACACGGCAGCATGCTAAAAATTTTTATTTTCATACGGTAGATGAAGACATCTCCGAAAGAGCGGTTAAATTGGATTCTCTTATTAAAAGTATTGACAAAAATATCAGGATATTCGCTAATCCCTGTTCCGAGCGCCAATTAGACTTGCAAAAAATAACTCCGTATATTGATATTTGGGCTCCGCATCTTTATAATGTATGCAGAACCAAAAACACTGGCGCGATGAACATAATGAAAGCAAAAGGAGAATTTTTCTGGAATTACGCTAATCCTGTCGGGGTAGGCGGGCCTAAAAACTGTTCTCCCTATAAGTGGTACCGTTTAATTCCTTGGCTGACCTGGAAAAACGGAATGAAGGGAACTGGTTTCTGGGTTTATTTACGTTATCCGAACATTGCCTGGCAGGAAAATAATATAGAAAACATTCCCTATTTCATCAAAAACGGCAAACCGTATCGAAGAGGTGATAAATATTGTTGGGATGTGGTATATCTTTCAAAATATGCTCCCTCGGATGTCTGCAAAAAAGAATTGATCATACCAAGTAAACGTTGGGAAGCCTGGCGCGAAGGAATGGAGGATTATATTTATCTTGATATTTTGAGTAAAACGATAAAGGAAGCCGAAAAGAAAAAAGTGCATTCAGACACATTAAATGAAGCCAAAAGGATTCTCGATAAATGGCCCGATAAAGTCATTGGTGATCTTTCAATTAATTGGGCTGATGCGGCAAAAGAGGAAACTCTAAGAACAATTGCGAAATTAAGGGAAGACATTAAAAATATTAAAGCAAATTAAATAAAAAAGCAGGAAATTACAAATTATCGGGGCAGAGGCGGAGTAACAGGAATTGCGGCAGCGGCTGCCGCAGTATGGGGCGTCCAGATCAAAAGGGCAGCCCTAACCTGGAAATTGCACGAGGCAGTGTGCCGGGGACGCGAGGCGAGCGAATGAAGCTGTGGTCACCACAGCGAATTCCAGCTCAACGAAGCGAACCTGGTGCAATGCCGAAGCCCCCGCAGGGGGTGATAATAACCGATAAAGGGTAAAATACATTTTGTAATTTTGAATTTATCTTGTAACTGTTTTATTATTAGATACTTAAATGATAAATTATTAATTTTCATGCAATTTTCAGGCTAATGGATAATAAATGGATTCTCCTTCATCTTTGAAGGAGATGTATCGGTATAAGATTGCGGCTTGAATTAAAATAATTTAAGGGAATTGATGGACTCGGAAAAAAGACCGCCGGAAATTATCATTGTGTTGGACCGGTTGCGCAGCGCCTTCAATACCGGCAACATATTCCGGATTGCCGAGGCGGTCGGCGCCCGGGAAATCGTCGCCTGCGGCTATACTCCCGCGCCGCCGCACCCGAAACTGGAGAAAACCGCCATGGGCGCGGATAAAATGATTCCCTGCCGCCGAATGCCGGATGCCGCAGAAGCGGTGAAACTGCTGAGAACGGAAGGTGTCAAACAGATTCTCGCAGTGGAATGTACTGACGAAAGTGTTTTTGCCTGGGAATATGATTACGAATTCCCGCTGGCGATAATTATGGGCAATGAAGCTTTGGGTATTGATGAAAAAGCCTTGAAATTATGCGATGGAGTGATAAGTTTGCCTATGTTCGGACGAAAAGAATCGATCAATGTCGGGAATTGCGCGGCGGCGGTTCTTTACGCGATAATCGCCAGGGCCGGGAAAACAAATGTTTGTACTTGAAAAATTGTTGCAGGGTCATGCTCATGAAAGTAAAACTGGTCGGGAAAAATCTTGACGACATCATTCCCCTGCTGGAAATGGGAAACTTCGAATTAACGGATGAAGTCCCTGAATTGATTATTGCGCACGGCGGCGACGGCGCGTTGCTGGATGCGGAACGGTTATATCCGAGAATTCCGAAATTCCCGCTGCGCGACCGGAAAACCGCCCCTTTGTGCAGCCGGCACTCTTATGAACAGCAGCTCGACGATTTCCGGACCGGAAAAACCGTCAAGACCGCCAATCCGAAATTATGCGGCCATTTCGGCGGCCGCACCCTGCTGGGGCTCAATGATATTTTCATTCATAACTGTAATCGCGGCAGCGCCATGCGTTACCGGGTCCGGATTAATGAGGAACTTTACGCCCACGAGATTGTCGGGGATGCGGTGGGCATGGCGACCATCCACGGCAGTACCGCTTATTACCGCAGCATTACCCACAGTATTTTCAAGACCGGTCTGGGATTGGCGTTCAGCAACAGCACCGAAGTCGTCAATCACCTGGTTTTGCCCGAAGACGCCGTAGTTCGGATCAAAATAGTCCGCGGTCCCGGAATCATGGTGGCAGACAACAATCCGGAGGTCATTGAAATCCCCCAGGGCAGTGAGGTATGCATTGCCAAGGCTGAAGAATATGCGGTCATTTACGGGCTCGACAATTTCATGTGCCAAAGCTGCCGCCTGCTGCGCCATCCCCGGCAATTCGCCGGGACAACTCCGTTCATCCAGGAAAAGCGTTAATGAAAGCCTTGATTTCTGCCGGGCCCACCCGGGAAAAATTGGATATTGTCCGGTTTTTTTCCAATCGTTCATCCGGAAAAATGGGGTATGCCCTGGCCGCCGCCGCCGCGGAGTCCGGCTGGGAGGTAGTTCTGGTGAGCGGACCGGTCAGCCTGTCCCCGCCCGCCGGCGTCCGGCTGATCCGGGTCGAATCCGCCGCCGAAATGGCCAAGGCGATCCAGGCGGAAGCTCCCGATGCGGATTTGATCATCATGGCGGCCGCGGTGGCGGATTTCCGGCCCAAACAATGCTGTAACCACAAAATTAAGAAAAAACCGGGCAACTTATTGGTTGAGCTTGAGCCGACGGAAGATATTTTATTTACTTTGGGACAAAACAAACCGGAAGGTCAGCTCCTGGTGGGATTCGCCGCTGAGAGTGAGGATTTGCTGGTCAACGCCCGGGCTAAAATGCGGCGCAAGAACCTGGACTGGATTGCGGCCAACGATATCAGCCGGACGGACCGCGGGCTGGCGTCCGATTTCAATGCCGTAACTTTGCTTTCCCGGGCCGGCGGGCAATTCGAAATCCCGCGGGGAGATAAACAGCAGGTGGCCGGTAAAATCATCGAAATCCTGAACCGCCATATCCCGACGGCCTGCAGTTAACTCCCGGCTTAAAGCAGTAAAAATGCAGGAATTACGTTTTTTCAAAGATTATCTGATTGCCCGCTATGGTCAGGCTTTATACCGGATTCCGGTGGCTTTACCGTTGGGCTGTCCTAATCGGGAGAATAATTTCGGCCGGGGGTGTGTCTACTGCGCTGAAGACGGCAACCGCGCCCGGCATTTGAGCTATAAACCTGATCTTGCCGGGCAAGTCCGGGCGGGAATCGATTTCGTTTCCCGGCGCTATGGCGCCAAGCCGCCGTATATCGCGTATTTCCAATCCTTCACCAATACCTACGGACCGGCCGAAAAACTGCGCCGGTTGTACGCCGAAGTTTTGAAGCAGGCCGATTTCAGGATGGTGATTATCGGCACCCGTCCGGACTGCATCAATACCGAGGTTGTCGAGCTGCTGCGGGAAATCGCCGCCAGCTATGAACTTTGGGTGGAGCTGGGGGTGCAGACCAGCAACGACGCTACGTTGAAGCTGATCCGGCGCGGCCATAATTTCGCGGCGGTCGAGAGGGCGGTACGCCAACTGGCGGCGGCGGGCCTCGCGGCGGCGGCACACGTAATCCTGGGGTTGCCCGGCGAAACGACGGCGGATTACCGGCGGACGGCCCGCGACCTCGCGGCTCTGCCGTTCAGGGCGGTGAAACTGCATAATCTGCTGGTGTTGAAAAACACCTTTTTAGCTGAAATGTTCGCAGCGAAGGATTCAGCTCCTCCGGTTCGCCCGCTGAACGAATACGAGTATGCGGCGGCCGCGGCGGAATTTTTGCGCCGGCTTCCGGACGACTGGCTGATCATGCGGCTGAACACGGATGCCCCGGCGGCGGCGCTTATTGCTCCGAAGTGGCGGATGAAAAAAGGTCAATTTCTGGATTTTTTCCGGGAGTATTACGCCGCGGGCAACCGCGAAGCGATTTTCCCGAGGGTGAAAACCGGAGACGGCAGTTCCACCTTGTACCATCCGGGATACCGGCAGCATTTCCATACCCTCGCCGGCGCCCGTTCGGAAGCGGAAAAGAAATTCATCGAACCGCTGCAGCTGCGGCAGCTCCTGCTGGAGCGGGACTGTACCAGGTTGTTGGATGTCGGCTTCGGCCTGGGTTACAACGCGGCGGCGGCGGCAGCCGCGGCCGAAACCGCCGGAGCGGGAAAATTGCGGATAATCGCTTTGGAAAATGAGGTTCAGGTGCTGTCCGCCGCCCGGCCTCTGGCCGAACCGGACCGCGTTCACCGGGCCATTATGGCCGCACTGGCGGAACGCGGAAGCTGGCGGGGGGAGTTTGCGGAACTGGAACTGAGGATCGGGGACGCCCGCCGCACGCTGCCTGGACCGGACGAAAAATTCGACGGTATTTTCCTGGACGGGTTCTCTCCGGAGGTAAACCCGGAATTATGGACTTACGATTTTATCCGGGAACTGAGCCGGCGCCTGAGCGAAAACGGCCGGCTCATAACTTATTCGAGCGCCTACCCGGTACGGGGAGCGCTGCTGCGGTGCGGATTGTGGGTCGGGGAAACCGGGGCCTTCGGCCGGAAACGGGGCGGAACGCTCGCCGCCTGGACGAAACCCGGAAATGGTGCGGGTCTGCCGCAAAAGGAACTGAATATCGTTTTGAAATCAACCGCCGGGGCGGCTTACCGCGATCCGGGACTGCGGCATGACGCCCAAGTCATCCTGGACCGCAAGCGGCAGTTGACCGGCCGGTTACGCCGCCGGGGAATTCCGAAATGGTACAGGCCCGCCGCAAGCCGCTGATAATTAAAAAGTTTTTCCAGCAAAACCGGAGTACGGGAACGGCCGGCTTCCTCGAACCAAATATTTTTGCAAAAAAAAAGTTTTTTCGCTTTGAAAAATAGATTTTGCGACTATCATGTAGTATAAGGGGGCGGTTGCAAAGTCTTCAGCCGGGTTCAGGAGGATTGCAATTAACTTCCGGGGTTCGGGATTTTTCAGCTTATGGATTGATAAAATGGATATACCGCTAATCGTAATTTTCGCCATCGTCATGGCTTTTGCCATAGTAGGCGCTTATAACTTTTATCTGAGCAATAAAAATTTCCGCCTGCGCGAAAGGATAAAGGATGTATTGCACCAGAAGGCGGAAATAGGAAATTTTCTGGGACTGTTTTCAAATAATCTGCGCGCGATTGAACAAATCGAAAATTCCATGAATACCACTGCGCGCTATATCGCCGACCTCATTGAGGCGGAATCGGTGTGTATTTACGAAGTCCAGAACAACTATCTTCAGGCGACCGGCGTCTGCGGCGCTTATCCTCTGATCACCAGTTCCAGCGATTACCTGATGACCAAGCCGCGTTATCTGCTGGAAGCCTTGCGGCATGAGAAAATAACCATCGGCAACGGCCTGATCGGCCGGGTCGGCGAAATTCGCGAGCCGCTGCTGATTGAGGACGCCGCCAATGATTACCGGCTGCAGAATTACCCTAACGTCAACAGTGTTACTACCGTTATGGTGGTGCCGATGGTGCACGACGCCATGCTGACCGGCGTGATCTGCGCGGTCAACAACCGGCATTCCGGCACCTTTTCGCCGGAACAGTTCAGCCGGCTGCGGTTCATCAGTTCCCAGGTCATCCTGGCCCAGAATCTGATTGCGGTATACCGCGACCTGAGCCGGCAGCAGCGGATCGATCAGGAACTGGAATTCGCCCGCCAGCTTCAGGCTTCGCTGCTGCCGAATACTTTCCCGGCCTGGGACCAGTTTGTCCTGCACGCGTTCACCCGGTCATCCAAGGAAGTGAACGGGGACTTTTACGATTTCGTTGAAATTGACGAAAACCGCCTGCTGATCGTGATCGGCGACGCCTGCGGTAAAGGCGTCCCGGCCTGCATGTTGACCGCCATGACCCGCAGTTTCATCCGTTCCTCGGTAGCCCATTTCGAAAACCTGGAGAATTTCCTGCGGGAAATCAATAAGAATTTATTCCGCGATACCGACGAAGAACGGTTTGTTACGCTGGCCTGCTGCCTGCTGGACCGGCGGAATTCGCTGCTTGAATACGCCCGCGCCGGGCATACTGAATTATTGACCTACACTCACCACCATATCCGGAGGATTTACCCCAACGGCTCGGCGTTGGGAATTCTGCCGGACGAACTGGCGGTTTTCGATTCGATTTGCCTGCAATTTTCCGAGGATATGTCGATGCTGCTCTTTTCCGACGGGATAACCGAAGCGCTGAACTCCGAAAATGAAGAATACGGACTGGAACGGCTTCAGCACGAATTCAAGCTGTCGCGGGATAAAAATGATTCTCCCGGTAAAACCCTGGAAAGAATCATCAAGTCCAATTCGGAATTCGCCGCGGAACAAATTGATGACCAGACGATGATCCTCATCAATCATATCTGAACATAGCCCCTGAAAACGCCGCCGTAATTTTACTGCCTTCATTTTTGACTTCGAGGTTTAGTGTTGTATATTGCCTGATTGCTAAACCTAATTTTGGAAAACAGACTTTATAATGAAGGATTCGATCAGAAATATAATTATCAAGATGGGTGAGGACCCGAACCGTCCCGGTTTGACCAATACTCCCGAACGGGTGATGAAAAGCCTGCTCTTCCTGACCCGCGGCTACCGACAGAATCTGGCCGATCTGGTCAACGGCGCCTTGTTCGACGCGGAATCGGATGACATGGTCATCCTGAAAAATATCGAGTTTTACAGTCTGTGCGAACACCATATGCTGCCTTTTCTGGGCAAATGTCATATCGGTTATATTCCCCGGAAAAAGATTTTCGGGGTCAGCAAGCTGGCCCGGATCGTCGATATGTTCTCGCGCCGGCTGCAGATTCAGGAGCGCCTGACCCGTCAGATTGCCGAGGCCATCCACGAAACCCTGGATGCCGAAGGCGTGGGGGTAGTCATGGAAGCTCAGCATTTGTGCATGATCATGCGCGGGGTGGAAAAACAACATTCGATCATGACCACTTCCCGGATGCTCGGTTCCTTCCGCGCCGAGGCGCCCACCCGCAACGAATTTCTGAAACTGATCAAATAACCATTAAAAAAACGGCAATATTATGCGCGCCTTAATCCAGCGGGTCAGCAGCAGTTCGGTTACCGTTGCCGGACGGACAACGGGTGAAATCGGCGGGGGTCTGGTCATCCTGCTGGGCATTACCCATGCTGATACCGAAGCGGATGCCGCGTACCTGGCCGACAAATGCGCGAACCTGCGCATTTTCAGCGATGAAAACGACAAAATGAACCGGTCGCTGCTGGATATTGGCGGGGAAGCATTGGTGATTTCGCAGTTTACGTTGTACGGGGACGCCCGCAAAGGCCGCCGTCCGGGTTTTGACGCGGCGGCCCGGCCGGAACACGCAATGCCGTTATATGAACAATTCATCCGGGAACTGGAAAACCGTAATATAAAAACGGCGGCCGGGGAATTCGGCGCCGCCATGCTGGTCGAGATAAAAAATGACGGTCCGGTAACTTTGATGCTGGAATCAGGTTGAGAGGAATAAGTCCTTGAAGAAAAAAAACGTGGTAATTCTGGGTTCGACCGGCTCGGTCGGTTCGAACGCCGTAAAAGCGGTGCTGGAACACCGGGATTTATTTAATGTCATCGGTTTGGTGGCGCGGAACAATGTGGACTGCCTGGCCGCTCAGGCGCGGCAGCTCAATTGCCCTACTCTGATCACGACCGCCGGAGACAAACGGGCCGAATTAGGCGCCCTGGCGCCGGTCGGCAGCAAAATCCTGAGCGGCCCGGAAGCGGTGCGGGAACTGGTCCGGCGCGAAGAGGTGGACTCGGTACTGTGCGCCATTATCGGCACCGGCGGCCTGCTGCCGGTCATCGACGCGCTGCTGGCCGGCAAAACCGTGGCTTTGGCCAGCAAAGAAGTCATGGTAATGGCCGGCGACCTGGTTACCGCGGCCGCCCGGGAAGGCGGAGGACAACTGATTCCGGTGGACAGCGAACACAGCGCCATTTTTCAGTGCCTCCGGGGGCACCCGATGAACGAAGTCAGCAAAATCATTCTGACCTCGAGCGGCGGGGCTTTCCGCGATTACCCGGCGGCGGAAATCGCCGCGGCGACTTATGAAGACGCGCTGGTTCACCCCACCTGGGAAATGGGGGCGAAAATCACCATTGATTCCGCCAGTATGATGAACAAAGCCCTGGAAATCATCGAAGCCGGGTATTTATTCGGCCTGCCGGCGGAGAAAATCGAAGTCGTCATTCATCGGGAAGCCATTATTCATTCCCTGGTTGAATTTATCGACGGCTGCGTGCTGGCCCAAATGTCGGAACCGGATATGGGGTTTCCGATTCGGTACGCGCTGTTTTATCCGGAACGGCGCGCTAATCGGATGAAACCGCTGAACCTGGCCGAATGCGGCAGGTTGACGTTCGCCGCGCCGGACCGGAAAAAATTTCCGTCCCTGGATTTTGCTTATCAGGCGCTGCGGGAAGGCGGCACGCTGCCGGCGGTCATGAATGCGGCCAATGAGGCGGCGGTGGAAAAATTCCGCGCCGGGAAGATTGCCTTTCCCCGAATCTGGGCTATCATAAGTAAAGTTATGGCCTTGCACCGGCCGGAGCCGCAGACGGATATTGCAACGGTTTTGCGGGCGGACGCCTGGGCGCGGGCAGCGGCGGAAGAGGTTGCCGATGAAAACACTGAATATTGACAGGAGTTCTGATGGAAGCGTTTTTGAATGTGCTTGAAATTAGCGGTTGTATCTTATTTGTGATCTTTTTCCTGGGACTGTGCGTTTTTATCCATGAATTCGGCCATTTCATCACCGCGAAACTTTGCGGCCTGCACGTAAGTGCCTTTTCCATCGGTTTCAAAAAGGCCTGGGGCAAAAAAATCGGAGGAGTGGACTACCGCATCGGCTGGCTGCCCTTCGGCGGTTACGTGGACATTCCGCAAATTGATGCCACCGGCGTTCCCCATACCGAAGACGGCCGGGAACTGCCGCCCGCCAAACCGTTATACCGGCTGCTGAGCGCCTTTGCCGGGCCGTTTTTCAACATTCTTTTCGGTCTGGCGCTGGGGTGTGTGGTCTGGGTTATCGGCGTTCCGCAGGATTCCCCCCGGATGCGCGAAATCGTGGTGGCGTCCATCGATTCGGGCGGGCCGGAATACCGGGCCGGGCTGCGGGCGGGCGACCGGATTTTCAAGCTCAACGGGAAACAGTTTTTCTGCACCTGGAAGGAATTCGTGTTCAAAACCATCCTGACCATCGGGAAAGTGAAACTGGACGTCAAACGGCAGGGCCGGCATCTGGAAATATCCTACGTGCCGAAACAGAATCCCAACGCTCCGGAAGTAATGAAATTCGAAAAAATGCCCTGGCCGTTTTTCCTGGCAAAGATACCGATAGAGATGTTTCCGGCCCGGGGTTCTCCCGCTGCGGCGGCCGGGATGAAAAACGGCGATATAATCATCAGCATCAACGGCCGGCGCATAGAAAGTTACGACGACTTTTTCGCTATGATCAATTATTCCGGCGGCAAAACCCTCAATCTCCTCGTTGACCGGGACGGAAAAATCATAAAATTAGCGCCGATGAAGCCGGTTTTATATAAAGAAGCCATGGAGGCGGTGAAAGACGTTTATCTGATCGGGGTGGTCTTCGTTTCCGAATCCCGGCCGCTCAAAATGTTGGCCGTCATGCCGGATGCTCCGGCCGATCGCGCCGGAATAAAACCCGGTGATCAGGTCGTAAGCGTCAACGCTCGGGACATACCTGATCTCAATGCATTCAAGGCCGCGCTGAAGCCGCTGAAAGACCAGCCGTTTACCCTGCGGATAAAACGCGGCAGCCGAACTTTGGATATCCGGCTGGCCGCTGCCCAGCGGCGGATTTACGACATCGGCGTCAGCCTGATGATTCTCGATTATCCCACCCCCTGGCAGCAGTTCATGAATGTCATTGACATGAGTTATAAATCCCTGCGCGCTCTGGGAGTGTACTTCATGAACAAAGCCGGTATGACCGGGGAAAAAAGCGGGATCAAACCGCGTAACCTCAGCGGTCCGGTCGGCTTGGCCGCCACGTTGTACCGCTCGGTCAAAGACGGCTCCATCCGTTTCGGACTGTTTTTTGTAGTTATGGTTTCCTTTGCACTGGCCATTTTCAATCTGCTGCCCCTGCCGGTACTTGACGGCGGCCACATGATGCTGGCGCTGATTGAAATAATAATCCGGCGGCCGCTGCATGAAGGCGTAGTCCGGGCTCTGACTTTAATTTTCATCTTTTTATTGATCACCCTGATGGTTTATGTCACTTATTTCGATATTCTGCGGCGCATGCCCGAGAACTGGCAGAAAATCATGGATCCCGAAGAACTGAAAAAAGCACCTCCTGCAACCGTTGTCAACGGGGGAAACAACCTTGAAAAGACGCCCGTCGAGAACCATAAAAATCGGCGCTAAGATTATCGGCGGCGGCGCTCCGGTTTCCGTCCAGTCGATGACCACCACCGACACCCGCGACGTCCGGGCAAGCAGCTCGCAAATTGCCGCCCTGGCGGCCGCCGGATGCGAAATTGTCCGGCTGGCGGTTCCGGATGCGGCGGCGGCCGCCGCCCTGAAGGAAATCGCTGCTCAAAGTCCGATCCCGGTGATCGCGGACATTCATTTCGATTACCGGCTGGCGCTGCTGGCCATTGCCGCGGGAGTTCACGGAATCCGCCTCAATCCGGGCAATATCGGTAGCCAAGACCGGATTCGGCAGGTCGCGGAAGCCGCCGGAGAAGCGGGAATCCCGATCCGGGTCGGCGCCAATTCCGGCAGTATTGCGCCGGAACTGAGGCTGCGGCTGAAAAATTCCGGCGCTGCCCGGGAGGAGGTTCTGGTCGAGGCGTTGGTACAGAGTGCCCGGGAACAATGCCGCTTGCTGGAAAATTATGGCTTCAGTCAAATCAAAGTATCATTGAAGGCTTCCGATGCCGCCCTGACTGTAGCGGCCTGCAGGCGATTCGCCGCGGAAACAGATTACCCGCTGCACCTGGGGGTAACTGAAGCGGGTACGCCCGGACGCGGCATCATCAAATCCGCCGTCGGCATCGGAACTTTGGTGCTGGAAGGGATCGGGGATACGATCCGGGTGAGCCTGACCGCCGATCCGGTACAGGAAGTGCTGACCGGCATCCGGATTCTGGAAGCCTGCGGCTTGCGGCAGGCGGAACCGGAAATCGTTTCCTGTCCGACCTGCGGCCGCACCGAAATCGACCTGATCGGCCTGGCGGAACGAGTCGAACAATTAGTGAATTCGCTGAAAACTTCCGGGAAAAAAGTTAATATCAGGAAAATTGCCGTAATGGGCTGCGTCGTCAACGGTCCCGGAGAAGCCAAAGACGCAGATCTGGGGATCGCCGGCGCCGGCAAAGGCCGGGTTGCGATCTTCAAACAAGCCAAAGTTATCGGCATCTATCCCCAGGAAGAAGGTTTTGAAATCCTGAAGCATGAAATCAGCGGTTAAGTTCCCGGCAGAAATCTTTCAGGCGGGTAATCGCTTCTTTTATATTGGCTTCGCTGCACGCATAGGACAACCGGATCTTGCCCGGAGCGGCGAATGCTTCGCACGGAATCGCAGCCACCTGCTTTTCATCCAGAAGTCTTGAACAGAATTCACTGCCGGTCAATCCGAATGTCGAAATGTCGCACAGCAGGTAGAACGCCCCCTGCGGCCTGATGCAACTGATGCCCGGAATATCGCGGACTAAAGCGTAAATCAAATCCCGGCGTACTGCAAACGCCCGGCGCATTTTTTCAATTTCCGGTTCTCCGGCTTCCAGGGCGGTAACGGCGGCGTATTGGGCGAAAGTAGTCGGGTTGGAAGTGGTATGACTCTGGAACGCGGCAATTCTTTTGGCGAGCCACAGCGGCGCGCTCAGATAGCCCAGCCGCCAGCCGGTCATCGCGTAAGCCTTGCTGAAACCGTTGACCGTAACAGTCAGGGCGTTGATTTCGTCATTGAGCGCGCCGATGCTGACATGCGGTTTGTCCTCATCGTAAACGAGTTTTTCATAAATTTCATCGGACAACACCAGAAAATTCCGGGACACCGCGACCGCGGCGAGGCTTTCGAGCGTCGCCCGGCGGTAAACCGCGCCGGTGGGATTCGACGGAGAGTTCAGGATCAGCAGCCGGGTGTTTTCCGTTACCGCGGCTTCCAGGGCGGCGGCGGTAAGCTCGTAGTTATTTTCGGACCGGGTCTGAACGATGACGCATTTGGCTCCGGTCGCCTTGATCATCTCCGGGTAACTCAGCCAAAAGGGCGCCGGCAGGATGACTTCGTCGCCGGGGCCGCAGAGCGCGGCGATCGCGCTGAAAACCGAGAATTTCGCGCCGGGACCGATGATTATCTGTTCCGCACTGGTTTTCAGGCAGTTGTCATTGAGGAATTTTTTGACGACGGCTTTTTTCAGTTCGGGAATGCCGCTGGCCGGAGTATAACCGGTCTTGCCTTCAGCCAAGGCTTTCACCGCGGCGTTTTTGATGATTTCCGGCGTACCGAAATCGGGTTCGCCGGCCGACAGACTGCATACGTTCACTCCCTGAGCCTTGAGCGCCTTGGCGGCCGCGGTGATTGCCAGCGTCGCCGAAGGCGTCAGGCCGCTCATGAAACCGCGGGTAGCTTGAATATCTTTCATTCGGTCTTCCTGTTTTAGAATATTTAAGACGCAAATCAGTTTTTCCAATCAGCCAATATATATAGCCGTTTTTTTTCAAAAAGCCAGCCCCACGGGATTATTTTTTAGATGCTGGTGAAATTCTGGCAAAAGCTGTGGTAAAACAAAGCCTGAAGAGTAAGGATTGTAATCTTGCGGACTCTAGATTGTGTCGTCACGAGATTTTTGTCCAGACTGCCAAGCAACGAATTTGTACAGCCGCCAAGAATGAAGCGGTTCTCTTTGCATAGCGCGTGGCAATCCCTCTCCATCTTTTTAGCGCCATGAA
>JAQULZ010000038.1 GCA_028718375.1 Victivallaceae bacterium | reverse complement strand
ACGGCGGAAAAAAGCCAGATTCACGCTGTGCCGCGCCAACGAAACCTGGACGGGCGGGATCGATGCGGATAAGTTTACGTTCAGCAGCCTGATCCTGCCGGAAGGCGAAGCCATGGACGCGGACAGCGTTTTTGCCGAACGGATGCAGAATCTGTTTATTTTCCAAAGCGTCATCCGCGAATATTTCCGGAAATTCGCCGACAGCGTGCGCAGCCTGAAATGGCCCGAGACGGAAAAGAAAATCCGCCAATGGGCAGCGGAACGCGATTCATTTTAGGTAATACCAATTCGTTCTCATTCATAGACATTTCGATGGTTATTTTGAGCCGATTTTTGCCATAAATCCTCGCGCGATACTCTATATCGCTCTGCGGTTTATAACCAAAATCCATCTCAAAATCCGCCATCGCCATTATCTATGACTGATCGCTCATTAGTATAAAATTACGCCCGCGGACTTTTCTTCCCCCGGCTCTTCCTGGAAAAACTTTTCGAATTAGTTTAACCGCCACGCGGTTAAATGACCTTAAAAAGTTTGGAAAAGACGCCTCGTTAGGCTATATTATTCTTGAATCCTGGTATTTTAATTTATTCGGCAGGGAAAAAATGCTTGACACTCAAGAAATTCAAAAGCTGGAATCCGGTCTGAACTGTTTCGATCCGGAACTGCGGGAAATATCTTTGACTAAATTGCGCACTTTCGCCGAGGCGAAAAACATCATTGCCGCGGCCAAACTTACCCCATACAATTTACATTGCCATACGTTCTGTTCTTATAACGGCTACGGTTATTCGCCGACTTATATCGCCTGGCTGGCCTGCAAAAAACTCTGGTTTGCGGCAGGTATCGTCGATTTCGATGTGCTGGACGGCGCCGGTGAATTCCTGGCCGCCGCGGAGCGGCTCGAGGTCCGCGGAGTCTGCGGCCTGGAAACCCGCACTTATGTCGCCGAGCTGGCATCGAGCGAGATCAATTCTCCCGGCGAGCCCGGCGTCGCCTATCATATGGGGGTCGGCTTTACCACTGCTGAACTGCCCCCGGAACAGCGGCAGTTCCTGGCCGGGCTCAAAGCGCAGGCCGTTGCCCGGACGGAAAATATTATCCGCCTGGTCAACGCTTACCTGAGTCCGGTCAAACTCGATTTTACTGCCGACGCCGTTTCTCTGACTCCGTTCGGGAACGTTACCGAACGCCATGCCTGTGCCGCCTACCGGCGGAAAGCGGAAGAAATATTTCCCGATACCGTGGCCCGCGCCGGTTTTTGGGCCGAAAAACTCGCGCTCAGCCTGGCTGCCGCTGCCGACCTGCTCCGGGATCCGGTCAGACTCGAAGGGACGATCCGCGCCAAAACCATGAAAAAAGGCGGGCCGGGTTACGTTCAGGCCAGTCCGGAATCATTCCCGGCGTTGGCGGAAATGAACGCATTTACCCTGGCTTGCGGCGCGCTTCCCTGTGTTGCCTGGCTGGACGGGATGAGCGCCGGGGAACAAAATCCGGAAGCCTTGCTCGACCTGCATCTTGCTCACGGCGCCGCTTTGCTGAATATCATTCCCGACCGCAACTGGAATTTCAGCGATCCGGCGGTCCGGGCGGCGAAAACAAAATGTCTCGACGCAATCATTGCCGCCGCCCGAAAACGCAGCCTGCCGGTAATCGTCGGTACCGAAATGAACGCCCCCGGTCAGAAATTAATCGATGATTTCGACTGCGAGGCGCTGGAAAAACATACCGAAATTTTTACGGAAGGTGCGGCGGTCGCGTTTGCGCACATGCTGCTGACGCCCCTGCAAATGGGTTATCTCAGTGAGTGGGCAGCGGCGAATTTCAGCACGAAAACGGCGAAAAATGCCTTTTTCGCGGAATTCGGACGCGCCCTGACTCCCCGCAAGTTTTCCCTGGTAAAAGAGCGGCTTAACGGCAAAACGGCAACCCGGATTCGGGAGGAATTGCATTTTTGAACAAAACTGATTTAAAGTCATTTTTCCGCGGCAGCGCGGTTTCGATGCTGGGGGTGGGAATACTCGGCATATTGAACTATTTCATCCGGCGTACCCTGTCGCTGAACCTGTCCGAAATTGATTACGGCTTTATTTACAGCGCCTTCGCGCTGGTCATGATAATCATGGTGTTTCTTGACCTGGGGCTCGGACAGTCGCTCATAATCCTGTTGGCGAAAAATTTTGCCGAAAATAACCTGCATTCGGCAAGAAAGGTTTTTACTCTGACTTTCATGGTGAAAATGCTGCTGGCTTTGGGCGTTTTTATGATAATGGGCGCTTTGTCTCCGGATTTAACCCGCCTTTACTTCAAATATCCCGGCAGTTCGGTTCTGCTGGCGCTGATATTCCTGCTGATTCCGGTTCAGACCCTCGAATCCGCGCTGCTCTGCGTAATCACCGCCCGCAAGGCGTTCTTCATTCAGAACCTGCTGATGAATATGAAAATGTTCATAGTTCTGGCCGGCATACTTTCCACGGTGCGTGTTTTCGGGGTGAAGGCCTGGATAATAGGGACGGTTGCGGCAAGTGCGGCGGTTACGGGATTGGCCTTCCGGCTGGCCAAATCATATGGCATTAGTCTGCTTCCCGTCCGGAGCATTGAATTCGCCGGACTCAAAAACATTTTTTTACTCAGCTCCTGGATTGCGGTTTCCACGGCAGGAATATCCGTCATGTATTATATGGATACGGTCTGTCTCACCTGTCTGAGCGGGCTGGAAGCGGTGGCGCTGTATAATATCGCTTTGCCGATCATGCAGATTGCGCAGAGTTTTTTCGTTTTCCCGGCGATCTTTACTCCGTTTGTCGCCGAGATGTGGCAGAAACAGGATTACGCCGGAATCAGGCACGCCTGCATTTTCGCAAGTCTGGCTATGCTGCTGACCTTGCCGGTCTTTATCCTGGTCGGGAATTACTTTGCCCCGGACATCATTACCTTTCTGTTCAGTGAAAAATATGTTGCCGCGGCGCCCGCGGTAACCGTCTTGTGGGCCGGAATGGTATTTTTTGCCGTCGCCGGATTCAATATCAACGCGCTCAATGCCGGCGGCCGGCAGAAAACTGCGGCGGTGATGGTAATCATTTGTGTCCTGGTGAATTTAATCCTTAATGTCCTGTTGGTCCCGCGCTTCAATTATCTCGGCGCGGCGCTGGCCACCGCCGGAAGCTATGTTCTAATGGCGGTTGGTTCGATCATCGGCCTGATGTTTGTCCTGGGGCGGGATATGAAAAGGAAGTAAGGTCATGTTGAATTTCCCGAAACTGCGGGCGCGGTTATATCCGCTTTATAAAATATATATGAAAATGATCGGCGTTCCCCTGCATCTGCCCTATCATGTCGAAGGACAGGCGGCTTCCGATCTCGTCAAAAACGCCTTGAATGCTGATGAGCCGTGCATGGTCTGCCGCTTCGGTTCGCTGGAACTTCAGGTAATGGTGGCTTACCTCAATCAGCTTGAAATCAGGAATCCGTTCCGTAAAATCCCGTGTATATTGAAAGGTGAACCGTTAGGTTTCAACCGCATCCTGAAACAGAGATTTCATTATATTGCGGGTTTTTTCCCGGTGGAAGATGAATACCTGCTCCGGTTTGCGGAACTGATGATTTCGGCTTCCGGGAATATTGACATAGTTGGGGTATGGCGGGCCGAGCAAGTTAAAATTGCGCGCTTTTTTCCCCAGGCGACTTATATTCCGCTCGATACCCTGGAACCTTACCGTTTTGAATCCCCGTGGTCGGAAGCGTTGGCGGATAAAAAGGTATTGGTTATCCATCCTTTTGCCGCCACTATCCGGGCGCAGTACGCGAAACGCGAATTTTTATTTGCCGGCCGGCGGGTACTGCCTGAATTCGAGTTGAAGACCCTGACCGCGGTGCAATCCGCCGCGGGCAACAAAGCCGGTTTTGCCACCTGGTTCGATGCTTTGGATTATATGCGCGGCGAAATGGACAAGATCGATTTCGATATCGCGCTGATCGGAGCGGGGGCTTACGGTCTGCCCCTGGCGGCGCACGTCAAACGCCGGGGGAAAAAGGCGGTTCATCTGGGAGGCGTTTCCCAACTGCTGTTCGGGATAAAAGGCAATCGCTGGGATAATGTCGCCTATTACCAAAGTTTGTACAACGATCATTGGGTCCGGCCGTCGCCCCGGGAAACCCCGGAAAACTGTACTAAAGTCGAAGGAGGGTCGTACTGGTGACGCGGGAAAAGCCGGCGGCTCTGCCGATAGTTTTTATTCATCGGGGCTCCAGTTCATATCTGGAATTTTCTTTACGGCAGGCGAAATATGCCAATCCGGGTTCGGAGATAATTTTGCTGGGCGACGCGGCAAATGACCGCTTCGCTTTTATTAAGCAGGTCAATATCAGGGATTATTTCAGCCGGGCCGCGGAATTCTCGGAAAAATATCGGCATTTTTCAACCAACCCGTATAATTATGAACTTTTTTGTTTCCAGCGCTGGTTTGTGCTGGAAGAATTTATGCTTGCCGGAAAATACGGCGAAGTTTTCGTGTGCGATTCCGACGTCCTGCTGTATTCGGATATGAATGTTCTCTATGACTCCTTATTCAGGGACCGGGATTTCTGCCTGGCGGTATATTCTCCCGAACAGGCTTCTGCGGGAATATCATACTGGAAGCTCGCGTCCCTGACTGAATTTTGCCGGCTGCTCCCGGAATTTTTCACCGATAAAGCCAGACTGAGTAAAATCACGGAATTATGGGAGAATAATCGGCGGAACGGAATTTTGGGGGGATTCAGCGATATGACGGCGGTGACTGAGTTCATCCGGGAATATGACCGGAAAAGGTATGCTAATCTGCTTTCCGTCCGGGAAGGGGGAACTTTCGATTCGCACATAAATACTTCCACCGGGGCGGACGGGGAAGAGTATCAGTATAAACGGGGAAAAAAAGTTTTCAGTTGGGAAGGAAGAATACCTTATTGCCGGAAACAGGATGAGAAAATACGTTTTCATTTGATACATTTTCAGGGACCGGCGAAATATATGATGGCGTTTTATTATACCGGGCCGAAATTTAAAGGAAAGGCCGCTTTGACGCTGCTTTATGCCGGACTGAATTTTATGGCTTTCTGGTATAAGACCCTGAAAATAAGGTATCGTTTTGCATTTCTGTTCAGGCTGCTGTTCAAGGCGGACTTAAAGCGGCAGTGAGACCGTTTCCGATATCAGTCCGACGGATTTTCAATTTCCCGGGAGCTTGCTTTAAGCTTTTTCCGCCTGATGATGGCGGAGTAAATGAAAAAACTGAGCCGGTTGATTACCAGCAGTACGGTTTTCACGGGGGAATGCAGCAGCCCGTGCAGCACCACCCGCCGGTAATAGTCCAGACAAACCGTAGCCGGGGTCAGTTCCGTCAGTTGCAGGGTTGCTTTCAGCCATTCCAGATAACAGACCTGCTGTTCCCGGACGTAACGGGGCAGATTTTCCATGGGTATTGTTTTCCTCGGGTCATGGGCATACAGCGGCGCCCGGATGTTACGAATCTTCAAAGTGGTTTCGCGGCAGTAGATTACCGGAACATTTTTGTCGATGATACCGGTGATGATGCCATACAGATGGCCGTAACACGAAGTCGCAATTTTATCCCGCGCCAGAGCGGCGTTGAAAAATTCTTTTCGGACGATCATCGCGGAAATCAGCGAATGTCCGAGCAGCAGGTACGGGTTGGCGCTTTGGGCGAAACGGGCGAATTCGGCGTAATCGGCAAAAAATTCCGGAACGTCGATCAGGGGGTGGTCTGCTGCGGAACGGTTTATTATCAGCGCGGGAGCGTATTTTTCTATCCGGGATAAAACATATTCTATCCCGCCCGGAGGAATCAGTTCGTCGTCCCCGATGACCCAGACGTATTCGCCGCAGGGCGCAGTGTAGGCCTGGTGAATATTGGTATCTCCGCCGATATTTACCACGTTTTTCCGGTAATCGATCTCCAATCCGGCATTGCGGGCGGTATTTTCCGTGTTGTCGGTTGAGTTATTGTCAAACACGTAAATCTTAACCGATTCCTTTAACTTGGAGCCGGCCGCGAATTGCCGGCGAATGGATTCCAGCAATTCTTTTAACAGTCCGGCCCGGTTATAGGTAGGTATCGCAATGGAGAGTTTTTCTTTCGCAGCGTTCATTTTTTCAGTTTTTATCGGTGTTTCATGAAGATACTATAGTTTGTTTTTGGCGAATAGCAACTTGGTTTGTACTGACCGATTGAAAACCGGGAATTTATTTGTGTTTTACTTGCAAAATCCGGAAAAAGCGGTAACTGTAATCCGCAGGATATTTTTAAGTGAAACGGTTTTTATGAATGAGATCCATTCGGCAAATCGAATATTGACCGGAGCAATACTGCTGGCGGGTCTGATAAGTCTATTGCATATTTTATTCTGTTTTGACTTGTATGACGATATTGCGGCCTGGTACGCTCCCATGGTCAGGGCTTTTGCGGCGGGCGACTGGAATGACGCCTTCACTCCTGCGGTTCCGGTCTTGAGCACCACTATGGCCGGTCTTTTAAGCTGTTTCGGGGTCGAGCCTTTCCGCGCCCTGGTGGTGATTTCCTGCCTGTTTTACCTCGCTTCCATTCCGGTTCTGTATTATGTGCTCAAATATTTCCTGAAACGGGAAGATTATGCCGCCTGGGGTTGTGTGCTCTATGTGCTGGCGCCGAAAATCATCCGTTTCAGTTGTACCGGGCTGCTCAATCCCGCAAAAAATTTTTTCCTTATTGCGGCAGTGGCCCTGATTCTGGCGTCCGCCAAACGGCTCAGTTGGAGGAATAGCGTTTTCCTGGGGATAGTCATGGTCGGGTTAGCTCTGACCCGGGCCGAAGCGGTTATTTTTCTGCCGTTCCTGGTTTTATGGTATGCGTATTTCATTTTCAGAGACCGGGGCGTGGAGTTGAAAAAACGGCTGTTCCGGATTCTGCTGCACGGGCTGGCGATGACCGCGATATTTTTTGTCGGGGTTTTGCCGCGTTTATATCAGAGCTACCAGGCCGTAGGCGTGCCGGTGCTGGATGTCCGGCAGGCGCCTTACCTGACTATGGTATTGCCGCTGGCCGAAACGGTCTGCCGTCCCGGTTTCAGGATTGCGGCGGAATACCAAACCGAAGTGCCGTCTCCGAAGTGGAAATCCGGCGGGGCCCGGATTTGGCAGGGAGTCGAATGTTGGACACGCGGCGCTTATACACCCTATTTGCTGCTGGCGATTCTGGGGCTCTGGCGGTGGTGGAAAAAACGGCAGGATCAGGCGGAAGTTTGGTTGTTATTTTCGATCATCGCAATTAATACGGCGGTTCTGATTACCGTTTCCAACAGCGTGAGATATTATACCATTACTTTAATCATGCTGCTGCCGTTTACCTTTATGGGGATAAAGTTCTTATGGGATTTGCTGCCCGATAAAAAACCGCTGAAATTTGCGGCGGCGGCGGTTCTGGCGGCGGCGGCGGCATTGCAGATTTTGAACGGCGGCCGGAAGGCGATCAGCCATAAATACGATTACGAATACCAAACCGGGCTCTGGCTGAAAACTCATCGGGCAATGCTCCGCCCCTCCGGGGCGCGGCTGGTAGTTGCCGCTATCCAGCCGCAATATCCGTTCTGGGCGGATGCGGTCTGGCTGCGGGTAGCCGATAATCAGCTTCAATTCACCGAACAGTTGCCGCAGCTCGAAAAGGCCGATTTTGTGGTGCTCGGTCACAAGCACCGGGAGCTGGTCGAAATTCTCAGCCGCCGGCCGGTCTTCAAATTACTGACTCAGGAGAAGCCAGAAGCGCTGATTTTCGTGAATACCGGGAGGCTGGGGCGATGAAAATGAAAGTCGCGCTTATCATTCCCTGTTTCAATGAGCAGGATAATATCATCGGAGTAATTGACGACGTGTTCAGTCATCTGCCCCCGGATGAAGACTGGCGGGTGATCGCGGTCAATGACTGTTCCGCCGACGCTACCCTGGCGAAGCTGGATGAGGACGGCCGGGCGGTTATTCTGGATTTGCCCTGCAATTCCGGGGTCGGAGCGGCGGTTCAGACCGGGTTTAAATATGCGCGGGCGAACGGATTTGATTTCGCCTTGAAATTCGACGGGGACGGCCAGCACCGGGCGGATTATATCCCGGCGCTCCTGGAAGTCCTGAAAAACGATCAGGCGGATTTTGCAGTCGGTTCCCGGTTTATCCGGCCGGAAGGGCAGGGCTTTCAGTCCACTTCTCTGCGCCGGGTCGGAATCCGTTTTTTCCGTTTTCTGATCAGGTTGCTTTCCGGTTACACTCCTTCCGATCCGACTTCCGGTTTCCGGGCCTACAATCGCCGGGCTCTGGAATTCGCCACCCGTTATTATCCCAGTTTCGATTATCCGGAACCCGAGGAATTGGTGCTGATGAAAAAAAACCACTTCCGCATTAAAGACGTTTTTACCGAAATGCGCGAACGCCGGGGCGGGGTGTCGTCAATATCCTGGTATCGGGGGATATATTACATGTTCAAGGTGGGATTTGCCATTTTCATGGTCGCGCTGCGCCCGAAAGAGGAGGACTTCAATTGATGAGAATCCAGATTATTTCGATTGTCGGAAGTTTGCTGTTTATTTTTCTGATCCTGGAGCTGATCCGCCGTAAAAAATTGAAAGAAGCCTATGCGCTGATCTGGGGCGTCATGAGTATCTGCTTCCTGATCCTGGCGTGCTGGGTGGACGCGCTCGGTTTTGTCTCAAAACTGATCGGCATCGAGTATGCTCCGGCAACGCTGTTCCTGGTACTGCTGGTAACCGTGGTGCTGATCCTGATTCAGTTTTCAGTCATTATTTCCAGCCAGACCGACAAAATCAGAAGTCTCAGCCAGGAAACCGCCCTGCTTAAGCAACGGCTCGCCGAACTGGAGAAAGGTAGTGCCAAAAATAAAAATAAATAAAAAAAGGCGGATGTAACGCCTCGGTGATCCAACGGCCGAAAACGTTGGTCGCTCATCTCCAATGAGCGAAAGTATTGCGCGGCTTGCCGCGCTCGAAAAGCGATATTTTCAAAAAAGAACGAAGTGGTTTTTTTGAAAATGCTGAGCGGTCGAGTTGGATTCAGGCGTATAAACGTTACTTTATCGCTACTTCCTTGTCAAGGCGCAAAATCGAGCTCCTTACAGTCGCTGTTTATACGATTTTGGCCGTTGACAAAAAAGCGGCAATAAAGTGAACTGGATAGTGTTCTGAAAAACAAAAAAAGCTTTTGTTTTTCGGTCAGCAAAATGAGGAAAACGGAAAGATTTACGCAATGAGCTAATAATTAACAACATAAATGGGAAATTGTGCTAGTGTCGAGTCAAGCCTGTAAGGTCGGCAAGACCGAGGGGATTTGTGCAGAGCTGTCGAGCGTTGTTGGCGCAGGGCGATGTGCCCATCGGACAAACCGGCAACGCTCGACAGAATGCACAACCCCCCGGCCGCAAAGCGGTTGCGTTCATCCGCCCCTGGATTTCGCGACTCTGACCAAGCCGTTACCTCGGTAGCGGCGTGTCAGATTCGAGACCATCCAGCATCCGGATGATTCGCAATCTTGTTGACCTTACAGGCTTGACTTGACACTAGATTGACAGAACCTGGAGAAAAAACGGGAAAAACGATGAAAATATCGGTAATTACCGCGGTTTACAACGGCGAAAAATACATCCGGGAAACGGTGGAAAGCGTGCTTTCCCAGCGGGGAAATTTCGAATTGGAATACATCATCTGCGACGGTCAGTCGACCGACCGCACCCTCGAAATACTTCGGGACTATAAAGATTCCTGCCGGATAATTTCCCGCCGGGACGGTTCGCCCCAGGAGGCCATAAATTACGGCATGGAACTGGCGACGGGAGACCTTGCCTGCTGGTTGAACGCCGATGATATTTTCCTGCCCGGCGCCCTGGCGGCGGTGGTGCGGACTTTTGAAATCCATCCCGGCTGCCGCTGGGTTTACGGCAACGCCGACATCATCGATGCCGACGGCCGGGTAATCCGCCGCTGGATAAGCCGCTATAAAAGCCTGATCGGTTTTTTCTACAGTTGGAACGTCCTTTTGTGTGAAAATTTCATCAGTCAGCCGTCGACCTTCTGGAAACTCGACCTGTGGCAGGAGGTCAGTCGCCTCGACCCCGAATATAAAGCCGCCTGGGATTACGAATTATGGCTGGATATGGCGAAAAAATCACGCCCGGTGCATATTCGGAAAATGCTGAGCGCCTTCCGGCGCCATAACGCTTCCATCAGTGAAAATCATTACCGGCGGCAGTTTGACGAAGAGCTGGCTATCGCCCGCCGGTACTGCAATTTCATTCATTATCTGATCCACGCCTTCAACCGGTGGAAAACCGTCACCATTTACAGACTGCTTTCCCGAGTGCAAGAAAGTAAACCACGAAATACACGAAATACACGAAAATTTTTTTAAATCTTCTTTTTTTCTTGTGTTTCGTGTATTTCGTGGTAAAAAACGGCGGTTATTTCCCGAATTTGCGCTGAACGCGCATCTTTTCAAAATAGTTCCAGCCCCAGCCCGCCAGTTTGCCGTTTTTGAATACCAGCGGCATACATTCATCTTCGGTGATCATGCCGTCATTCCACTGGGTATTGATGTAATAATACCAGATATCGGGAGTGACGTAATTTTCGCCTTTTACCGGTTCGCCCATAACCTTCAGCACCTGTTCCCTAGTCATGTTGATCCGGAGCTTTTTGGAGTTTTCCAGGTTTCGGCGCTGCTCACTATAATGACAGCCGACTGTTGAAAGCCACCCTATCAACACAATACCGCAAAGTAAAACTAACCTTTTCATAGATATTCCAATTTTCATCAGATAAACAGCAATAAAACATCACCGCCTGTTAATTAATTTATAATTGATTCATGAGTTTACAAATCCAGTTGCGTTTTATTTGACGACATTGCCGCGTCTTTCTTCCCGGGCAGCTCCGTGATAAAGTGTTACCGATATTTTTTTAATGACTTTTCTTGAAAAAATAATTTTTTGTGTTAGAATTATTCTTATACTAACTTTTTTAACAGAAAATATATTTACAGTGATTACTCAAAAACAGCGGCAAATATTTAACGGAATAAACGGTTCGGTAAACGGCAACTGGACCGATTGGAAATGGCAGATAAAACATTGTATAAGGGACGCGGGGACATTTGAACAGCTTCTTGGGGTCAGCCTGCCGCAAAAAATAAAGCGGCAGTTTCTGACCATTACGGGAAAATTTCCGATGGCAATAACTCCCTATTACTTATCTTTGATCGATCCCGACAACCTGGCTAATGATCCGATATTCAGGCAGAGTTTTCCGGTAATAGACGAACTGCAGGTTCAGGATTCGGATATGCGTGACCCGCTGCATGAAGATAAGGACAGTCCGGTTAAGGGAGTTACGCACCGTTACCCGGATCGGGTACTGCTGCTGGTCAGCAGCAGGTGTGCCATGTATTGCCGGCATTGCACCCGGAAACGGCGGGTCGGAGACGAAAACAGTATTCCGGAACGAAGAACCATTGCTGCGGGAATAGAGTATATCCGCCGGATGCCCCAGGTGCGCGATGTGCTTTTAAGCGGGGGCGATCCTTTTCTGCTTTCGACAGATTATCTTGAATGGATCCTGGCCGAACTCAGGAGCATTGAGCATGTGGAGATCATCAGGATCGGTACCCGAACCCCGGTAGTGCTTCCTTACCGGATCACCGATGAACTGGTTGACATGCTCGTCACATATCACCCGTTATGGATAAATACGCATTTTAATCATCCCCGGGAACTGACGGTATCCTCCAAGCGGGCCTTGAGAAAACTCGCCGACGCCGGGATTCCGCTCGGCAACCAGTCCGTGCTTCTGGCGGGGGTGAACGACTGTCCCCGTATTATGCGTTCACTGGTTCATAAACTGGCCGCCAACCGGGTACGTCCTTACTATTTATATCAATGCGACCTGTCGGAAGGTTTGAGTCATTTCCGGACTCCGGTCGGAAAGGGGATAGAAATACTGGAAAGCCTGATCGGACATACGAGCGGTTTCTGCGTTCCGACTTATGTGATCGACGCTCCCGGCGGGGGCGGGAAGATCCCGGTTATGCCGAATTATCTGATTTCCTGGTCTACCAATAAAGTAGTGCTGCGGAATTATGAAGGAGTGATAACCACCTATAAAGAGCCGGATTCCTATGAGCCGGCGTTCTGTGACCGGAACTGTCACCAGTGTGATCTACAGCTGTCCCTGGAAGACGCGGACGAGCGCCGTTCCGTCGGGATTGAAAAACTGCTGGCCGATGATAATCAGACCATTTCGCTGATTCCGGCAAACAACTACCGGCACGAGAGAAGAAAATAATGAGATCCGGGTTTATTCTGTTGATAAGTGCGGCATGGGGAATTATCGGGTGTTCCCCGCCGGCTGCCGGTGCCGGCAGGGAACTGGTTACGGCGTTGACCGGTAAATTTCCGCCTTTCAGTTATTATGACCGGCAGGGAAAACTGGCGGGTTTTGACGTCGATGTATCGCGTGAAATAGCCCGTCGGCTGCACCGGAAATCAAAGCTGATCGCCACCGAATGGGACGGAATTCTGGCCGGGCTGCTGGCGAAAAAATACGATGCGATCATCGGTTCGATGGCCATTACTCCCGAACGGTGCAAAAGGGTGAATTTTTCCATACCCTATTATAATTCGGGTGCGCAGCTTTTTGTCCGCCGCGATAATCCCGGCCGGATTTACTCCCTCGATGAATGCGCCGGATGCCGTATTGCCGTGGTACTGGGCGAAACCTATCAGCGCTTTCTCGAAAAAAATTATCCGGATATCAAGGTGGTTACCTTTAAATCCACGGTCGAGATCTTTGAAATGCTCGAACAAAAGCGAATCTCCGGTTTCGTCACGGACAAACTGGTCGGCTGCTGGCAGATCAAACAGACGAAGCGCCCTTTTGTTCCGGTAGGGGGGATGCTTTATACCGAACGTATCGGTATTCCCGTTCGTAAAGAACGGGTTGAACTGCTGAAGCAGATCAACCGGGCAGTTTCAGCCATGCGGGCCGACGGCACTATGAAAAAGATTTATCGCCGATATTTCGGTACGGACGTTTCCAGCGTCCGGCAATCCGGGGAAATGACCTTTGCCGTTAAAGCCGGTAAATTACTGAAAGGGTTCGCCGTTACCCTGATGATCGCGTTTTCATCTATCCTCATCGGTTTTCTGCTGGCGGTTCCGGCGGGAGTGCTGTTGATGCACGCCGGGGGAATATGGCTGATCCCCAATCTGGCGGTGCGCTGGTTCGTGGACGTGATCAGAGGGACGCCGGTGCTGATCCAACTGCTTTTTGTTTGGCTGGGGCTGGGGTTCAGACCGTTTTCCGCCGCGATTGTCACTTTGGGAATATGCGCCATGGCATATATGGCCGAGGCGGTCAGATCCGGGTTGTTGAGCGTTGATCCCGGCCAGAACCTGGCGGCTAAAGCGTTGGGGCTGCCGGCGGTCGACCGGTTCAGATTCGTTATCTGGCCGCAGGCGTTCCGGGTTATGCTGCCGCCGTTGATGAACAGCGTAGTGGCATTGATCAAGGATACGGCTTTGGTATCGGTAATTTCCATTCCGGAATTGATCCGGGAAGCGCAGTCGATCATCAGCGTCACCTTCGAGCCCCGGATTTATTATCTGATTGCCGCCCTGCTGTTTTTTATCGTCACGTTTCCGCTGATGAAACTTTCGGGCAAAATCGAACGAAATATAAAAGCCAGAGGGTTCCAATATGATCAGGGTTGATAACCTTTCCTATACTTACGGAAACGGGGTGCAGGCGCTCCGGAATATCACCGCCGTTTTTCCCCGGGAACATATTTTTGCGATAATGGGCCGGTCCGGTTCCGGCAAGACGACGCTGCTGAATTGCATAGCCAGGTTTCTCCGGCCTCAGCAAGGCGCGGTTTTCTGGGAAAAAACCAATATTCTTGATCTGGATGAAAAGCGGTTTCGATCAATATTGGGCGTGGTTTTCCAACGCCTCAATCTGTTTCCCCACCTGACTGTCCTGGGCAATATGACCCTGGCTCCCCGCCGTTTACGGGGTTGCTCCCGGCAGAGTGCCGAAGCTGAAGCTCTCGAAATGCTCGATCGACTCGGGATTGCGGAGCTGGCGGAAAGTTATCCGGCGCAGATCAGCGGTGGCCAGGCGCAACGGGTCGCCATTGCCCGCGGACTGATGTTGAAACCCAAAGTGATGCTGCTGGATGAACCGACCAGTGCGCTTGACGCCAGAACGACTTCGGAATTTGCGCAATGGCTGCGCGAATTAAAATCCGCCACCAGTTTTATTGTGGTGACTCATGATTTGTCTTTTGCCGGAGAAACCGCGCGAAACGGCATGTTCATGGTCGGCGGCCGGATCCGGGAATGCGGCCGGATGGAGGATATTTTTAAACATGTAAAAAAGGAAGCCGGCACTTATGACTGATTTTGACCGGATGGAAAGACTGCCCTGCGGTGCGCTGATTCAGCATGGCCCCGGCAATAATCGGATTTATCTGATGAAAACCGGCGGAAATATTCCGCCGGAGCTTCCGGCTGAACTGACGGCTTTGGCGAAAACCGCCGGTTATACCAAGATTTTTGTTAAACTCCCTTCGGACCGGCGGGAAGTTTTTATTCAGAATGGTTTCCGGATTGAGGCGTCCGTTCCCGGCCTTTACAACGGCGTTACCGACGGCGTTTTTCTGGCTTATTATCTCAGTGAGAGCAGGACTTATGAACCGGAAGCGGCGATTTACGGCAAGAATATGATACTGGCTTTCAATAAAAAAACCGGAAAGACACCGGCTTTGGACGCGAACCGTTTCCGGCTCCGTTCCTGTGGAGAAAATGATCTCGGGCGGATGGCTGAAATCTACCGGACGGTTTTTCCGTCTTACCCGTTTCCGGTTCATGATCCCGACTATCTGCGCACTACCATGAACGGGCACGTGGATTATTTCGGCGTTGAAACCCGCGGGAAAATCGTTGCGCTGGCCTCGGCGGAAAAAGACGATTCGGCGGCTAATGCGGAAATGACGGATTTTGCCACCTTGCCGGAATGGCGCGGGCACGGTTTCGGATCGCACCTGTTGAGCCGGATGGAAAGAGCGATGAATTGCCAGGGTATAAAAACCGCTTATACGATTGCGCGGGCAGCTTCCCCGGGGATGAACATCACTTTTTGCCGGCAGGGCTATGCTTTCGGGGGAAGACTGAAAAACAATACCAATATAGCCGGGAAAATTGAAAGCATGAACGTGTGGTACAAAGCTCTTTAAGGGGTTGAAAAAAAAAGTTTTCATGCTATGGTGGGGTACGTTCAAATAATTTACGAAAAGCCGGGTTGCAGATATGGATAAAAAAATTACAGCGGACTGTGAATACCGGCTGTTGTGTGCTTTGCGCCGCATCATCAGGGGGGTGGACATCTATTCCAGGAAACTGAATTCCAGATTCGGCTTGACTACTCCTCAGCTCCTTTGTCTCCACGCCATTAAGGGTACTGAAGCGGCAACCCTGTCTGATCTGGCGAAAGCCGTGAATCTCGGCGGCAGCACCGTCAACGGCATTATCGACCGGCTCGAAGATAAAAATTACGTAGTCAGACAGCGTTCGACCCATGACCGCCGCAAGGTCTACCTGATCATGACCGAGGCCGGCCGGGAAGTCGTCCGGCAGGCTCCGTCCCTGCTCCAGGATAAGTTATCATCGGCGCTGGCGAAACTTTCTCCGCTTGAACAGTTGACTATTACCCGGGCGCTGGAACAGGTGGTGGAACTGATGGAAGTGGAAAAAGTCGATGCTTCTCCCAATTTGATCTCCGCCGCGGAAATAGAAGAAAAAAGCAAACCGGTTTAAAGTTAAAGCCCGCGCCGGCAGGTTTTATTCGTCGTCGCCCCTGACGATGAATTCGGCCGTCTGCAGCGCGGTCAGGTATAAATAACGGTCGAAAGCGCCCGGAGCGTATTTCAACTCCGCCCACAGCTCGATCAGCAGCCAGAACAAAACCGATTTCAGGTTGTTTTGCAGCAGTTCTTTGGTCCGCAGCTGCCGGTCGGCGGCAAATAACGGATTCAGCCGGCCGGCCAGATTGCCGGCTGTCCAGTCCCGGCCGGGGAGCATACTTTCCGGACCGTTGAAAATGATCACCATCAGTTGTTCCAGGGCGGCAAGATAATTGTTGTGATCATCATGATGAATGACCCGGACAAACTGGTCCTTCAGGTCGGCGGTTTTATCCTTTTTGACGACTGCCGCCCGGATGGTCCTGATGATCTTTTCAGTCCCGGTCCCGGTCGTCTTTTCCGCCTGTTCAAAAAGTGAATAGATCTTATTTTTATCGGGAGCGACCGTTTTCAGCAGCGCGATCAGGAACTGTTTTTTCAGTACCCAGTTGAATTCAACGGCATAGGCATGGTGAATATCCCGGGTATGCCGGAAGTCCCCGATCCGCCCGAGCGCCTCGGCGGCCTGCGGCCATAACATGCGGAAGCGATCCCGCCGCAGAATATTCTCAAGTTCGCTGACGGCGGCTTTGTCGCCGATCAGACCCAGCGCAAAAATACACGACTGAGTCAAACCCGTATCCCGGCGGTCCAGGTATTTGACCAGGTATTTGGTGGCCTTGCGGCACTGGAGGTGTCCGAGGGCGCGGGCGGCCTGGGACTGGATGCCCAGGGCCGGCATATCCAGAACTTTCAGCAGTTCGTCGGCGAATACCGGATCGGCTTTTTTCCCTTTCCGTCCGATGTTCCAGACCGCCGATTCCCGAATCCGGCTGGAAGGACTGTACAAGTCATTGACCAGTTCCGCCATCATCAGGTTGCCTTCGGCTTTGCCGAGCGTGAGGATTCGAGCTTTTTCTTCCAGGGGATTGGACAGGACATGGGTATTGTAAATCGCCCGGAACGGATTGTTGGCGAACAGCGTTTTTACCACTTTGACTGTGGGAGCCGCGCCTTCTTCGCGGAATTTCAGGAACAACAGCATGCTGGCGAACAGCAGGCCGGAGCCGGCGGCGGCAATGAGATTATAGGGGGTGAGCAGGCTGGTTTCGATGAACGGCAAAGTTTCCAGCCAGTCGTAAATTAGCCCGCTCAGTCCGGAAGCCGCGAAACCCAACAGCCCGGTTAATGCGAAAAATAATGCGATCGAGAGGGTTTTCAGCTGCTGCCGGCCGGAGGAAGTAATCAGTGAGAAGGTCGAAGTGAGCAGACCGATATTTACGAATCCGCCGATGATGAACGGAATGATGGTGACGAACCACGGACTGCCCGGCAGCAACAGAGCCCAGGAAATGAATTCCATGCCTTTGATGAAAGTGCACAGCAGCACAATCGGTTTGCGGCCGTATCTGGAACCGAGCACCTGGAAGACGTAAGTCGCAAAAAAACTCGTGACGCTGGACAATGCCACCAGCAGCTGAATGACGCTCATGCTCAAATTGAGGGTCCGTTGCAGATAAATGAAGGTGAACGGAATAATCAGCCACTGGGCGAAGGCCTGCAATCCGAAAAAATACACCAGTTGCCGGAAACGCACGTTTCTCCAGATCAGCCGTACCTTGCTGAAGGTTGAGACCGGCCTGACTTTCCGGAGCGGTTCGGGTTCGCCGGCGCTCAGGGAAAAAAACATGGAGATTATTCCGAAAACCGTCCCGGCGCCGATGACCCAGATATAGGTTTCCAGGTGTTTCCGGCCCAGGTAGTCGATAATTACCCCGACGGCCAGCGAGCTGATCACCAGACTGAGTTGAGAAAACCCGCCGCGGCGGTTCCAGAACCGGTTGCTTTCGCGCGGCGGCACCAGATCGCCCGCCCAGGAAAACCAGACCGGCACCCCCAGATTGACGAAAACCAGACCGCCGCCGAAAACGGCGATAAACAGCCAGACCGCGAGGCGGTGGTTCAGCATGCCCCAGCAATGGAGCAGGGCGATAAGCAGGATATAGGAAGCGTAATAAACCGCTCCGGTAATAAACCAGAAACCTTTACGTTTCCGGGAGAGGCGCGGTTGCAGCCAGGCGCCGAGTACTTGAGAGGATAACGTTACCAGGGTCAATGAATTGATAATTCCGATCTGGACGTTGTTCATTTTCAGGACGATCAGCAGTCCGGCCAGAACCGGCCCGGTCGTGGCGGCGAAAAACAGCGACCACAGCGTAGTGCCGGCAATAAAGGCATTCATACTTTTGCTGATGATCCGGTTTGACAGCATAATCATGAATTAATGGGAGTTTTTCAAAGTTCGGAACTGATCCGCATTGAGCAGAATTCCGGACCGCACATGGTGCAGTAAGATTTTTTTCCGTCCTGCGGCGGTTCTTCCGAGATATTCTGTTCGCGGAGGGATTCATCCCGCAGCTGGCGCGCCCGCGCGGGATCGAGCGCCAGGTCGAACTGTTTTTCCCAGTCAAAACCGGCGCGGGCGTCGCTGATCGCGTCGTCGCGGTCGCGCGCGCCGGGACGTTTACGGCCGATGTCCGCGGCATGGGCGGCGATTTTGTAGGCGATCACCCCGTTGCGGACGTCTTCGGCGTTCGGCAGTCCCAGATGTTCCTTGGGGGTGACGTAGCATAGCATGGCGGCGCCGTGGAACGCTCCCAGCGCCGCGCCGATGGCGCTGGTGATATGGTCGTAGCCGGGGGCGCAGTCCACCACCACCGGCCCCAGAATGTAAAACGGGGCGTCGTCGCATAGTTCCTGTTCGCGTTTCATGTTCATTTCGATTTCGTCCAGCGGAATGTGGCCGGGGCCTTCGACCATGACCTGCACCGCGGCGGCGCGGCAGCGGGACACGAGTTCGCCCAGGACGCCGAGTTCAGCGAACTGGGCGCGGTCGCTGGCGTCGGCCAGGCAGCCGGGGCGCATGCCGTCGCCCAGGGAGATGGTTACGTCATATTCGGCGCAGATTTCCAGTATCCGGTCGAAATTGGTATAATACGGATTTTCCCGGTTATGGGTCGTCATCCATTTGGCGAGGATCGAACCGCCGCGGCTGACGATGCGCAGTTTGCGCCGTTTGGCCAGGGGAACGTGCTCCAGCAGCAGTCCGGCGTGAATGGTGATGTAATCGACTCCCTGTTTCGCCTGTTCCCGGATGACCCCGACAATGAGCTCGTCATTGAGTTCCTCCGAACTGCTGACCCGCGACAGCGCCTCGTAAACCGGCACCGTCCCGATCGGAACGGGGCTGTTGGCAATGATGGTCTTGCGGATATTGACGATGTTGGCGCCGGTACTCAGATCCATGACGGTGTCGGCGCCGTAACCCAGGGCCGTACGCAGTTTTTCCAGTTCCAGGGCCGGACAGCTCGATAAGGTTGAATTCCCGATGTTGGCGTTGATTTTGGTGGTGAGACTGCGGCCGATCCCGATCGGTTTGAGGGCGGGATGGTTGATATTCGCCGGAATGACGATGCGTCCCGCCGCTACTCCGGTGCGGATGAATTCCGAACTTGCCGCTTCCTTTTCCGCGACCAGCTCCATTTGCGGGGTGATTTCCCCGGCGCGGGCGCGGGCAGTCTGAGTTATCTTGATCACAGCATTTCCTCCAGCAGTCGAATAGTGTTAACGGTGGCGCCGCGCTGGGCGTCGATTACCTGCCGGGCCTGCCCACCGAGCTGGTCGCGGCGCCGCTTATCGTTGAACAGTTCCCGCAGTACCTCCGGCAGCTGCTCATCGCAATCCAGCGTGATTACCGCGTTATGGTCTTTAAAAATGTTCAGGATAAAGCGGAAATTCTTCAATACTTTTCCGGTGACGATCGCTTTGCCCAGCAGCGCCGGTTCGATGAGGTTGTGGCCTTCGTTCTGGCCGGCCAGGCTCTTGCCCATAATCACCACGTCGGCCGCTTGCATAAAACCGAGCATTTCGCCGGTTGTATCGGCCAGCAGCACTTCGACCGGCTTATCCGCCCGGCCGTCGTCGGCGCTGCGGCGGCGGAACGAAAGGTGCAGTTCGGTAAGCAGGCGGGCGATTTCATTGCCGCGTTCCGCATGCCGCGGGACAATCACCAGCCGCAGTTGAGGAAACTCCTGCCGGAGTCCGGCGAAAACGCCCGCGATAAGTTTTTCCTCGCCCGGATGGGTGCTCGCCGCCAGCAGTATCTGATGTTCTCCGCCGCCGAAATAGACGGTCAGGCCGGCGGCCTGGCCGCCAGCCTGAATTTCCTGGTCGAACTTCATATTATGCAGTACCTGGACCGCCGCTTTCGGAGCGACGGCGGCAAAACGTTCCTGGTCCTGTAAAGTCTGGACGCCGATCAGGTCGAATTGCTCCAGCAGCGGCCGGAAAAACCGCCGCCAGCGGTAATAACCGCGGGCGGAATGATCGGACATCCGGGCGTTGACCAAGGCGAGTTTCGCGCCGGCGTTTTTCGCTTCGGCGATCAGGTTCGGCCAGATTTCGGTCTCGAAAATCACCAGCAGGGACGGTTGCAGGAGGCGCAGTACCTTGCGGACGAAAAAAATGAAGTCGAGCGGGCAGTAAATGACTTCGACGCCGGGAGCGGCTTGGCGGCGGGCGAGTTCCTGTCCGGTGGTGGTGGTGGTGGACAGGATGAACCTCCGCTCCGGATTGATTTCCAGCCATTTCCGGATCATCGCCGCTGCGATCATGGTTTCTCCGACGCTGACCGCATGAACCCAGACGGCGCCGCGGCAGTCGCGCAGCCGTTTTTTCCGCGCGCCCGAAAAGACCGCAAACCGTTCCATAAAAGTTTTCTTGTAGCCGGGGCGGCGGATCAGTTTGGCGGCTATTCCCGGCGCGAAACCGAGGAACGCCAGCGGAAAAATTAAATTATAGATGAATCTCATTATTGACTTAGCTCTTATTCTACCGTAACGCTTTTGGCCAGGTTGCGGGGCTGGTCGATTTCGCAGCCGCGTTGTTTTGCAATATAATAGGCGAACAACTGCAAGGCGGCTACGGTTACCACCGGCGCCGCGAACCGCGAACAGCGCGGAATCCATAAAACGTCATCCGTAAATCCGGTAATCTCCGCATCGCCCTCAGTGGCAGTGACGATTACCGGGGCCCGGCGGGCTTTGCATTCCTGAATATTTCCGAGCATTTTATCTTTGCCCGGAATAGCATTGGCCAATGCCAGTACCGGCACCCGTTCCTCAAGCAGGGCGATCGGGCCGGGGTTGAGTTCGGCGGC
>JAQULZ010000037.1 GCA_028718375.1 Victivallaceae bacterium | reverse complement strand
GGGTAATTTCTCCTTTGGTGCGCTGCGGATCATTTGAACAGGAATAACCCAGCTTATCGCCGCCTTTGACATCGGCTTCCGCCGGATCCGCAAAAAAAAAAAACCGCCTGTCCGTCCGGGGCGTAGAGCCGGCACTGGTATTTCCAGTTTTCCGGGGGGGCGGCCAGGCAACCGTGAAATTTGATCTTGAGCAGGCCGTCGCGGTAATCGTCATCGAGCGTGGCGACGGCGAACACATCGGCGATTGCATTGCGGGGCCGGCTGCGCAAATAAACATTGCGGCAGATGCCGGCCGTCCACCAGTGATCCTGGTCTTCAAGGAAACTGGCGTCGGACCAGCGGACGACGATTACCGCCAGCAGGTTGTCGCCGTCGTGCAGGAACGGGGTAAGGTCGAATTCGGTGGCGGTACGCGAACCTTTTGAATAACCGGCGTCTTGTCCGTTCACATAGACCCGGAAGAAACTTTCGACGCCGTCGAAATGCAGGATCGTCCGGCGATTCTGCCAGCTTGCGTCGAGTCTGAACCTGCGGCGGTAAATCCCGGTCGGATTTTCGTCCGGTACCGTCGGCGGCAGGTTGTCCCACGGCATGACGATATTAGTGTAATGCGGTTTACCGTAACCCTGCAGATTGAAACAGCCGGGAACGGCAATATCATCCCAGGAAGCGTCCGCGGCAGCCGGATCGACGCAATCCGCGGTCAGTTCGCCGGGGCAGGTGGTGTAACGGAATTTCCACACCCCGTTCAGATCTGCCACCCAGGGTGAAAATTCCCGGCGCACTTTCCGGGCGGAAATTTCGTCGGAAAAATTGAACAGCGTGGCCCGGGCCGGCAGACGGTTCAAACCCACGCATTCCGGACTTTGCCAGATTTTCGGATCTAGTAAGTTCATGATAATGATCCTGAAGTTTGATAAAATATGGTATCAGATATATAATAATATAACCCCGTTTTATTACACTGAAATGGGCAAATTGGGAATACCGGATATGAAAAATGGTAAAAATGCTCCGGATGAAATCAAGTTCGACCGATATCCGCATGAACTTGTCTACCGCAGCCTGACAGCGGTTCCGGAAGAACGTTTCGGGATGGGACTGATGTTCAAGTCCGATAAGCGGCGAGATTACGATAATATCGTTTATCCGCGTTTTGTCCTGGTTCTGGTGTTACGGGGAGAAGGGACGCTGTACACTGAGGACGGCGAGTGCTTCGAGCTTGAACCGGGAAAATGTTTCAAACGCATTCCCGGCCGGGCTGAGACTTTAAACATTCACGCCGGCAACCGCTGGGTGGAGTTTTTTATCGAAATCGGTCCGGCGCTTTACCAGGCGTTGCGGGCGATGCGGATTATCGAAACCAGACCGTTGAGTGAAAACATTGAACTGGATCGGGAATTTTTTGAACGGCTGATGCAGTTCAAGTACCGGTTCAAAACCAGCGACGAACGGTCGCTCCCGCTGCTGGTGGGAGAGTTTGCGGCAATTCTGGCGGATTGTCAGCGGCGTTGTTTCCGGCCCCGCGAAAACCGGGAAACCGGACTTGTCGATCTGGCATGCAGTTTTTTAAGCTGCGATTTAGATCAGAAATGCGATATCAGGTCATTCTGCCGCAGGCAGGGAATCGGTTACGAACGTTTCCGGAAATTGTTCAGGAAACAGCTTGGAGTATCGCCCTGGCAGTACCGGATTCGGCGGCGGCTCGACCTGGCCTGTGCTCTGCTCCAGAATCCGGAACTGAAAATTAGTGAAATTGCCGTTGAATTGGGTTACGCCTCGGCTTATGATTTTTCGGCGCAGTTTAAAAAATATTTCAAAGTCGCGCCGGCGTATTACCGTCCCGGCAGTAAAATTACCGGCTAATTCGGATGAAAACCGCCGCCGCGCACATAGCCCCGCAGGTCGAGCAACACTTCGCGAAACCCGATTTCACGTAATTTTTCGACGATCAGCCGGGCGTTTTCCGCTGCCGAGACGAAATCCGCCGGCTGCAATTCAATTTTGGCCGCATCATCCCGGCACCGCACCCGGCAGCCGCGATATCCCAGTTGACGCAGAAACTCTTCCGCCCGGTCAACCTGTACCAGCCGTTCGGAAGTCAGCTTCGTTCCGTACGGCAGCCGCGACGCCAGACACGCTGACGGTGGAGTATCCCAGTTGGGCAGCTTCCAGCGCTGCGCCAGAATCCGGATTTCCGCTTTATCCAGTCCGGCTTCCAGTAACGGATGCCGGACGCCATATTCATCTGCGGCCCGGTTGCCCGGACGATAATCGTCGAGATCATCCCGGTTTATCCCGTCCAGAACGTGTTTCAGACCGTTTTTTTCGGCTTCGGCGAAAACCAGCTCCATAATCGCTTTTTTGCAGAAATAACAGCGCTGCGGATCATTGCGGACCACGGCTTCATTCGCCAGCGGAGCCGCCGTGATGATTTTCAGGGGCAAACCGTTTGCCGCCGTCCAGGTTTCCACGAAGCCGCGCTCCTGCCGGGGCACCAGTTCCGATGAAACATGGAGCAGCAGCAATTTATCGCGTTCCAGCGCTTCTCCGGCCGCCCGGGCCAGAAATGAACTGTCCGTTCCTCCCGAAAAGCAAATCGCGACCCGCCCCATTTTCCGCAGTCCCGTCAGTAATTTCCGTAACTTCTGTTCAAGCATCCTCGGTCCTCGTTACCGCCAGCGCAGGTGTTCCTGGTATTCTTCCTCCAGAATATCGGCCATCTTATGCCAGTCGAATTTTTTGGCGACCATCTGCCGGCCGTTCTCGCCCATCTTTCGGGCCAGTTCGGGATTGCAGAGCAGGTGAACCGCACTGGCGATCACGGTTCTCACGTCTTCGGGCGGAGCGCAGTAGCCGGTCTGTCCGTCAATGATCACTTCCGGCGTTCCGTCCAACTGAAATCCGATGGCCGGTTTGCCCGATGCCAGCGCCTGGACGACGCAGCGCGGCAGGCCTTCCCGTACCGAGAGATGGATCAGGATGTCCGTCAGCGCTAAATAACGATAGACTTCACCGGGCGGCACCAGGCCCGCGAAATGAAATCGGCCCGCCAGACCGGTCCGCTCGATTTGGCTGGTCATACTTTCCCGCAATGGTCCGTCGCCGACAATCAGGAAATGAACGTCCGGGCAGACATTTGCAATGGCCTGGGCGGCCGGCAGGAAATATTCGTAACCCTTTAACGGAAACAGCCGGGCTACCGCACCGATGACTTTGACCTTTTCCGGAATTCCGAGTTTTCTGCCCAGTTCCGGTTCGGGGACGGAATTCAAAAAGTCACAGATTTCCATTCCGCTGTAAACCAGTTTATACCGGTCGCGCGGGGCGATGCGGGCCGCGACGCACTGCTCGATCATCGCCTGGGCTACCGCATAAATCTTATGGCAGCGCTTCGCCGCCCAGCGTTCCGCGTTGATATACAGCAAGTTTTTCCAGAATTTTTCGTAGGGGTGGAACGCCTGGCCGTGGACGGTATGAACGATGAACGGCACTTTGGCGCTCCAGGCGGCGGCACGGCCGAGGATTCCGGCTTTGGAACTGTGGGTATGAACCACGTCGAAACGCCGTTCCCGGAAAATCTTCTTTAATTGCCGGTATGCCGAACAGTCTCTGACCGGATCCAGTTCCCGCACCAGACCGGGAACTTCGATGATTTCGAATTCGGGAAATTTACTGTTCTTCAGCAGTTCGCCTTCCGGCCCGGGAGAAGGACCGGTAATTAAAACCACTTCATGGCCTTTTTTAATATGACCGACGATGGTCAGCAGGGTATTTTCCTGGGCCCCCCCGACAATCATCCGGGTGATGACATGGCATATTTTCATTTTGTCGTCCGGTTAAAGAGATAATCCTTCATTTCCGGAATCGAACAGTTCAGCAGCCGGGAGCGAATCGGGCGGCAGCCGCCGAATCCGAGTTCCAGGGTATTGCAGCCGCAATAGTCGGCGGCCAGCTTCGCTTTAATATGCAGGAGGCTCGAATGATAGTCAATGTCCTGATTCCGGTTTTTAGTGATAATTTCAATTTTTCCGCTCCGATACCGCCGCGTTTCGGGGTCATCCGGATCGATTTGCCCGGTTTCATAAGCCGCTCCGGCACTGAGTGCGGCAGCCAGCGCGGCGTCAAAAGAAGGGCTGTGACTGTCCGGTTCCAGTTGCACTACCTGGCGTACTTTCACGTACCGCAGCAAGGTTTCGGTACCGCTGCAGCAGTCTTTCCGGTTGCCGCTGAATACCAGAGTGTCGATTTTCCGGACGCCGCTTTGGCCCAGGCGCGCGGCGATGCAGTGGGCGGTCTCGTAAGACGGAACGTTGATCACCAGCGCGCTTTTTGCCGGGGGCTCGATGATTATCCAGGCGGTTTCCTGGCTGTTACCACCGTGAATCACCGTCAGCGACGGTGCCGTGAAATCGCCGGAAACGTGCCAGAATACAATCATTCCGGCAGTTCCCAGCAAGCCGGCGATCATGCCGGGGCCGCGGCGGGAAACCGCCAGCAGGGCCAGGGCCGCATAGAAGAGCAGCAAACCAAAAATTGTCGGCGCGGCAGCGTGAGTCGGCGCAAAGAGGTCGAGCGAAAACCCGGCGACAAAATCGATCATCCCGGCGGTGTGTTCTACCAGTCCGGCGGTTATCGGCAGCAGCAGGCCGAAAATACTGAGAAGCAGTTTCAGGAAAACCAGGTTGAACAACAGCAGGACGCACGGAATCAGCAGGAAATTGGCGACTACCGAAAAGGGGAAATATATCCCCTGGTAATACAGGCAAATCCCGCTGCTTGCCAGCCACGCCGTCACACAGCCGAGCAGGGTCAGCAACAGCCGCCGCCGGCCGGTTTCGAACCGGTAACGCCGCCGGCTCAGATGCGATACCGGAATCCAGGACAGCAGTTCGCTGCACCACCTTCCCCAGTCCCGGCAATTTCGACCGGAAGCGATCAGAAACCCGACTACCGTGAACGAGAATTGAAAACCCATGTCTTTAAGGTAAAAGGGATTTTTCACCAATAATGCCGCCGCGGTCAGGAAAACGATGTTCAACGCGGGAACATACAGCAGGAAAGCCCGGCAGACGCACCAGACGGCAATCATCAGCCACGCCCGCAGTGCGGGCGGATACATGCCGGTGGAAATCACGTACAATAACACCAGTCCGGGCACCAACAGATGCCGGGTGCGGAACGGCACCCAGCGGAAAAACCAGAATAAAAGCAGCGCCAGGATGCCGACATGCAGACCGCTCACGGTGAAAATATGAATCGTGCCGCTTTTAATATAATTGAGTTTGTCCGCGTAATTCAGTCCCTGCCGACAGCCGAATAACAGCGCCGCCAGCAAGTCGCGGCACTTCCGGTTTTCAATTCCGGCCGTTACGTTCTGCAGTAAAAAGTTGCGTATCGCCAGGATCGGCCGGTACCAGCCGGCCTGCCGGTACCCCTCGGCGTAAAATTTCCGGCAGTAGAAAATCCGGGAAATATGACGCGCTTCCAGATAATTCGCGAACGGTTCACTACCCGGTACCGGCAGCCGCCGGAGCGGTTTTGCCTGAACTTTACCGGCGGCGGAAACGATGTTTTCCTGGAGTAAAAAATAATTTTCCGGACTCCGGAACGTCCCTTCCAGCCGGATAACGGCGCCGTAATCGAGCACCGGAGCGGAGCGCGGCAAGCGCACCGCGGTCCGGCCGTAAGTTTCGGTCCAGTTATTTTCGCCGGTCAGCCGGACTTGCGTGACTTGGACTGTCAGCAGGGCAGGATTGGACAGCCAGGGAACGGCTTTGCCGCAGCAGGACGTATCGACCACTTTCGCGACGATTTCGGCGCCGCAGTCGCGATTGTTCAGCAGCGCCAGGTAAGAACCGGCAGTTGTCCGGCGGTGCAGTTCAAACCCGGCGAAACCCGTGCCGACGGCTGCCAGCAGGACCGCCAGCTGCCGGCGCGGCAGCAGTAACGCCCCGCCGATAATCAGCGGCAGGACGCTCAATAAAAGCCGCTGCCATTCCCACTGCGGAAACAGCACCGGCGGCAGAACGGCATTGATTATCCCGAGCAGAATCAGCAGTGCCGGGAATTCGGCGCCGAACCGGCCGGAACGCAGGTTACGCCAGGCGTTCCCGATAACTTCAACCATGCTGTCGAACGTTTTCACCGCAGCTTATACCAATTCGTTCTCATTCATAGCCATTTCGCTGGTTATTTTGAGCCGATCTTTGCCATAAATCCTCGTGCGCTGCGGCTTATAACCAAAATCCATCTCAAAATCCGCCGCCGCTGCCATCTATGACTGATCGCTCATTGGTAGTTAGGGAAATTTAACCCGGCGCGTTCTGAACACTTCGATCGGTTTGCACGGCGGCGGGGTGGCAAGCACCTGGATGCCTTTGCCGGAACTCCTTTTCCAGAAAAAAGCGTACAGAGTACCGTTATAATTCGGCTGGACTACCGGCGTCCCCTGTAAGAAGGCGAGTTCCTCATCGGTGGCGTTCGGAAGTTTTTCCAAAGCATATTCGCGCATCATCCCGACCGCCGATTCGGGGTCTTTCATCCGTTTGAAATCTTCCTGCATCTGTTTAAAAACATCATTCGCGCCGAGCTGGCCCGGCGGCAGGGAGGCAGTTTCCGCGGTACCGCATCCGCCACTCATCACCGCAGCGATAATCACTGCCGCCGCCATCCCGATAAAATTCGTCCGCTTCATACTACTCCTTGTACAATTTGGGTTTTTGTCCCGGGCGCCGCTTTTTCAATCGCAGTAAAGTTTGGCTGCAAAATTGCATTTCCCGTACCGTTACGCTCAGACTATCCCGATCTTCAACGGTTTCAAAACATCATTGGCAAATATTGGCAAATAAAATCTACCCTCAAAATCTTGCCTTTTCAAATCAGGAATCCGACAAAATCCCGTAATGTGTATGGTTCGTGGGGATTATTGCCGGTCGTGGCTGTATTTTTTCTGTAAGTGAAAATGCAAAAACAGAATTAATACCAGGTTGCGATTTTTAAACAATTCTGGCATGCATTCGCCGGCAGTTTACGATACTTCATGTTAAACCTGCGAACTTTCTACTGTTTTTTTACTCATTTATTGTGAAACAAAATAGACTTTTTCAGTATCGGCTATATATCCAGCTTTTTGTCGGTCTGGAAATTCAGATAAATAGGCCCGATAGTTTCACCGGGATTGAAATGTTTGAGAATATCAAGGCACCAGATATTCCACTTGTCCGTTGTCGTATAAATATTGGGGGATATTGTCGACAGTATTCGGCGCCTGTCCTTCAAAACAAGTTCCAGAACAAAAGAGCCAGTGGTGAACGACTCGTTTTCCGGATTACGTATTTCCAGGCTGTTTTCTGACTTTATTTTATCAAAACGCCCTTGAGGTATGGTTATTTTCTTCCTGGCGGAATATGAATCGCCGATCGGGATATTGCCTATATGTGTCCCGTTGAGAATAACGGCCTTATTGTTCCCGCTTGAATTATAGACGCATAAATGCAGGTATGCGGCCGCAATATCTTCCTGCGTAATATCGGCAAAATCAGTCGCGGCTCCGCTTAAGTGTTTTGACGGGGATACCTGATCCTGTGAATTTCTTATATGCTCTATGGTGCCGCAAAGTTCTTTGCCAAGGACATAGTGAGCGATATGAATTTTCTCTTCGAAAACATCCACTAAAAAATAACCGGGGGCGCTATCCTCAAGGAAACCCCAGAAAAAATCGTATGGAAATCCCCGGCAATCAAGCAGGGTTCGCCATTCTTTCAGATTAAGGCGGGTGTCCGGAAAACCGGTACTGGCTATTTTCAACTGAAGAATTTTATTTTGCGAATTCAGCTTATGCCGGGTCAGACATTGATTATGAGTGTGACCGCAAAAATAGATGTCCGCCTGATATTTTTGCAGCAGTTTCAATATTTTCCGATGAAACTCCAATTCGCAGAAAAAAGGCCTGGCAACCGGAAAGATCGGGGAATGCCCGAAAATAAAAATATATTTTCCCCGCGAATGCGTTTCAAGCTGGTTCTTCAGCCAAAAATACTGTTTATCAGTCTCAAAATCAGCGCAGTCGATAATTATGAAAAGACTGTTGCCATACGAAAAGGAATAATAATTTGCAGTTACTTCATTTCCCAGTTTTTCACTAAGATCCGGCCAGACTGTTTTCCGGTAAATATCATCCGTTTCATGATTCCCTTTTATTATTGCTCCGAAACTTAATCTGTTGTAATAAACAATCAATTATTGGCCTCAAAATAATAAATATAATTACAAGTAGTTTTGTTGCTATTCTATAGGAATAACGGGACTTCCGGACTGGACAATAAAGACAATGCTTCCCGCATTTCCTTTACCGTTGCCGATTCCGAGTCACATCCCGCGTCAATGAAGTCTCCGGCGAGTAATACGAAGTTGGGAGCAAAACTTCTGATTTCAGCAATAAAAGCGCTTAAAATATTACGGGCGCCCCAGTCATATCTGGTCAAATCGTCAGTAATGCCCCTTGCTATTTGCGACTGGTGGTACTCCTTGTTCAGGTAATGGGTATCGCTTATTACCGCAAAGGAAAATTTCGGCTGCATCATTTCACTTTTACTACGGCATAAGTATGCAATTCAGTCAGCTTGAGTACTTGTCCGGAATAGTTATAGCCGGAAACACCAAAATGTTCAGGACTGAATACCTTAACATTTTTAACTGTTTTCGGCAATTTTAGTTTAATATCAACAGGAGTGGTGTTATTATAATTCAAAATATGAATGAAATGTTCATTACGGTTATTTACCATAGGATTTATAGCTACCGCTTCGCCTTCAGAAATTTTTATTTCCGGTTCATAGAGGGCGTACAGGTTTTCAAGGAAAAGATTTGCGTTGCCGGGATAATTCAGATTTTTTACGGAATTTCCGTAATATTCGGTTTGCGTATATTCGACCGCCTCAGGAACACCATCCAGCCAGTGTATATTTTTATATTGAGATAATTTTTCTTTTATATTTTCAGAACGCTCCAGGTAATACTCATCATAACGTCCGGAATTCCCGGTTACCAGAACCTTATTATTTTTTGCAAAATCAATAATGTTCTCGAGCTGTTGGTTTTTGATAAGAGCTACGTTGGGAATGATCAGCAGCTTTAAATTTTTTAAGTGTTCTGTTCCGTCAAATGGAATAAAGCGGAACGCGATTCCATTTTTAAGCAGGATCTGGACCGTACCCCATAGGGAGGATAAAGAATTGTAAAAGTCGCAGATCCGTGATTCCCGGTTTATATAGATCCCGATCTTACCGTCACAACGGACATCTTTGTATATATCCGCGTTTGTCCGGATAAAATCACTGACCGCCCTGGTTGCTTTTATAAAATGGGCCCTCTCATATAAAGTTCTCGATTTATTCCCATCCATTCGAATACCCCAGGTAGTACAGGGAATATGAGCTCCCATACACAAGGCCTCGCAAAGTGTCAGGGCACATTCTTCCGAACTGCCGGGCCAGATAAATGAATTTTCCCGGTTATACTTATGGTGCGAAGGATAAACTTTAAAACCCGCCGCCTCGCCGAACTTATAAATTACTGCCTGACTTCTTAAAGCGGGATTCAAATATTGGGGAAAAAGGCTGTTTTCCGCGCAAACCAGATCATGGGTTTCTCCAAGGTCTGCCGGATAAAAATTATTGTCCGCATCTCCGTTGAATTTACGTGTTACCGCGGGATTCCCGCCTAAAATCGCCTCAGGTTTTATGCTCTTTACCTTATCTCTGATCAATTTTATGATATTCTGGCGTTGCTTTTGTCTGAATTTTACCAGTTCAAACCATGCCGGATCCCGCATGTCGGTATTATTGGGCAGGGTTATATTGCGGAGATCCGGGATTCCAAAAATATGTTCTGCCTCTTCCGGAGAGAAACTATTGGTCAGGTGTTCGCGGAACAGTTTTTTGCATTTATGGCAATAACAGCCGTTATAATAGTCGTTGTCCAGCCGTATTCCATCGAGATCACAATATTTTAATCCTAATTCGACTCCATCCAAATAATATTGTTTGACTTCCTGGTGTGAAAAGCACAGGGCCGGCCGAGCATAACTATATTCATGTCTGGTTCCGTCAGCGTTCAATTGCAGGCAGTTTTTTGCCCAGGGATTTTCGATGAAGAACAGTTCTTCCTGAACGGAAAAGAATTGAAAATATCCCAGCACTTTCAACCCTGCGCGATGGGCATTTTCTGTCATCAGCCTGGTAAGTTCAACTTCTTTGGCTTCCCCTTTAAGACCGAAACCGTAAAGGAAATGTATCTCAATCAAATCATATCCCGCGTCTGCCATTTTTCTTACTGAATCCAGACTGTGGGTGAGGCGATACCATTCCGCCCACTCAGGAGAGGATTGATCAACCAGGCCGATAACTTTGACGCGCGTTCTCCGGCTGTACTGTTCAGTGTAATGAAATCCCATATTCATCATTCTCGGAACCGATAAAAACTCATTATACATGGCTCTTTCCCTGGATTTTTTTTAAGTCAATTATATGCAATGATGGAGAAAACCCGTCTGTTTCTCCAAGATAAAGTTTACCGTCCCAGATGCATGATGCATGAAAATAACAGCGCGGGTAAGACGTATTGACCCGCCCGAAATCTTTAACGGAATTTCTTTTCGGGTCATATTTAACCAAGCGCATGTGGGGATAATCAGCTCCCATCCATATTGTCCCGGTTTCATCTTCATCCATTGATGTCACTCGTCCGCCTTTTGCAAGCTGGGCCACCAGTTCAAACTCTTCCTCCCGCCAATGAAATTCAAACAACAACGAATTTGCCACGGTACCCATAAATATTCTTCCGTCACGGGTCACAATCCATTCGTCAATACCTTGGTTCCCCGCCACTTTTGATCCGGGATCCTGCAGTATTATTTTATTCAGATATTCCAGCCGCTGTTTATCGGGATCAAACTTCAGAAGCTTAAGGGAATGATCGGCCCGGTCTATCCATCCCCCGTAACATATTCCCTCCGGGGTAATCACCATATTATGATGTGCATAATCACTGATATGACCGAAATTTTTTATTTTCCCGGCTTTAAAATCAACATAGAAAAAATTATTGTCCGGAATGGTATGGCCAAACCCAATATCCCGTTTGCGGTCAACGATCATTGACTGGGAGTAAAGGTATTCCGGTAAAAATCCGACGTTTTCCGTTTTGCCGGATTCGGGATAATAACGGATTATTCGGCCTCCCTTATCTGATTTTGAACGATCCCAGTTCTCCAGGTCCTGCAGACAGAAATCAGTATATTTGACTTCGGGATAGCCTTGGCGGCGTTTCCGGGCAAGCATGCTTTCCGGCAATTCTTTATTAAAGTAATTTACGGTTACCGGAATACCGTCCCAGGTAAAATGATTTCCTTCTCCCATTACAATCGAACCGTCCGATAATATGCCCATGGAATTATGGATTTTGGAGCAATAACCGCGCTCCTTGATCCAGGGGAAAATATTCTGCTTAAGGCTGATCTCGCCGCTTTCAACGTCATAAACCGCCAGAATATTAGCTCCCCCCGTCAGTCCCAAATATATTTTTTTTCTGACTCGGCACATTGAGGTGATTGCGATAGCATATTTGTCACGAACAAATAGTTCTTTCGTTTCCATTTATAACTCTCATGATTGATATCGTTAAATTTTACCTGTTCCAATATAGAATTAACAAATCATGACTATTATTAATAGTACAGTAATTGTTCAATCTGGCAACTTCTTTAAAACCTGCATTCAATAGTCTGCTGGTTTTTTCTTGTTCTCCGGAAAGCACATAGCTATATATATTAGTAATACCGTGGTCGGTTGCCAGTTGAATGGATTGTTCAATAAACTGACCGGCTTCCTTTGAATAACCGGGATGGATCATGAAATCAAACACTTTCGCCTCCTGCTCATCCGGAGACCCCAGGTTTAAAACAAAGCTCCAGCCGACAATACTTCCGATGCTGGTCTCAGCGACGGTTACCAGTCCTTTTTTATCTTTTACCCTGAACATCGCCTCCATAAAAGTTGGGATCTGGGCAGATAGAAAAATTCTGGGAGACGCAAGTTCTCTTATTCCCTTTGAATAGCCGAGAACTTTATCGCAGTCAAATTGGTCTCCGGGATCGGCAATCCTGACGGTAAAACTTAAATCAGGGGCAAAGTATTTTTTTTCTAATTCACTGAAGTTTCTGGCGTGATTCTGTTTGGTTAAAACCATCGGACCATAGCCGGTCCCCTTTTTTATCAGTTGAAACCCGTATTTTCTATAAATATCAGCGACCCACGGCGAACCGGTTCCGCAGAACAATGCTTTCCCGGGGCTGTTTTGAAAGTCCTCGATGAGAAATCCCATTAATTCATTGACTATACCCTTCTTCCTGTGTTCCGGTTCGGTATAGACATGTCCGAAATTACCCATCCCCGTTTTTAAGGAAATGCCATACCACATTTGGGCGGCAATACTTCCCGCTATTTCACCTGTAAAATATTTATCGATACAAAATTCCGTATAGTTTCCATTAAGCCTTTCACAGATGTCCCTCATGGAGGAATCACCTTTGTGTTCCAGGAACCGCCTTAATTTTTCATTATATACTGCTTCCGGAGGCTCAATACGTTTAACTATAAGGTCTTCCTGAGTTTTAAGCTTTACCATGCCTAAATTTGTAATCATAATATATCCCCCTGCGGAAGAGGTTAACGCCCATTTTATCTCATATTTTTCTGTTGCATTTTTAATAGAAAAACGTGGATACTAAATTGAAGTTTCGCCTCATATTTTTTACGCATTTTTTCCGGAAACTTAAAAACGCAGATCATCATTTAGGACATTCCCATTTCCATATCAGCTCTTTTTACAATTTTCGCCAGCTCTTTTTCCTGGTCCTCGCTTAAGTAATGAGGATCATGAGCTTTAAGTATGGTCTTGACCTTCTCTTTGGCCGCTTCCGCCACAAAATCCGTTTTTTCCTTATTTCCGTCGGGCCTTATTCTCTGAAAAATTTCCGGCAGCCAGACTTCAGATCTGAAGTATTCAGCGGTATGCTCCTCAGATAAATAACTTCCTCCGGGCCCGACTTTTTTGATCAGGTCAAAAGCGAGGGTGCCATCATTCACCTCCAGTCCTTTCAAAAAGAAATTAATCATTTTACCGGCTTCCCAATCCATTATTACTTGAGGCAGGCTTCCGGTTGTATGTCCCGGGCCGAGCCTCCCGCATACGTAAATAAAAGGAAAACCGGTATATATTTTTGTCATTACATCAAACATTTTTTCCGCCCCGGCTTGAAAATTGGAAATACAAATATCAGCGTTAGCTCCACTGCGGCCGGCGTCCGGAAAGCCAAGATAATCATTCAGCTCGTTAGCGGCTAAAGCGCAAAGAAGTGCATCAGGTCCGCTATAGCACGACTGTCCTGTTTTCTGATCCAGAAAAGTCAACCCGATACAAGGTCTTGTGTGCCAACGGCCTTTAGCATAAATTAAATTGAAGGGCATGCAAGCGATGTCCTCCGCTATGGTAAGCGCGAGGGATCCGGCCAAAGAAACCGGCCCTGATGCGCCCGGAACAACCATCCCGGAGCTGATTCGGACCGGCATATCCAAATCATGATATTCGTAAATTATTTTCATTGAGATATCATCAAACACCAGCGGGCTCATCAAAAATCTATGAGCCATATTCATCATTTCCCCGTTATAAGCCGTATTATACATTTCTTTGATATATTTTGCGTTACCCGCTTCTCCGATTGAATAATTAATTTTATTTTTATCCACCCGCTTGAGCAATACTTCCAAAGCGTGAAGCGCGTAATTGGGAAGTGAAACGTCTTGCGGGAAGAAAAGAGGAGGAATACTGCAAAATTCGCTTATGGCATCGCCCAGAATACAGGCGTCGTCCAGATCAGACTTACTTGCCAGTCTGATCGCATTGCTGTCCATGTCTATTATTTGGGTACAGCAATAGCCCATCGCAAATTTGATCGGCTTAATAACATCGTCCGTCTTGGCGGTATAGTTTCTCATATAGTCAGTTCTTGCCCGCTCAAGAATGTCCTCAACAGTTTTTTCCGGAAATTTTACCATACCATTGGTGTCGGCTTCCAGGGCAAAATTCGATTTATACGCTTCCAATAATCTGGAGTTTTCAAATTTCACGCCAACTTTTTTCAAAATTTTAAGCGCGGTCTGATATATTTTTTGACAATCTTCGGGACTGAGAACCTTAAAACTTTCTTTTAATCTTAACATGATAATAATTCCTTATTTGTTAATTGGGTTCTGTCAAAAATTCTAGGCGAAGTTTTTATTTATGTTATTGATTATTAATATATTGCGCAAATTTCCCTGTTTCCCCCTTTTGCTGACTGAAAAACAAAAGCTTTTTTGTTTTTCAGAACACTACCCATTTTACTTTATCGCTGCTTTTTTGTCAACGGCCAAAATCGTATAAACAGCGACTGTAAGGAGCTCGATTTTGCGCCTTGACAAGGAAGTGGCGATAAAGTAACGTTATACGTCTGAATCCAGCTCGACCGCTCAGCATTTTCAAAAACACACTTCGTTTTTTTTGAAAATATCGCTTTTCGAGAACGGTACTCTTCGAGCGCGGCAAGCCGCGCAATACTTTCGCTCATTAGAGATGAGCGACCAACGTTTTCGGCCGTTGGATCACCGAGGCGTTGCATCCGCCTTTTTTCATGTTATTTTTGACACTACCTGTTAATTGTCCTGTAATTTCATAATAAAGTCGGCGGTTTTTCTTCTGATGTGCTGATAATCCTCAAAGGTTAATTGGTTACTGATAGCATTAACAAAAGGAGATTCTTCCGGAGTGCCCAGGGTTTTCCGCCCCAATCCTCTCCACGGTCCATCTTTCGCATAAGGCAGCTGCGGCGGTTTGGGAAGCATGGATTTTATATTTTTCAGCCATGCTTCCGCGTCTTTAATGACCTCAAATTTATTTTCCTTATTTTTATTTTTTTCAATTAAATTCTCCAGGGTGTAAATATATCTTATGTCGTCTACCCCTTCTCTCCAGCCCTCCCATATTTTTGTATTGACAATATCATTATCCTTTTCTGAATAGAACGCAAATATATGGTCACTGGTTTTTCCGTCCAGATCATTGAACGCGTCTCCGCGGATGTCATAATATATCCAAGGCATATGCGCAGAAAACGGACTTATCCACAGATATAAACCGTTGACTATCCTATACCATTCAGGTGTATAGTAGGGCCCAACCGGGTTTACATAAAAATCAGCTTCGTCTCCGGTCCGTTTTAAATCCTTTTCCAGTTCTTCGAACGTATGTCCTCTGGCTAACCACCATTCGAACATGTATAGAAGGTAATTTCTTATTTCTACATATGGATCTGCCTTGGTGATTACTCTTTCTCTTTTTTCGGTTCCATTATCCAAACTAATAAAATATTTGAACCCCGGCACCTGTTTAGCCGCCTTGGTTAAGAGAATATAAAGAGGAAGCCGGTTTCTGTCAGTGATCTCATCCAGATGGGTAAGAACTATTTCAAATTCCGGATACTGTTTTTGAATATCCTTAAAACCCGCAATGGTTTTTTTAGCAATTTCCCAAAACTTTTTATTCTTTTCTAATTTCTTTATGGCTTCAGGATCTTTTTTATCGTAACCTGAAATCAAGCTTAACTGATGAAGTCCCGTACCTAAAATTACCCTTCCTTTAAAGTCATTATTTCTTAATAACGTCAAGCCTTTGATTATTTTAGAATAATCAGGTTCAAGGGATACGGTGTCATATCTTACTGACAAGCGCGGATATAGAATGCTTATCTGATGTTCTTTCATGTCCCGCAGTTCGCGGGCCAATCTTTTCGGGGTAATAAATCTGTGGGACAGGTGATAATAAATTCCATATCTCTTATTGGGGGGCATTTTCAATTTAAACGGAAGTACTTCCAATTCCAAATCAATATTTGATTTTTTTCCGTTTTTGGGACTTATACTTATTTCCCCGTAATACTTTCCCGCGTCAGTACCTTCCGGAACCTTGATCGTCAGATAAATTTCCCTGAAATTTTGCTTTGGTATATTTAATTTTTCGAAACTCCTTAAAAATCTCGTTACGGGAACGGTGCCTTTGGAGACCGGCCATGAATATCGGCGCCGCACGGGAACCCTCATGCCATATCTCACCGCAATATTTTTATTGGATATCGTGCCTGCTTTATTTTTTAAGTCGGAGCATTTTATTTCTATATCCGATAAGTCCTTCTCCGCGTAGATAACAAAGGATAAAGGTTCATATTCCCCGGGTGTCGCGAAACAGGAAAGCTTAACCTTTTCCGTGACCGGCAAAGCTGCATCCTGGTTTATTTCATCCAGGTAATTCTTCCCGGCCAAGGCATAACCTTTGTTTGAAAAAGGTATTGAAAAATTATATGCGTATAAATTGGAGACGCTTACTTTTTGAGCTGCTTTCTTCTCTGTTTTAACCGGCTTCGGGCAGCGTCCTCTTTTGGAGGGAGGGGGAGGCTGCACTCCCTTCTCCAGGACCATGGCATCTATCCAGTCCCCCAAATCACAATTATGCCCGTTTCCTCCGTCTGAAAGCACAAGTTTTAATTCATTTATCCCTGAAATCGGGACCTCTATTTCTTCGGGTTTGGTTTCAGGGGTAAACAGCTTGCTCCGAAATAAGTTCTTTCCATCTCCGTACACTTCAAATATTACACTGGCCGGAGTACCCATTACATAATTATCAATTCCAATCAATGCTTTAAATTTATCATATTTGCCGTCTAATTTATAAGTTATCTCCGCATTGGCATGGGTAGCTAATCCTTTTTCATAGGTGTATCCGCCAACCCCGATAGGAATTTTACCTGCAATTGCCAAAAATGAATCTCTTCCGAGGGCGCCAAAATCCTGAATACTGCGAACCGGTTCCAAATTACTTAAATATTTAGTGCCTTTCCGGTCAATAATATTAAATTTTCGGGGGATGTCGGATATTCTGAATTCGTCTATGGCGGCATTACAATTCATTCTTCCTAACAGGAGCTGGTCAGCAGTCAACCGGGGAGAGGAAATTTTTTTCCTCCTTGCGACTTCTTTATGGTCAATATAAAACACGGCGTCTTCACCATTCTGCCAGGTTAAGGCAAGATGATGCCATTCGCCTTTTTTCCAGGAGGAAATATCATAAGCAAAAGAAGCATAATTATGTTTTTTCTCATCAGGCCTTTGGCTGCATATAGCACCTCCCAATTTATTATTTGATTTCCCTTCTTTTACGCCGAATTTACTTATCATAATCCAATTACGGGGGGAACCGTGCATGCTGAATAATTGTCTGTACTCGCCGTCATTTCCGTTCCAGTTGGGTTTTATATAAAATTCAATAGTTCCTTGTTGCAGGTCTATATTTCCATCATTACCTTTATAGAAAACTTTTTCTCCTTTGTTAATTAACAGCCCTTTGCCCCATTTTCCTCTGACTATGCTCACATCATCGCCGGAAGGAGATGAAGAGCCTCTGCTGTAATCAGCGTAGGCTGATTTATCGAAGTGGCAAAGTAAAAGAGTATGGGAGTCCGGCTGGTATTGCTTGGGAGATTGGGAAAAAGCCGACCCTGTCGACCCCAAAAACAAAAACAGCGGTAAATAAGTATTTGATAATTTAAAAAAGTAGCGGCTGGAAATAAACCACATGTTTCGAGCTGTTTTCTTCATCATTTTTTCACTTCTCCGGTTGAATTTATGGTTAATGAATATTAAAAAATCTATCTGTAAGGATAAGGAATTATCTGAAAAAGCAATTTGAACAGTAATACAAAATTCTTTTTAAGCTAAACCGCAAACGAATCCGAATCGACGCTACAGAAAAATAAGTTTGACCGCTTATTATGGAAAACCATTAGGAGGATAACCATAATAAGTACGATGGTTTTGTAGTTGAGCTTTTGTTAAAGGTTCCACCCTGCCGTCAGCAAAAAGGGAATTGGCTACTCCCGCATGTCTGATATGAACCATAAACAGACCGACAGTTCCGTATGTATCTTCAATATAGGCGGTTTGCCAGCCGTGCTTGGAAGTAGTGCTTCCATAATAAACACTATCAGCCAGCAGGATAATATTGTTCAGGCTTCCGTAACCAAATGCGTATTTCCAGTCAGTAGCAATCCTGTTTACTTTATAAAAATTATCCCGGCTCGCGCTACCGTAAGTGCTTTCCATGTGAAAGTCTTTCACCTTTGGCGGGGCAGAAGGACAAAGACAGGACTCTTCCTTAATATACTTTCCATCTGTAAGATAATAGCTCCATTCGTAGAGGGGAGAACTGTAATTAGCCGGAATGTATTCGTCAAAATCATTCGCATACATTATTGTTGCCAGTCCCACTTGTTTTAAATTTCCGGCACACTGGGACTGCATCGCTTTTTTTCTTGCGTTCTGGAGAGCCGGCAGCAGCATTGATGCAAGAATTGCTATGATAGCGATCACGACGAGCAATTCGATAATTGTAAAAATTGTTTCTCTGCTTTTCATTTTCTTTTAATCCTTGTATAAAAGTTTGTAATTATTTAGTCCTATGAAGTTGCTTCTCCTGAAAAAATTCTGACTTTTTTCGGACTTATCAATTTTGGCGTTTACTTTTTTCATACCCTTGTTTTCCTTTTTTTGTTAAAGATTGTTATGATTTAGTTTAATTACTTTCAATTCACCCGGTTCTATAGACACCCGCATCCGGTCAATGTTTTTAAATTCTTTTTTGGCAAGGATATCCGCAACATCATATTTCCGGTCAAAGCACAACATCGCCGAAACCGGCGCGTCAAGATCGTTATTAACGGCAAAAATATACAAGTCTTTGCCGTCAGTTAGATAATTCAGGTTAATATGACGGCATGAGGTACTGCAGGGCACAGAGATATTTTCGAGATATTTCCCTAAAACAGTATCCAGCAGTCCGGCCTGAAACTCCATATCCGAAGCCCGCTGATTGCCGTCCGTAACCGCCCGGTACCAGTATCCCGCGTCAAAATCAGCCTTCAGGCCGATATTTACCTGTGATTTCCGGTCAGTAATCAGCTTGCCGCCGTTTTTAACATATTCTTCAAGCAGTTTTGCCTTATCCGCGCTTACGTAATCAAAACCGGCGGAAAAAATTACCGGGATTTTTTTCAGTTCCTGCGGGGACAGTTCATTCTCCAGGAGTACTTTGAACGGGATACCTTCTTTCAACAAATAATATGCCATCGCATCACATTCGTGAAGATTTTTGTAACGTTCGAGCGGATTGTTTTTCCACAGGTCGGCAAAAATACGGGTAGTCGTGGAATACAATACGGCAACTTTACCGTCGGGTTTGTAAAGTTTCGGGGTATCCGCGCATACCGGGACAATGAATTTATTATATACGTCGGCGGCGGCCTCTACATGCCCGGGAGTCAGGGAACGCCCCGGGAAATACACTATCCCTTTCGCACCCTCGGAAAAAGTCTGCAAAATAAAACGCTTGAAAGCCGGAACTGAAATAACCGCCCGTTTGCTTACCGGCTCGAATTTGTAGTAAACGGGAAGATTGGGGAAATTCACCAGGCCCTTGTTCATCATGTAAAGACAAAGGCCGTCGGCTATTTTGTTTTTCCAGCCGGAAGAGCTAATTTCATTCATGTAGAATTGAACATAAAGCTGAAAGTCCCTGATATGGCAGTCATCCAGGGAAACCCGGCGTCCGGATTTTATGAAATCCTGCGCTTTACAGTCCAGGATCGAAAGCTGTTTCCCCGAAAAATAAGCCGCCGCCGGAATATTTAACACCTGGATTTTCGGATTCTCTTTTTTTATGGCGGCTGCCAGCGATGCGTAATATTTGACGCATTCGTCCTGCTGGAATTTCGTCCATAAAAGCACGGGGTTGTTTTCAGGAACGACGCCTTTGGGGGTATTGAAATAAACTTTGTCCGGGGGCGGATTCAAACCGTATTTCCCGCGAAAAAGCTTGACGCAGTTTTCGCAGATACAGCCGCCCGGCTGAATTCCAGGTTCATCATCCAGGCACAAGCCGCCGAAGTTCTTGAAATGCCCCAGCCATTTAACCAGAAGCCGAAGCCTCTCGACAATATCTGAGTTATCTTTGGAAAAACAGCGGTAGCGTGGTTTATCGCTGAAACGGCTTAACTGGCATTTGCCGGGATTTTTCTGATAAAAGATATTCAGCAGTGGAATTAAGGCTATGTCAGTATTATTGAAGCGTTCGAACAATGAAGCAAACTTTTGAGGATTCGCCGGTTCACCTTTTTCATTGAATTTAAGGGGAAGCCCGCTGTAAAACCAAAGCGCGCTAACCCCCATTTCCCGGCAATCTTCGGCGGATGGGGATTTGGCGTCGCCGGACACGATTATTTTGAATTCATGGGCAAATACCGTACAGGCACAAAGTCCCGCACAAGACAAGAGCAAACATTTTAAATAAAATAATCGTATCATTTTACACTTTCATCTCCTGACATGTTTTTTTCAAAAATCAGGTACCCCCAGCGTTCGGGTAAATGACAATTATGGACACCCATTACCGGCCAGGTCGCATAAAGATGCCTGCTCTTGCGTCTTTTGGCATAACAGAATTCAGGTTTGTAAACATGCCCAAAATGGGCTCGCCATTTATTATTTCCTTTATCGGGTCTATAAGCACCTTTAGTCAATGATTTCAAAGCTTCCCACGGAACGGCCAGTTCAATGGTCCAGCCTTCATCTATATCATCGGAATGATTGAGCGTACCTTGCACCTGAACCGCACTTTTCAGGCCTTCACAATTCCAATACCAGTCAACCTTATTCTCAATCATTGGAAGATTTAATGCTTTACGCGAGGCAATCCCGTCCGGATAATATGAATATGGTAAATCTATTAGGATATCTGCCACGTTGTTTATGGGGTTAATATGTATTTCAATATAGTTTTTCCCATCTGCATCAGGATCAAGGAAGAACTTCACAAAAGTATCTCTGGCCATAATTTCAGGCTCACCTCTATGCGGCTCATCTTTAGAATTAATGTGGGTTCCCCCTGTTTTCCGTTCTCCATAATACGCCACAACATTAGGATCGTGAATTTCGTAGGCAACGTATATATACTTGTCATCCCAAACAAGCCTGGCACAGGAACTTATGAGTGGCTTCGAGCCGTTTACCAAATCACGGAACTCCATTACAGGAGCATTTTGCCAGCATTTTTCGTCGAGTTTCCCGTCTATATGGATTGTTCCATCAGGAACTTCGTAACATTTATAAACCGGATTAATTTCGCTTTCCGGTTTTATCTCGTCAGCAGACAGCAAATTCCCAGATAAAAATGTGATTATTGTCAGTAAGGCAAAACACAGACAAGAACTTGAAATCGTTTGTCGATTCATACTACCTCCATGGTTAAGTTGTTGTAATTTTTCGGAAAAATTTTATTAACACTAAAAAAGTTATTGACTTTTATTGCAATTTTTGCTATACTGGCAGTAAGTCTTCTGTTTTTTGTTAATTCACCGGAGGA
>JAQULZ010000036.1 GCA_028718375.1 Victivallaceae bacterium | reverse complement strand
TTTAGCAGATGCTGATCCGGGCTCAAAAATTTAAAAACCGAAAATGGGGTAAGTCAAAATGAAAATTCGTAGGCTCAAAATAATCAACCAATCGTTAATTTAAACAAATTATGGGATGATAGTGTATCTGTTTAATATTTTTTACAGGAGTGAAACGAATGACTTCAAAAGAAATTGTCCGGCGTACGGTAAAGTTTAAATTTCCGGAACGTCCGGCGCGGTCACTTCCGCCGGAATACGGCAGTGACTTTGCCGGAATCGGGATGGACCCGTCAGTTGATCAGCGCCCCTCGGGTAAAAAAGGCCGGGAGACCGATGAATGGGGCGCGGTTTGGGAAAACATCGGCGTTTGCCGGCTGGGAGAAGTCAAAGACTATCCGCTTAAAAGCTGGGAGGACTGGGATAAGCTGCAAATTCCGGATGTCAATGATCCCCGGCGCTGGAAGACTGCCGAAAGCCAGGCGCGGAACCAGGCGGAGCCGGATAAATTCGTCCTTGCAGGAGGGATTTCCCTTTATGAACGCATCCATTTTATCCGGGGACTGGAAAATACCTGGACGGATATTTATCTGGAACCGGATAATTTGAACCGGCTGATCGGTTGTCTGACCGAAATGAACCTGAAAGCGATTGAACATTACCGGCAGCTGGGCGTCGACGGCTACATGTTTTGCGACGACTGGGGGTTGCAGGACAAGTTGATGATCGATCCGGAAAAATGGCGGGAATTCTGGCAACCGGCTTACCGGAAAGTATATCGGGCGGCCCATGACGCCGGCATGCTGACTTTTCTTCACAGCTGCGGTTACATCGTCGAAATCCTCGATGGCCTGATTGACGCCGGGCTGGACGTGATTCAGATGGATCAGCAGCAGAATATGGGACTCGATCTGCTCAGTGAACGTTTCCGGGGCCGAATTACTTTCTGGTGTCCGGTGGACATCCAGAATATAATGTGTACCGGTTCCCCGGATGAAATCCGCGCCTATGTCCGCGAGATGTTCCGGAAATTATCCACTCCCGCCGGAGGCTTTATCGCCGGTTATTACACCGATCCGGCCGGCGCCGGACATTCCCCGACAGCAATTCAGGCGATGTGCAGTGAATTTAGCACCCTAACCTATCCCGACTGCGCCTGAATCGGCCGGTTGAGTCATGAACGAAATGAACTGCGGGCTCATCGGGCGGCGTTAGTCGCTTGAATACCGGGAGCCGCCAACAGTTTTTGTTTGTCCGGACTCCCGCCGCCGGTCGTGGTCTTTCCCTTTTTCCTTAAATCATCAAAATCACTGGGAACCGCGTTCTTGCGTTTGCGAAAAGGATCCACTTTATTTTTACTGATGCGGTAATCGTGCCGCACTATCCCCATCTCCCAACTGGCGCTGTCGGTTAAAAAATGGCCGCCGTAGATAAAATTAATGGTTTTACCATCCAGCATCCAGCTCATTGCCATCCGCCCCTGCCGCGGGCCGGTATAACGGATTTTTACTTCCGGCAGCCGTTTATTGATAATATCCCGCTCCGCCGCAGTGACGAGTTGCTGATTCTTCCGGTTCCTGGTGATCGTGTAACGGGCCAGATCAATTACAGTCAGTTGTTCCGCTTCACTCAATTTCCCGGAATCCGGCCCCATACTCGTACACCCGCACCAGAACAGGCCTCCCATAAACAATATCAAGCTAATTTTCCGCATGACCATTCCTCATTTGATTACAAGCCGGTTGGAATATCAATGAACTCACAGTCTATTGAAAATTTTTTCTCAACTTTTCTCATTACCGCCCGGACGCCGGGAACTTCCGAATGATAATGACCGAGCTGGACTACCGTAATGCCGCTTTCCCGGATAAGATGATACATGACATGACCCATCTCTCCGGTAACGTAACAATCCATCTCTTCCGCGATGCACGCCAGTAATCCGTCCAGACCGCCGCCGCCGGAAATAATGCCGACTTTTTCCAGCTTCCGGCCCTGGTCGCCGAAAACCACGGCTTTGCAGTGCAATTGCGGCTCCAGTTTCGCGACCAGTTGATCGACGAAACACACTTCCGGCAACACCCCGCCGCAGGCAATGGCACAGCCATGGTAATCCGCGAAATAATAACGCTGCCGCAGTTTTACCATATCCGCCAGTAAGGCATTATGCCCGAGTTGCGGATGCGCGTCAAGCGGCAGATGCGCCGCATAAAGAGAAATTCCGTTATTGAACAGGTATTTCAGCCGGGAAGCGGTTACGCCGGTAAAACGGCGCGGCTCCCCGCCCCAGCTCAGGCCATGGTGAACAAAAACGAAATCCGCGCTTTGCGCCCGGGCCGCTTCGAACAGGGCCTGACCGGCATCAACCCCGAAAACCGCTTTATTAACGGTTTCCGAAGCTTCCACTTGCAACCCGTTGTTGGAATCATCACCGGGAACCGCCGCAATATTCAACAGTTCGTCGAGATACCCCGTAAGCTCCTTAAGCCGCACCATTTGCCTCCTCCGTTTTTCCGTGGTTCTGCTCTCCTTGGTTGATCACGAAACGATGCTGGATGATCCGCCAGCGCAAATTGATGCTGGCCCGGTTTTGAACAAACCGCCGGAAAGTTTCCGGTGACGCCAGCAGCGCCAGTTCTTTGATCTCCTCCTGACTGCAACGAAATAAAATCGCCGGGGCGTCCGGGAAACCAAAGGCCAGCAATTTGGAACAGGCGCGGAAAAAGGTCACCCGGGCAATATTATTGCGGAGCAGCAGATAAGCTGGATACGCCAGAGCGAAAAGCCAGAACGGCCAAATTGGATAAGCAAAATCACCGCAGGTTTTCACCATTTGGGCAGCAAGCAAGATCAGCGCCGGGGATAAAAACAGCACCGCATCATATTTATGGATAAAACAATTCCCCATATAACGCCGAAGCCGGCTCGGCGCCGTCTGATAAGCGAAAAATTCCTCAAAAGTATTGTCGTTAATCACATTGCGCGCCGCATGACACAGCTCGTGCGCCAAAAGTTCGCGCCGGTCATAAATGAACCATTTGCGCCGGTTCCTGAAACTCGAACGAATCAGGAACACCGTAACCGTCCGCTGCGAATCCGAAATCGCGCAGCCGCCCCAAAACCAGCCGAGGTCTCGGGACAGGAAAAAACCGGGCACCCAGCTAATTGAAAAACGATAACATTTTTCGGTAACATCACCGGCTTCCGCGATAATCCCGACCGGGATACGCTGGTCGCAGCGCACCATAACGCCTTCGAAAAGTTCAACTTCATCCTCCCCCTGCGCCAACTTTTCTTCCAGCGCCGCCAAAGCATCATTCAGGTTCAATAAACGCCGGCGAAACTTCTCAAAATCTTCCCGCCCTCCCACCAGAAATCCCGAACTGTCCAAATCAGCCAATTCCGGCAGTTTGTCTTCCGTAAGTTTTTCCAGATCGGTTCGACTGAACGGCAACATTGCAACATCCCTGTAAAAATCCCGTTTATCCTTGAGAAATTACCGCTTTGAACGTTTACCTTTGGCGCGCCGTTTTTTCCGGCGCCGGCCGATTACTCCCTTAGGTTTTTCCGGGATATTCTCCGTTTCCTCTTCGGATTCGAGCGTATTCAGCTCATCCTCGGACAGGTCAGGAACAATTTCCTGGGGCCTGACTTTATATTTGTCCGGATAAACGACCTGCACTTCACTGCGGGCGCAACGGATGGTACGGCCGGAATCCTCCAGCACCACAACAACTTCCTGAGTCAATAAGTTCCGGTCACAGATTTTGCCCCGGCCGCCGGGGCAATCACACATATCTCCGCGCCGCGGCATGGTTTTTTCCAGTTCCACATATCCGTCATGCTCATATTTCAGACAGCATTTCAACCGGCCGCAGAAACCGGAAATCGTGCTTGGAGTAAGCGACAAATCCTGATCCTTGGCCATCCGCACGTTGATCGAAGAGAAATCTTTCAGAAACCGGCTGCAGCACAACTGCCGCCCGCAAATCCCGAGTCCGCCTTTCAATGCAGTTTCATCCCGGACTCCGATCTGCCGCAATTCGATCCGGGCATTGAACGTTTTCGCCAAGTCCTTGACCAACTGCCGGAAATCGATCCGGCCATCGGCGGTAAACTGGATCACGATTAATTTCTTATCCAGGGAAAAATGCACATTGAGCAGTTTCATTTCGAGTTTTAACTGGTCGGCGGCTTCCTGGGTAGTCCGCAACGCGGACTTGGCGCGCATTTCGTTTTCGTGCGCCATACTTTTGTCATGCACGGTAGCCTTCCGGATAATCTGCGGCAACTCCTTGTTTTTCCAGTCCGGCATTCCTTCTTCACTTATTTTGACGATTTGGCCGTAATCATTGAAAAAATCTTTATGAATGACACACCAGTCTCCAGCCTTGAAAGCCAGACTGTCATCGGCTTTGGCCAAATACTGGGCGCCGTTATCTATTTGTATTGCATAAATGATGTCCATTAGGCATGTTTCCTGTCCAAAGTTTAATATTAATATAGCAGGAATAAGCCGACAGGCAACCTTCGCAGCCGGAAAAAACCTGTTTCCCGAATGTCTTCGGAAAAAACCGTTAAGCGGGACCGGCGAAGGGTTAAATCATATCCCGGTGATTCAGGCGAAAGGCGGCTATCGAAAGGAAAATCACCGTCGTGGAAAAGGCATATGCGCTCAGCGCAATTATGACTATCCCGCCGTATCTGAAAGAACTGAAGAAATAGAAATAATTGGGAAACAGATAAGTTATGGTATGAATTATCGACACTACTTCAAGACTTTTGGGAAGCATGTCGATCAGGACGGAAAAAGCGCTTATGCACGCTGAAAGTATCACATATATTACCGTAACAATCATGGCGCTGATATCGGAAAGATAGGCCGAAATCACCATGGTCATTGCCACAAAAGGAAAGATTACCAAAGTCAGGATAAACTGCCTGGCAATTACGGAAAAGGCAAATAATTCACCGGTTTTTACCAGGTGGGTAACATAAGCGGTAACCGCCGCAATAAGGAAAAAAATCAGGCATATCATGACCACTCCCAGATATTTGCCCAATAAATACTCGACGCGCTTTACCGGTTTGCTCAGGATAAGCAAAATCATCCGGGAATTAATATCCTTGGGAATATCCGTCGCGCCTTCGAAAATTGCGACAATCAAGGTCATAAAAAGGATCACCACAAAACCGATCAGCAACGGAGCGCCTTGTTCCAGTGAAATCAGACCGAAAAGCACATCCTGCTCCCCCGTGAATGCCAGGGTGCCCATCTCCGAAACCGAATAACCGACCAATGCGGCAATTACAAACAACAGTGAAAAAGCCGGCTCCTTCACTTTTTTTACCGTCAATTCCAGTATGGCAAGAATTTTCACCATCATTTTCCCCCTGCCGCCGGTTTTGTCGCCGGCTTAACTTTAGCCTTGGCTTCAGCCAATTCTTTGTTTTTTTTTGCTTTGGCTTTTTTCTCAGCTCTGGCTTTGGCCTCCTTTTCAAGCTGCTCATCAAAGAACGGCAGTTGCTCGCACTGTTCTTCAAACTTCCTGGATTTAAGCTCAATTTCCCGTTTTTCCTCCTGGAAAGCCAATTCACTCAGGGCAACATATAACCGCTGATATTCATGGCGGTCCGGCTTGACATCCAGGAGGGGAAGCAGATATTCCATTTGTACCGCGGGCGCTGCTTTCCGGCTTTTCAATTTGTCAAAACCGGAACTCCACGCCCAGAAGCGCTGGTGTTTATCAAGGTGTTTAATAAACTCATGATATCTGGCAACGGAAATTGATTTGAGTGCCGCCGGAGGCGCCAGCAGAAAATTGATGAAGGCCGGGAGGGATTCCGGTGTCGTCGGATATTTATCGATTATTTCGGCGTACTTTTCCTGCAGTTTCTGCGGCGGAAACATCCCGGCGAGAGCGATGGAAACGGTAATTTTTCTCCCCACCGTAGTCGCCGCTTTCAGTTCGTCCTTAAGTTCGGCAATCGTTATCTGCCGGGTAACTTCATCCCGAATTCCGGGAGGAAGTTTCCCGAGCAGACTGCTGAGACTTATCGCCGGCACTCCGGCTCGATGAAGTACAAACTGACGCAACACCATTTCCGAAAAGAAATAGCAGAAAAAAACCGCAATACCAATCAGCAGCGCACCTTTCAGGTGCTGGGTTTGTCCCGACCGGTTCAAATGGTCAAACTCCCCGCATTACTGCTTTTTGGGGACATTAACGCGCTTAGCCGCCGGCTTTATGATGAGCGTTTTGGCTGCCGGTTTGACTGCCGGCGGTTTGGCAACGGCCGGTTTAGCAACGGCCGGTTTAGCAGCCACACCCTTTTGGGGGCAGCCGCAGGCTGAGCAGAAGCTGCCTTTCATCACGGCCTTGCAACGCGGACAGGTTCCATAAACTTCCACCGCCGTTCCGCAAGCTGAACAGAATTTATCTCCCGGTCCGTAAACGGTAAGACATTTCGGGCAAAGATGATCGTCTTTCAGCACCTTTTTTACTACCTCATCAATAGTCCGGAGAATATACTTATTGGTCGGAGCTGAAGCCTTGGCTTTCTGGGCCGCTTCAAGGATTCTGGGCCTGAAATCGGAAACCGTCACGGACTCGCCGGAAAAGACCTCTTCATTGGGACCGGCGCCGCTGATTTCACCGCTTTTCCGCCATTCGTCAAATAAAGCACACAGATAAGCGTGTTTATCATTGACAATCGGAATACCTCTCCAGTCTTTGCGTTGGGCTATCCGTTTGGCCCGCGTCCGGATCAGAGCCGAGAAGACGTGCGGCATCGAATTGTCCCGGGTCAAGGCCTTGCGAAACATTTCTTCCGCCTTTTTGAGGCGTTCCGGATCGTCTTGGTCAGTAAGATGCTGAGTCAGCACGAATCCCGCATAAAAAGGCAGTTTCCAATTCTTTTTCAAATTAGGATTGTCCGCCCCGCGGGTAAAAATCTCAACCGCTTTTTGGGGATCCCTTACCGAAAACATCATTCCGCCCATTTCGTAGGCCATTTCGTGGTTGGGATCATTGGCGAGAATCGCGTTCAGGCGTTTATAGATTTCACCGACGTTTTCCTTCTTAACGGCGCTGAGCCCGCCGCAATAATTGATGAACAGCATCCACTGGACGTCGGAGGTGAATTTATTGAATCCTCCCAGGGGAAGTTTTGAAAGTTGGCTGCCGGTTTTAATTATTTCCAGCCGCTGGACGGTAAGCAGGGAAGCCAGATATGCGCCCAGGACGGCGGCGATGATCATGATTATGATATGAGTTATAAGAGACTTTTTCATTTTTTTCTTCCCGGATTGATTATTTCAGGTCTTTATAGCCGAATATTATTCCTGCCAGCGACATAGCGAAAATACTGTAAACAATTCCCCACAGGAAGGCCAGCAGCAGATACTGCCCGCCGATGCCGCCGAGATAAGTGTAAGCCGCCTGAGCTTTCAAATTGAACAGATTCAAGTCAGGAAGAATCCCTCCGTAAATGATCTTGATTCCGGACAACGTCGTCGCGGAATGCGCAAACCAGATGACAATTGCCGTAACAATAGCGGCAATTGATTCCGGCAAGACAATGGCAAAAAGAATCGCCAGCGCCGACATTGGGATAACGCTTGCCATGACCAGCAGATGTCCCATTATCATAGTTTTGGCAACCTGATCAAAAGCTGTGGCGAAAATAACCCCGAAGCCGATGGCGATCAAACCGGTAATAACCACTCCGGCAATGGAAATGCCGATAAGCTTACCGACGAGATACTGGGTACGGCCGAGCGACTTCGACAACAAGGTCGTGGCAACGCCTTCCCTGAATTCCCGGGAAATCTCGAAGACAATGGAGATTGCCACCAGGATTGCGGCCAAGGTGTTCAATAACAATGACACATCCACCATCAGAGCCCGATGCTGACCGAGCGACAGGACGTCATACCGATAGGCGCTCCCGATTAAGATCAGGACACATGCGATAAGCACATAGACGACCCGCATCCTCAGGATCCGATGCCATGTTCCGGCGGCTACCGCTCCGATTTCATTCATACCTTTCACTTTTTTTCCTCCTGTTACAGGTGTTAAATTAACCCGTTTTTAATTTGTTCTGGTTGCGTCCGCAATTTTTCTGAAGAAAAACTTCTCCAAGTTTTCCTTAGCTGGAATCATTATAACTGCGTCCTTATATTGCTCTTTAATTCCCAAAAGAGTCTGCTTAACCTCCTTGTTGTTTAAAAAAGTTAATTCCCAGCCGCCGTCGGGCAGCTTGACCGTCTCGCTCGCTTCCGAAAGTAAGGTTTTGGCGATCTTATCATGTTCCGGTTTGATATGAAGTCTTACCCCCGTATCCTGAAGCAGTTCGTCCAGATTTCCGGCACAAAGCAGATTGCCTTCGTAAAGAATACCCAGCGAATCGCATATCTTTTCCACGTCGGACAGAATATGACTGCAGAAAAAAACACTGGTTCCGCCTGCTTTCTGATGCAGAATTATATCTTTCAATTCCTGCCGTCCGTGCGGGTCGAGTCCTACCAGCGGTTCATCGAGAATCAATAATCTCGGACGGTTGAGAATCGCCTGCGCAATTCCGATCCGCTGTACCATGCCGCGCGAAAATCCGCCGAGTTTGGCTTTGGCATGTTTAGTCATTTTCACGATGCTCAGCACTTCCGCGATCCGCCCCTTGCGTTCCCGGGACGGCACGCCCAGAAGCCGGGCGCAGATGTCGAGAAATTCATTGGCGGAAAGATATGAACTGAAAACCGGTTCATCGGGAAGAAATCCGATTTGTTTTTTTATTTCGACATTATCGGGAGGATAACCGAGAATGCTTGCTTCACCGCCGGAAGGTTTGATCAAGTCCATCAGCAGTTTGATGGTAGTGGTTTTGCCGGCGCCGTTCGGGCCGAGAAAACCGAACACGGCTCCTATCGGAATATCGAGGGTAAGGTCATGTAACGCGGGAACCGGTTTTTTCCAAAAAAAACTCCCGTAGTATTTGGTAAGATTTTTTATTTCGATGACGTTTTCCATTATTATTCCTTCATATACCTGTAGATTAAAATAAGGCTTAATCGTTCTGATTGCAAAAACAATTCGCTTTTTTTATTCAAAACTCCCCGGTTGCTCCAACCGTAAAAATCATTTTTTCTGCTGAACAACCGCCGGCTGAAAGGCCCGCCGGTCATGATTACTTGGCCTCAGTCGCTTGTCCCCGTAAATATAAACCGGAAAAAGCTGCAACAGCACTGAGTTACTATATCCCTGACCGCGATAATTTCTCACTATCTGCATCAACAGGGAAGCGCCCGGTTTCAGTTCCCTGATCCCGATATTGCTTAAAGCTATCGACATTTCAATTTCAAACCCGCCCTCGAAACTATTCACGCTATAGCGGGGGCTAACAAAATTTTTCGGTATGTCCGCCCGTTCCCCCCGGTTCGGCTGCCGGGTGTTTTTATCGTATAAAACACATCCGCTGCCGCTAACGGAAACGATATATTGACAATAGAAGTCGCTTTTCCGGTCTTTCATCAAAAACAGCTCAATACTGTCATCCCGCCAGGCGTTGCCGGCGGAATTGGAAGTGACCGCCTGAGCCGGATTCTTATCGTAAAAACGGCATAAAACATAAAGTCTTCTTCCATCCGTACTGGCCTTTATTTCCGTTTTTTCCCGGTTCCACAAAGTTCCGTCATATTTTCGCAAAGGAGCAAAAAGCGTCAATCCGGCATCTTCCCAGTACGGGAATCCCTCCCGGTAACAGATTACGGGCGTTTGGGTTTTAGGAAAATTGGCGGTAACCGGATTTTTAAACATTTCCTCAAGCGTTTTACCGGCTGAAGCCGTCGCAGTACGTGACTTTGCAGTTTTGCCGGCGTCAAGCTTTTTGTCGGTAACGATGTGGATGGCCGCGACGGGGCTGTCGCCTTTCCCCGGTATTTCAGTTACCGATACTTCATGGGTCAGGGCCAGCAAGCCAACCGCGCACTCTCCGGTAAATGAACGGGAAAAGCTGAAAACTGCTACAAAAAGCAGAAACAGCAATATCCATAGCATTTTTCGATATATTATCTTCATAATGATAAAATTATTACAAAAGTAACTGCTTTTCAAGGAGACATTCAAGAAAAACTAACAAAAAGCGATTAGGAATCAAGTAGTTCAAGCAGTCTTTGCTGCCGGTTTTACCTTACCCGATCTTCCTTTCCGCCGTCGGTCTCCTTTTCTATCTGCAGAAAAAAATTATGCATGAATTCAGCGCGGGCGGCGGCGTAGCGTTTACCGGGCGCGGTCAGCATTTTGTCGGGAACATACCGGAGCTTCACCAGATATTCACGGTAAGCCGAATCGTCCCGGCTGTAAGCGGGGGAATTCAGGGCCTCTTCAAGCCGGTTATGGACTCGGGCCTGCTCCCGGCCGGCGAAATGAAACGCCCGCCCGATGCCGATTGCGCCGATAGAATCGAGTTTGTCCGCGTCGTAAATGATTGCGGCTTCCGGGGTACTGGGGAGCAGTTCTCCGCCGCGGAACCGGTGACTGCGGATACAGTTGCAAACGGGTTCAATCATTTTCTGCGGGAAACCGTGTTTTTTCAGGATGGCGGCGGCGGCGGCGGCGCCTTCCCGCGCATGGCAGAATTTTCCTTTGGCGCGCATTTCCTCAGGGCGGGCGAGGTCGTGCAGCAGCGCCGCGAGCCGGACAATCCGCAGGTCAGCTGCGGGCAGTTCCTCCGCGAGCTTTTCCGCATTCCGCAACACCCGCAGGGTATGGTCGAAGTCATGGCAGCCGGGAGCCGCTTCGAGTCTGGATTTAACGAAAGCATAAATCCGCGCGTATCCGGCTTCAAAATCCGTTTCAGTCATTTTTGCTCTCTTCCAGTCTTTTGGCGCGGTGGATCGCCTGCAGTTTGGACTGGATCAGCGAATAAATCGTCGCCGCCACTCCGCCCATGCAGATGTAGCCGATAATGGTCTGCATCGCTGCGACCATTCTGAATTCAGGACGCGGAACGATGTCGCCGTAACCCAGACCGGTGAAAGTGACGCAGCTGAAATAACAGCAGGTCTGGAGATGATTTTGCGGTTTGCCGTGCGCATCAACCAGCGCCCGGCACACAAAGTAATAGAGGGAAAACAAAAATACGAACAGCAGCACCACGCCGTACCAGTCGATGATCAGCTTAAGGATATAGGTGTTGGAATTATCCGGCCGGGTACTGGCCACCAGCACCATCATCAGGATGGCAAGCACGAAAAAGGAAACGACGATCAGGTCTTCAGCCCCGAATTTCAGCAGCGTGCTTCTATACGCGATGAAGAAAAACGTACTTACGGAAGCCAGCGTATACATGATGATCAAAGGGCGCAGCGGCAGGAGATTGACGTCCATGGCGCTCAGCGGCAGTCCCAGCAGCAAAGCGCCGATAAGTAACAATATACTCAGTTTGAAATCCGCGAGAACCATGGCCATCACCGCGTAAACCGCAACGGTGATCATTCCTGGGACATAACCGATCAGGCTGTCGAGAAATCTGGCGATTCCGGATTTCATTTCACCGGTTTAGGCAATGGTCTGCCGACATAGATCTGGCGCGGCCGGGTTATTTTAGTATTGGTGCTGATCATTTCCTTCCAGTGGGCGATCCAGCCCGGCATCCGGGCCAGAGCGAACATCACGGTAAACATGTTTTCGGGAATGCCGATCGCCCGGTAAATGATCCCGCTGTAAAAATCGACGTTGGGATACAGGTTGCGTTCGATGAAATATTCGTCCTTAAGGGCGATCTTCTCCAGCTCCAGGGCCGCGTCGAGCAGCGGATCGTTGATTCCCATGACCGTGAGGAAGTTGTGACAGGCCTTTTTGATGATGACGGCGCGCGGGTCGAAAGTCTTGTAGACCCGGTGGCCGAACCCCATCAGCCGGAAATTGGACGTTTTATCCTTGGCCTTATCGACATATTTTTTCACGTCGCCGTCCTTGACGATCCGTTTGAGCATCTCGATCACCGCCTGATTGGCGCCGCCGTGCAGCGGGCCGGAGAGCGCGGAAATACCCGCCGAAATAGTCGAATACAAATTGACCTGGGCGCTGCCCACGGTGCGCACCGCGGTGGTCGAACAGTTCTGTTCGTGGTCGGCGTGCAGGATCAGCAGCGTGTTCAGAATATGAACCACTTCCGGTTTGAGTTCATAGGGATGCACCGGCGAGGAAAACATCATATTCAGGAAGTTGGCGCAATACGGCAAGTCCGGGCGCGGGTAAACCACCGGTTCGCCGATAGAGCGCTTGTAGGCAAATGCCGCCATGGTCCGAAACGTGGAAATCAGCCGGGCAGAGCAAATATCGATATCCTCCCGGAGCGAGAGCGAATCGACGTTCGGGTAAAAAGTCGACAGGGCGTTGAACATCGTCGACATGATCTGCATCGGATGCGCCGCCCGCGGAAAACGGTCGAAGAAATGCCGCATATCTTCGTGCAGCAGCGAATACTGGGTCAGCAGTTGAGAAAATTTCTTAATCTGCTTCTGATTGGGCAGCTTGCCGTGAACCAGGAGATAGGCGGTCTCAATGAACCGGTGTTTTTCCACCAGTTCCTCGATCGGAATGCCGCGGTAATGCAGAATACCTTTTTCCCCGTCGATATAGGTTATCCTGCTGTAACATACCGCCGTATTCAGAAAACTGGGATCGACGGTAACCATACCGGTACTTTTCCGCAAATCGCTGATATCGATCCCCACTTCCCTCTCGGTACCGACCACGATCGGCAGTCTGATTACTTTATCCTTATATTTGAGTTCCGCATACTCACCGTTCATACCGTCTCCTTTTGCTTCCCGGTCTCCCGATTCGGAAAATCATCATTCAAATCGTCCTTTAAATATAAACCGCGAATCCCGCAAATACAAACTTTTCCTTCACGGTCCGCCGCGGTAATCGATATCCTTGAGCTGCAGCTCCGGTGCCGGCAGCGGCCGGCCGGCCAAGAAAGTTTCGACCAACGCTTTCGCCCGGTCGAAATCACCTCCCGGCAGCCAGTGAATAACGTGACCTTCGCGTTCCATTTTGCGGAACCAGATATCCTGCCGCTTGGCGAACTGGCGGATTTTAATCAGCAGCTTCTCCCGCATTGCCGCGAAATTGGTTTTGCCCCGGAGATATTCGGCGACGTAACGGTATTCCAGACCCAGAAAATCCAGCCGTTCCCAGGACACCCCGTTTTCGTGCAGCCGCGCGATTTCCTCCACCATCCCCGCCCGCAACCGGGCGTCGAGCCGGGCTTCAATGCGCCGGTGAACCGTTTGGCGCGGAAAATAAACCCCGATGATCAGCGGGGTGAATTGCAGCGGCGGCGCCGGCGGCATCCGGTCGGGCGACTGCGCCTTTTCCAGCGCCCGCAGCAACCGGGCGCGGTTGCGGTGATCCTTGAGCTGCGCGAACAGTTCGGGGCTGGTCTGACTGAGCAGTTCATCCAGTTCCGCGACAGTTTTGGAATTTAACTGCCGGCGTTTCGCCTCGTCGGCGGGAACTCCCGGCAGACTGAAACCGGATAAAAAGGCATTCAGATACAGGGCGGTGCCGCCGGCCAGGACCGGCAGGCGGCCGGCTTTGCCGATCGTTTCCACCGCCCGGCGGGCATCCCGGCAGAATTCCATCAGATTATAGGTATAGTTCGGATCGGCGATGTCAATCAGATGATGGGGAATTACCCGTTCCTCGACCCGGTATTCGGCCAGGTCTTTGCCGGTGCCGATATCCAGCGAGCGGTACACCTGCCGCGAATCGACGCTGACGATTTCGCCGTCGAAGCAGGCCGCCAGTTGCACCGCCAAGGCCGTTTTGCCGGTCGCCGTCGGGCCGGTCACCACCACTATTTTCATCGCTTTGTCCACAATTTTTTCGGTCTGCCGGTTTTAAATCCGGATATCCGCGTTATATTAAAGGATTGTATTTTTGTAACATAACCTGATTTTAGCGTTTTTTATATGCCGAAGCAACGAACTTTTGCAAAATCCGCTGCCTTGTCGGGAATCGCGCTCCATACCGGAGCCCGCGCGACCCTGCGGCTGTGCCCGGCGGAAGTTAATACCGGGATCGTTTTCAGGCGGGCGGATCAGCCCGGCCGGCCCGAAGTCAAGGCCCTGGCGACCAATGTCGTCGACGCCCGCCGCGGCACTACGATCGGCACCAAGGAAACCGCCGTCTACACCATCGAACATATCATGTCCGCCCTGCATGTCAGCGGAATTGACAATGCTCTGATCGAAATGGACGGGCCGGAACCGCCGATCGGCGACGGCAGCGCGTTGCCGTTCCTGGAAACCGTCCTGGAGGCAGGCAGCGTCGAACAGGATGCGGAAGCCGCCGTCTGGACGGCCGCAACCCCGTTATATATAGCCGGCGGCGATACCCAGCTGATCCTCGTGCCCGCGGATGAACTGAAAATTTCCTGCGTGACCGTTTACGCCGGCAGTCCCGTTGAAACTCAATATCTGCAAGTCGCGGTAACCCCGGAAACCTACCGCCGTGAAATCTGTTCGGCCCGGACTTTCGTCGACTACCGGGATCTCAGACAATTAATGACCATGGGGCTGGTCAAGGGCGGCAGCCTGGACAGTTCCGCGATCATCCATGACGGGGCGATCATCTGCAAGGACGCTTTAAGATTCAAGGACGAAATCGTCCGGCATAAAATTCTCGATCTGATCGGCGATATTTATTTGTGCGGGCGGCGGGTCAAAGCCAATATTATCGCTATCAAGCCGGGACATTATTTCAATGTCCAGTTGGCCGCGGCAATGTTAAAACAAATCTAACCGGCAAGGACTCAATTATGAGCAATACCATTTTCAGTCTGAAGCAAATCAAGGAAATCCTGCCGCAGCGTTACCCGCTGCTGATGCTGGACCGCGCCATGAAGGAAAGTGAAACCAAATATGTTGCGGTTAAGAACCTGACCGTCAATGAAAATTTTTTTGCGGGACATTTCCCCGGTCATCCGATCATGCCCGGCGTGCTGCAGGTTGAAGCGATGAAACAGCTTGCTCAACTGGCGGTCGCCGCCCGGATCGATCCGTCCGGCGAAAACGACATTTACATGCATTTCCTGGAAAAAGTGAAATTCCGCAAACCGAACAATCCCGGCGACCGGGTCAAAATCGAAGCCGAAATCCTGGAAATCAAGGACGGCGGAGCCGTGGCTTCCTGCACTACCTCGAACAATTCCGGCCTTACCTGTCAGGCCCGGATAACCTTGGCGGTGCGCCCCCGGCTCGAACCCGAGGCCATGCCGGAAATGTATAACGAATTCGATAAGACGCCGGAAATTTCCCATGACGTCAACGCAATCATGGAACTGATCCCGCACCGTTATCCGTTCCTGCTGATCGACAATATCATTCAGGCCGAAAACGGCCGCGTCGTCGCGATCAAGAATATCTCCCAGAGTGAAAGTCTCTTTTGTCAGTGCCGGGATGACTATATGGTGCTGCCGGGTTCCATCCTGTGTGAGATTATTGCCCAGGCGGGCTGTGTGGCGGTACTTTCCGCGCCCGAAAACAAGGGAAAAATCGGTTATTTCATGTGCATCGACCGGGCGGAAATGTTCCATCCGGTCTTTCCCGGCGATCAGTTGGTCTGCGATCTGACCATCAAGCCCGGCCCAGCCCGGTTCGGAAAAGGCGCCGGTACGATCTCCGTCGACGGCCGGAAAGTGCTTGAAAGCTCCCTGACATTCGCCATTGTCGACGCCTGATCTGGCCGAATCCGTTGATTCCGGGTTCTACTTCCGGTTTTCCTTCGCCCAGGAATCGCGCAGAGTAACCGTCCGGTTGAACACGAGTTTGCCGTCCCGGGAATCGGGATCGACGCAAAAATAACCCTGCCGCTCGAATTGAACACAGGTACCGGCTGCCGCTTTCGCCAGTTCCGGCTCCAGATACGCCTCGGTTACGGCAAGGGAATCGGGATTGAGCTGATTCCGGAAATCGGTGCCGTCCGCTCCCGGATTTTCGACCAGAAACAGGCGGTCGTACAGCCGGATTTCGGCTTTAACGGCATGTTGACGGGAAACCCAGTGGATGGTGCCTTTGACCTTGCGCCCGTCCGGAGCGCTGCCGCCGCGGGTCTCGGGATCGTAAGTGCAGCGCAGTTCGACTATCGCGCCGTTTTCGTCTTTGATCACCGTCTGGCAGGTAATGAAATAACCGTAACGCAGCCGGACTTCGCCGCCCGGCGACAGGCGGAAAAATTTCTTCGGCGGGTCTTCCATGAAATCGTCCCGGTCAAGGTAAAGCTCACGGGAGAACGGAACTTTACGGCAGCCGGCCGCCGGGTCTTCGGGATTGTTCACCGCATCCAGCAGTTCGACTCTATCCGCCGGGAAATTCTCAATAACGACCTTGATCGGATTCATCACTGCCAGATAACGCGGCGCTATTTTGTTCAGGTCGGCGCGGACGCAGTGTTCCAGCAGCGCAACATCGGTCAGACTGTTGAATTTGGTCACCCCGATAATCTCGCAGAATTCCCGGATCGCCCGGGCGGTATAACCGCGGCGGCGCATCCCGCTGATGGTCGGCATCCGGGGATCATCCCAGCCGCTGACCAGTTTTTCCCGAACCAGTTCGAGCAGCCGGCGCTTGCTCATGACCGTATAATTCAGGTTAAGGCGGGCGAACTCGATCTGCTGCGGATGGTTTTCCAGTTCCAGGGCGTCCAGCACCCAGTCGTAAAGCGGCCGGTGGATTTCAAACTCCAGGGAGCAGAATGAATGGGTAATGTTTTCGATCGAATCCTCCAGACAATGCGCGAAATCGTACATCGGATAGATGCACCAGCCGTCCCCGAGACGGTAATGGTGGAAACGCCGAATCCGGTACAGTGCCGGATCGCGCATATGAATATTCGGCGACGCCATGTCGATCCGGGCCCGGAGGACTTTGGCGCCGTCTTCAAACTCGCCGGAGCGCATCCGGCGGAAAAGATCCAGATTTTCCTCGACGGAACGGTCGCGGCCGGGAGGATTTTTACCGGGGCCGGTGAGCGTACCGCGGTATTCGAGCCATTCCTCCGGCGTCAGGTCGCAGACATAGGCTTTACCCCGCCGGATCAGCGCTTCCGCATAACCGTACATCTGCTCAAAATAATCGGAAGCATAATAAAAATGTTCACCCCAGTCGAAACCCAGCCAGTTGATGTCTTTTTTAATCGCTTCGACGTACTCCATGTTTTCCTTGGTCGGATTGGTGTCGTCCATGCGCAAATGACAGACCCCGCCGTTTTCCTGGGCAATCCTGAAATCGATGCAGATCGCTTTGGCGTGTCCGATATGCAGATAGCCGTTCGGTTCGGGCGGGAAACGGGTTTCCACGCGACCGCCGTATTTGTTATTTTCCAAATCCGCGGCGACTATCGCCCGGATAAAATCCACTGAGTCAGGAGGTTTTTCTGCTGTATTCATGTTCCGGATTCCGTTAACGAAAATTGGTCAAAAATATTAAAATACTTCCGGTTCGGCATAAATTCAAAATTTTTTCCGATTTCTGCGCTGGAAAAATTCACCGGATTGGCAATATTTATCGTTTGGAACTTTATTTTCTTTATTTTCCCGGTATATTGGTGTTTTACTTTATTCTGTTCATCAACCAAATCTTACGGAGACCGATAGCATGGGTATGACCATCACTGAGAAAATCCTGGCAAATGCCGCCGGGCGCCGGGAAGTCAAACCTGGTGAAAATATCTGGGTCAGCGCCGACGTGCTGATGACCCACGACGTCTGCGGGCCCGGCACCATCGGAGTTTTCAAGCGCGAATTCGGCAACGACGCCCGGGTCTGGAACCGGGAGGGCGTGGTCATTATTCCCGATCATTATATTTTTACGGAAGACCGGATCTGTCACCGCAACGTCGATACGCTGCGCAAATTCGTGAAGGAACAGGGACTGCCGTATTTTTATGACCCGGCCGATGAAACTTATTCCGGGGTCTGCCACGTGACCTTGCCCGAAAAAGGGCATATCCGGCCCGGCGAAGTGCTTTTCGGCACCGATTCCCACACCTGTACGCACGGAGCGCTGGGAATGTTCGCGACCGGCATCGGCAATACGGACGCCGGTTTTGTAATGGGCACCGGCAAACTGCTGATCAAAGTGCCGCCGACCGTCAAATTCATCATTGACGGGGTTTTCCCGAAAGGCGTGACCGCCAAAGACGTCATCCTGAAAATCATCGGCGATATCGGGGTTGACGGCGCGACCTACTGCGCCATGGAATTCGCCGGGACCGCGATCGAGGGGCTCAGTATTGAGGAACGCATGACCATCTGCAACATGGCGATCGAAGCCGGCGGCAAAAACGGCATCATCGCTCCGGACGCGAAAACCGTGGAATACGTCCGCTCCCGCACCGGTAAGGCGTTCAACTGTTTCCGCAGCGATACCGCTGCGGTTTATCAGGCGGTTTACGAATACCGGGCGGAAAACTTTGTGCCGGTGGTCGCGCTGCCCTATTCTCCGGATAATGTGAAAGCCGCCGCTTCCGCCGGCAAAGTAAAACTGGACCGCTCCTATATCGGTTCCTGCACCGGCGGAAAGCTCACGGATTTCATGTTTGCGGCGGAAGTGCTCAAGGGGCGGAAAGTCTGCATCGACACTTATATCGTACCCGCGACGGCGGAAGTGGCCGACGCGCTGAACAAAGTCCGGCTGGACGGCAAAACCCTGTCCGAGCTCTTTGTCGAAGCCGGCTGTCTCGAACCGGCACCGCCGTCGTGCGCCGCGTGTCTGGGCGGGCCGGTCGACACTTTCGGGCGCTGCAGCAATGCCGAAGTCTGCGTCAGCACCACCAACCGCAACTTTCCCGGGCGAATGGGTTCGAAGGATTCCAGAACCATCCTTGCGTCGCCCTATACTGCCGCAGCTTCGGCGGTTACCGGGTATCTGACCGATCCGCGCAAATATCTAAAATAAGGAACACCGTCATGGCTAATATAATCAAAGGCAAAGCGTTCGTCGTCGGCGACAATATCGACACGGATCAAATCATTCCGGCCCAATATCTGAACCTGGTGCCGACCATTCCGGAGGAATATGAAAAACTCGGGAGTTACGCCCTGGTCGGTTTGCCGGACGAATACGCCGAACGCTACGTGCGGGACGGCGAAAACAAAACCCGCTATCCGATCATCGTCGGCGGCAAAAACTTCGGTTGCGGCTCCAGCCGGGAACATGCGCCGATCAGTCTCGGCGCGGCCGGATGCCGGGCGGTCATCGCCAATTCCTTTGCGCGGATTTTCTTCCGCAACTGCATCGCGACCGGCGAAGTTTACCCGGTGGAAACCGACGTTGAACTCAACCGGAAAATCAGGACCGGTGACGAACTCGAAATTGATCTCGACCATAAAACGGTTAAAATCGTGGGAAACGGAGCAACCTGCGGGACTAAAGACCTCGGAGCGGTCAAGGCCGTTATCGAAGCCGGGGGAATTTTCGCCTATGCCCGCAATTCCGGGATGATCGGGAAAAAATAATCAGTAGTGCCGATGCCGTAGTATTGCACCGGCGCCGGGACCTTTGCGGCCAAGCGTTCCGCGGGAATTGAAAACCGGATCAGGAAAAGCAATGGATTATATTTCATTCATTCCCCAAGCCTATTTTTTCTTCGGACTGGTTGGGTTGTTGTTGTGCTTTCTGGCCGCTGCGGCCGCCGGCAACACTGAAATCCACCGGCATTATAAAACCGGTCAGCCGTTGCGCTACGCCGGAAAATTGTCGCACGCCCCGATCAGGATTCCCAAATCCGGCAAAGACGCCAGCCGGGAAATGCGGGGAGTATGGATGGCGACGGTCAGCAATATCGACTTCCATAAACATAAACGGCAGGATTCGTTCCAGAAAGAATATCTGGAAGCGGCGAGCAATCTGGCCGGGCACAATTTCAATGCCGTCGTCTTTCAGATCCGGGCGACGAACGACGCATTTTATCGATCCGCCCTGAATCCCTGGTCGCGTTATCTTACCGGCCGGGAAGGCGAAGGCATTCCCGGATTCGATCCGCTGGATTTCATGCTCAGGGAAGCGCATAAGCGCAGCCTGGAATTCCATGCCTGGCTCAACCCTTACCGTATCGTCAATTCCACGCCGCTGCGCAAGCCGGATTATCTGAAAACCCTGGCGCCGGGAAATTTTGCCCGGAAACGTCCGGAACTCGTGCTGGAAATTCCTTTGCACAACGGAACTTATCAGCTTATTCTGAATCCGGGCGAAGCGGAAGTAACAGCTTTCCTCCTGGATACGGTCCGGGAAATCGTCGTCAATTACGACGTCGATGCGATTCATTTCGACGATTATTTTTATCCTTATCATCCGATCGGCAACATCGACCGTAAAACTTATGACCGATACAATTCCGCCGGCCTGCCGCTCGGGGAGTGGCGCCGGAATAATGTCAATACTTTGATAGAAAAGGTTCATGCCTTGCTGAACGCGCACAACCGCGAAAACCGTAAACTGGTTAAATTCGGGATCAGTCCGTTCGGTATCTGGGCCAACCGGGCCAACCATCCCCAAGGGTCATTGACGGCGGGAAAACAGTCTTATTACGTGCAGTTCGCAGACAGCCGGCGCTGGGTGAAGGAACGTTGGGTTGATTATATTGTCCCTCAATTATACTGGGAATTCGATCATGAGGTCGCGGCTTATGCCGCCTTGCTGGACTGGCGGGCCGGGGTAGTACGGCATACCAAAGTCAACCTTTATATCGGGCAGTCGGCTTCCCGGCTGGGGTCGGCCGGGGCGTGGAAAAATTGTAATGAACTGGCCGACCAGCAGCGCTACAATTCCAAACGCCGGGCGGTCAAGGGAACGATCCTGTTTTCCTACAGCAGCATTTTTTTCCCCCGGAACAAATATATGTACCTGGGAATTAAAAAAATCCTGGCCCGCTACCGGCAGCATAAAGCCGCCGTCCCGAAACGCCGAACGCGGCAGGTACTGAAAGAATCATAATTTTAAAATCGAGCTCAGTGCCCGCAGGGCGGGAGCGAAGATTTTTTTGTTCTCCCGCGTTATCCCGGGAAGTGTCCGGCGCCGCCGGGGGGCTTCCCGGGATAACGCGGACCGATCAACGCCAAGGAAGCGTAAAGGTGGGACATTGCCCTGCCGCCGCCGGTGCAAGGCGAGGTTGGCCCTCAGAAAAATCGGTTTTTTACCTGCTTTTTAGTCCAAAATCCTGCCTTTTTCCCGAAAAATTATTTGCCATTATTTGCCATTATTGTTTTTTTTAAGTTTGTAATCACAGTGTAACATAGTCGATACTGAAAAACCCTTTAACGACTTAGGGTTGAGTAATTTATTTTATCAACCCCCGGTTTTTTATTGCCGGCTTTTCCGCTTATTCTTATATTTTCCGTAAAATCAGTATCGACTAACATAATGTGAGAAGTAGTGGAAAAATTATAATATTTCGGGAAATTTCAATTGTTCTGCGTCATGTTCCCTGTTTTGCTGGTACTTGACGTATTCCTTGATCTGCTCTTCATTGAGCCCGATTGTACTCACACAGTAGCCTTTCGACCAAAAATGCCTTCCCCAGTAACGCTTTTTCAAGTCGGCCCAACGGTCAAA
>JAQULZ010000035.1 GCA_028718375.1 Victivallaceae bacterium | reverse complement strand
CGCGACGGCTTTGTCAATGCCGCCGAACTCTTTCGCCTCATCCGCGTCGACGTCCTCGATCCCGCAGCGGCAGGCGTAATCGATTGGCGGCGTGTGCGTATCCCAGAACGGATCGGTTTTCGGCAATACCAGGTTGTAAAACCTTTTGTGCGCCGGCCGTTTATTGCGGCTTACCGACGGCACATAGCGGTAATACGGAAAGCGCTTGAGCATGTCCGGATCGAACGACACCTGACGCGCCCCGACCGCCCTGGCCATGGCCGCGTTCTGGTTTAGAAGCAGGTTGAGCCGCGCGGCGCTTGCCAGGTTTGAAAGCTTTTTGGCGTCCTTCCAGGCGTCCAGGTCAACGCCGGCCGGCGGTTTGTCCCGGGCGCCGACGTCGTCGGGCGTATAACCGTGGCCGGCCAGGAAAGATTTAAGCTGCGCCCGGGCGGCGCTTAAATTGATCTCGCCGCGGCTGTACGAATCGGAAACGCTCCGGAGACGCTCCAGGATATGGGTTTCCGCGACCCTGGCCGAAAAGAAACAGTTCGCCCTGACTTTAGCTTGGAAGTTTTTAGACAGCGCCAGATTGCGGCTGTCCATGCCGGCGGGAACATTTACCCGGGCGGCCAGCCAGGCGTTGGCGTCATCAAATGTCTGCGGTTTATCGCTCATTTAGCGTTTACCTCTTTTACTTTTTCAGCTATGCCGGCGGCGGCGGCGCCGTAGGTCATATTTTCTAAGATTTCGGACAGGCCGGACGAGTCGGACGCGTCGGGCATGGCGTCCCAGCCGGCTTCTTTAAGTTTTTTTTCCAGTTCCTCGTCGGACATATCCACAAGGCCGGCTATTTCTTTTTCGATCGGGCCGAGCCAGGCATTGGCGGCGCCGCTGTTGATTATTTCGGCGGCGGTGTTGTCGATTAGCGTTCCACCCGGCGTTCCACCCGCCTTTTTTACGTCGGCCGGATCGGCGGCCATGGCCAGGGCGTCTTTCCCGGCGTTGGACGGGGCCGGCGGCGCCGGCGCGTCTTTTAGGGTGATCGGGGCCTTGACGCCCTTGTTTTTGCTCCAGAAAGCTTTTACGGCGGCCGGGATTTCCGGGAGTTCCAGTTCTTCGCGCACCGCCGCTTCCAGGTCTTCGCTGGCGGTAAGGATTCCGGCGCGGACAGCGACGCCCATGGTATCATAGCGGGCCTTGAAAGCTTCGTATTTCTGAACTACGTCTTCCGGCGGCGCGCAGAGCATTTTGAATTTCGGGACGGCCGTCCCGGGCGGCATATTGAATTGCGTCCAGGGCGCGGCCAGCCGCATATTGACCGTATCGGCCAGCGTTTCGCAGTCGGCTTCCAGGATATCCTGGCGGACCTGGGCCTGCGCCCCGTCGTTGGACCAGCCGCCGCCGTCGCCGGCGGTCGCGGTCTGCCCCAGGATAACCTTGGTAATGGCCATACCGATATATTCAAGCAGTTTGAAATAGACGTCGCCGCCATTATTGGCCGCTTGCAGCAGTTCCAATTCGGTTGCCCGGGTAAAGAGGCCACCGCCTGAAGGCCCGAAATTGCGGATCAGCCGCTGCAGAACATGGCGCTCTTTTTCCCAGGTTTCATTATCGACTTTCGCGACGACAAACGGCATGCCGTAACGTTCAACAAAACTCAGCAAATCCTTGATATTGACGCTGGAAAAGCAGTGCAGCCAGGCCAGCGGCCGGATCAGGCCGCCGCGGGCAACGTCGCCGCCGCGCCGGCGGTATTTATGAATAATAAACTTACCGGGTTCCAGCTCGACGCCGTCGTAATTGTTCCGGGTGATCAGGCGCGGATCGGTTCCGTGCCGGAAAGTAAAATGCTGCTGTTCGACAAAGTTGAATCCGGCGATCCCACCGCCCTTCTCCCAACAGATTTCGGAGACGGAAAACCCGGGGAGAAGGGCGGACATGAGATCAGCGAGGAGAGAGTTGAAGGTATCGAGACCGTTACGACCGCCGGCATTGTCAAGGGCTTTTTTAAACAGTTCCGCGGCCTTTTTGTCGGCCGGCTTGTCGCCGCCCGGCTCAATTTCCCACTCAACCCCCATAACGGCGTTACGCCGTGTTTCCAGGGCGTGGGAAATATCCCAGTTCTTTTCCTCAAGTTCGCGGCTCAGGCGGCACTGTTCGGCGGGTTCGCCGCCGTTCGCGGCTATCATTATTGAATCGTTTTTTGCCGGAGTCAGGCCGCGGGAAACGTCGTAATCCTCGCGGTCGGACGGCTCGGAAAAAACCCGGCGGCCGAGGATATTCTGCAAAATTATACTGGTCTCTTCTTTTATTTTCCCGAACAGGTCATACAGCATTTATAAGTCTCCTTTAATATGGCATTGCCGTTTCGGCGGCCTGCATTAAATCGGCGTCGCGGTTCGGCCGCATCCAATTTGAACGGTCACCGCTTTCGTAGTCCGGTGAAGTCCCGGCCGGAGCCATGCGGCAGGGGCCGAGGTTTTCGCCATCTTCAGCGTCCGTGATTGCCAGGGCGTCAGACCAGGCTATATCGCAGTGAGAAAGCGGATTAACGGGGTTTTTGCTCTCGGTAAAGCTGACTTTGGTTCCGACCTGGGCGGTTTTAAGGGCTCGAATATCGTAGGCGATTTCCTCGGGTTCGCGCGGTATGATTTGCCTGCCGTCTTCAAAAGCGCCCCGGAGTTTACCGCCCAGGTACGGCTTAAAGGCCCCGAAATTAACCGGCGTGAAACGCTCACGGTAACGGTCATGCAGTTCCTCACAGGTCTGCATTCCAAGGCCGGTACTGTCGCCGCTGCCGCTCATGCCTTTTAAGGTGTCGAGGCCCAGCACCAAAAGTTCGCGCTGGCTGGAAAATTTGCATTTATGCAGTTTGATATGCAGTACGAGACGATGATTTTTACCGTCGGTTTCGTTTACCCAAACGCTGGAAAGGTGACCGGTGCGGGCAACATCATAGCCGAATGAATAGCGTTTGCGCGGGTCAAGCCCGCCAAACGGGTTATCCCGGATCAGCGCCGCTACTGAAGGATCGATATCGTCGCCTTCCCGGGCATCGCCGGAAACGTCAATACTGACAATCCGGTAATCCTTGGAAGCGTTCTGGATATCGTACCAGCTTACCGCCGGGTCGCCGCGATCCTGAGCGATGCAAAGGCATTCCTCCTCGAACGCTTCCTGGCTGCCAACCGCCGCCTTGCAGTCTTCAAGAAAACCCTGTCGAGTGAAATTAGTTTTCTTTACCTCGTTTATTTTTTCCACTAAGCCCTGGTCGATAGCGTTCAGGATAGTAACCCGGTGAATAGACCATTTGCTTTTATCCCCGAGAGCGCGTTCACGCTGCAGGAACATATTCCATTCCGATTCAGCGCCGTTATGGCTTGACCACATCGAGACCGGATCGCCCCATAGTGACCGGGAGCCAGCGCCTTTCATCATCTCGCGCATTTTTCTGTGGAAAGCGATTTCATCGAGGCCCACTGCGCCGCCGAAACCGCGCATATTGTTGGGGCTGCTTGAAAAAGAAACGATGCGCTGCTTGTTGGTAAATTCGATATACAGCGCCCGTTCCTGGGTTTTGGTAAGTTCGTCGTAATATTCCGTTTCGCCGATACTGGAAGCCTTGATTTTATACAGGTCGATCCAAAACTGGCACTCACGGATAAAATTCAACGCCACGCCCTGGGTTACCGAGCTGTGCAGGTAATCGCCCTTACCCTTGATCTGGCGTTCTCTGACAACTTTAAATTCCTGGGCATAGGTAATCCCGACCCGTACCGATTTTTCACAAGCGGTAAAGCGGCTTTCGTCATACGCCCATTCTACCTGGTAAGGCAGCAGATAGCCCTTTTTCGCGGCAACTTCCGGGCGATCCAGTTTAGAGATTTCAGTTTGAATATTGACGTTTTTCATTACTCTCCCTTGGCAAATTTATCCATTTCGGCAATCGTGCGGCTGTTATCAACCGGAATGCTGCCAAGTTTTTCGGTCAGTTGCTGAACTATCACGGTAAGTTCTGCTATTTTTGCTTGATATTCGGATTTTTCGGCCTCGAAGGTTCGCTTCGTGTCCTCTTTGTCCTGAGCAATACGATTACGCTCATATCCGGCGACGGCGCCGGAAATCGCCCGGACTTCCTTTTCGGTCAAATCCTCGCCGCTGTCAAGCTTGTCCAGGCAGATCTGCAGCAGCTTGTAATTGGCCAGGCGCGCAATATCGTCGGGAGCGTCGCCGGACTCGACAAACAGCGCCGCGATCTTGTTGCGCCGCATGTCATCCGACCATTTCCGCCGGCAATTGAGGTATTCGTCAAACTCCACCCCCTCCCGGTAAGCCAGGAAAGTCGAATTATGAATGACCAGGGATTTTTCCGCGCACTCTTTTGCTATGTCAGCGTCGGCACGGATTTCGTCGTAAGTCGCGCCGTCATCCAGCAGCGCGCAAATACGGGTCCGCGTTGCCGCTTCAAGCTTCATTAGGTTATTTCTTGGTCTTGCCATCCGATCCACCCGGGCCGTTGCATCCGGCTTTTATGCCCGGCCCCGCCGGGGTTGTTTTTTCGTCCCGCTTCCCACGTCCCACGTTTAACTCCCGTAAATGTCATCATCCACGTCTTTGCTGCCCAGCCAGCCCTGTTCGATCACCCAGTAATTACCCTCCTTCTGAAGCGTGCTCGCCTGCTGGAGCCATTCCCCCTCATAGCCGAAAGTGTCCGGGGGCGTGGATTTCTTGAGGTCGCTGTTAAGCTTCGAGAGCAGCGCCGCCCGGCTGCGCGAATACGTCCGCTTGCGGACTTCCGGAATCGATATTTTGTAGGTCTCTACTCCAAGCTTGGTAGCAGCTTTAACACAAGCCCACCCTTTAGGCACAGAATCATCAGGCTTAATCCATGCTACGTAACCGCTCAAGTTATCAGGTATTCTTTCGTCATCAGCATCACTCCAATAGGTGAGTATGTCCCGCCCATCGCCGTTTGCCTCATCGTAGATGTAGCTATGGTTCCATTTCATTCTGTGATTCGGGTGCAGTTCAATAGGCACATTGACTTCGAGACCGCGGTAATAGGGGTCTTCCTCGTAAACGTCGAAGTCGCCTTCAAGCCCGACGGCGTCAACGCCGGAATACACCAGCTTGATCAACAGTACTTCGCCGCCTTCGCACGGGGTTATTTCGCGCTCGCGCAAAACCAGATGTTCCTGGGCGTTGAAAAAGTCCCAGCCTTCCAGATAGAAAGTGCTGTCATACGCCGGCAGGCTGCCGCCCAGTAGCACCCGCATACATGAGTAGAGCGCGGTTATTTTTTCAGAGCCTTTTTCCCCTGACAAAGTCGGATATCCCGGCTGCAGCAGCCAATGCGCGTTTCCGATAATTTTTCCCGGCATGATTCAATCTCCTTTTTTGTCCACTAACTTTCACTAATGGAACTAATTATTTTTTTATAACGAAGCCGACGTATCGGCTTAAGCGAAGCGCGGCCCATGAATGAACGGGTCTTTTTTGAATTCAACATTGACCTGTTCCAGCCCCTTTTCGGTGATCCGGAAATATTGGCCGTCAAAGCCGTGACAGGGCTCGATATAGCCGAAAGCCTTGAGCTGCTTCCATTCGGTTTCAATCTCGGGCAAAGAAGGCTTGATGAGCAAAAAGGACGGGTGATCGGCAACATCAATAACACCGCACGGCGTGCCCCCGTATTCGCTCAGGGCCTTCAAAATGGTTTTTCTGATCTGATAAGTTTTACTGTCCATGGCGCATAAGCTCCTTTCTGATGTTTTGCAATGACGTGTAGGTATTGTTGATGAAACCGCGTAAATCTTTTATCTGGGCACGCTGTTCGGCTGTTTCGTCAACCAGCCGGTCAAGTTTGTCGCTTATCCGACTGATCATTGACTCAAAGCGCGCCTCCAGCTTCTCCAGGCGCTTGGTTTCCAGCTCCTTAATGTCCTTTTCCAGCCGCGCCACCCGGTTCAGGCTGTACACCGCCAGCAATCCGACCACCCCCGATGATACCAGGCCCGAAATTACGCCAATCACCACCTCATTCACTTTCTTTCTCCTTTACCGGTTGTCCCATCCGGCGGTTTTATTGTTTTTTTCGTCCCACTTCCCACGGCCCAAATCGGCTCCGCCTGGCTGCCCGACCCCTGAAATCGTGTCAGGCGGGCCAGGCAATGCCTTTGCCTTTCGCTTCGCTCAGGCTCAGCCTGCGCAGAGTGCGCGCCCGTGTCGCGAAAACATTAAAGGCCTCTATATAGGGCGGCAAGGGGACATGATTTCAGGGTTTTGAGTTATAACACGCGCAGAATAAACTACTTAAGGTGGACATTGTTTTTAGGGTTAACGATAGGAAGTGGAACGTGGAACGAGAGTGGAAAAAGGGCATAAAAAAAAGCAGCGGGTAATTCGCTGCTTTATTTCGTGGGTTTCGTGGGTTTCGTGGTTAATTTCTTACGGTAACCTGGTTCTTACGGCGGGGAGCCTTGAGTGGAACCTTCACTGTTTTGTACTGCCGGATCCGGCCGCCGACGCAGGCCGGGCAGTCAATCGTTTTAGACGCCAGTTTGCCTTTTTTGTAATCCGGATTCGGAAGACATCCCTTGCCGCCGCATTTTTCACAGGCGGCATAGCCGTCAGGCTGTTTGACGTAACGGTAAAGGATATTGTTTTCATCCAGGTACTTTTTGAATTCGGCTTCGCTAACCGGCTTTAAAACCTCGAACTTCCGCAGATGCTGACCACCCTCATCATAATAATCGGCAAACGCTACGTTAGCTGTGAAATCTTCACCCTTAAATAATTTCGACGTATCTACGCTGGATATAGCCGTTATATAATATTTGGTTTCTCGATATTCGGGAGTGCTGGTCATGGTCGTACGTATTTTTCCATTACATCGAATATTGAACTGATATGTTTTTTTGCCAGTCGTTTTATCCTCAACCATGCTTACATAATCAGTTCTAATTACATATTCTTTAGCTTTGATGATGAAAGTGTTTTTATCCACTACCTTAACAATTTTCCCACTTATTTCGCCGCTGTCGATTTCATCTTTGGAAATGCTTATTTTTTTCAGTTCGCCGTCCTCTCCGACCGGAGAAACGACTTTGCCGTCCGGGAGGGTAAAGAACTTGTCTTTGAAATAAACGAAAAGTTTTTTAAACGAACGCTGCGAGATTTCAACGCCCCGGTAACGGTATTCCGGCTTTGCCGCCTCATCAGCCGCGCCGATCCACGCCGCAGCCAGGCAAAATAATACTATAATCAGTTTTTTCATCGGATTTTCTCCCCGGATTATTAACCACAAAAGACACGAAAAACACGAAAAGTTTTAACGATTGTTTTTTCGCAACACGTCCCACATCTTCATGTGCCCATACGCTTTAGTCCTTATCCTTAGCTTCTATTTCGTTTATTGCCTCAACAAGAAATTTATTCAGGGTTTTCTGGCTGAGATAAGGTAATTTTTCAGTTATTAATTTTATAGTATTTATAAACTCTCTCGAACGTCCATAAAGTGGGTCTGTTTTAGATAATTCCTGAAAATCTACTACCGTATTATGATTATCTATTTTGTTTGCATACTGCCTCGCTTCCGGATGCTCTTTATAAAACTTTTCCCACTCCTCTTTTGATTTCCAGTTATTAAATGTTCTGTGGTAATCCTCCGGCAAATATTCTTTAATAAAAGGGAAAATCATATTCCAAGTACCTGCATTAATCGTTTTAACATTACCTTTAAGATAACGGCTCATAATGGATATTGATATTCCCATCTTTTTGCATAGTGCAAACTGCGACCCATCGCGTTTAACAGCTTTTTCTATAGCTATTTTAATTTTATCATCAAATTTAGGCATCAGTTTTTGCTCCCTTTTAAGTTCTTATTATACAGCGGTTTTAAAAAAAATCAAAAAAAACCCCCTTTTTTTATTTATTTTTACTTGTAATGTTACAAATAAAAACATATACTAATACTATGGCAATCACAAATAAACAAAAATGTATATATTATGACAAATTTAAAAAAGGGAGACGCCATGACGAATTTCAAAAAAATGCTTAAGCAAAAAAAGATGAAGGCTAAAGATGTAGCTGCTGTAATAGGCGTTCGCCCAAACAGCGTAAGCCACCATGCCACATCTGGCGTCAAAACCATCCGCATTGCGAAACGTTACGCGGCGGTATTGAATTGTGATCCGCTGGAGTTGCTGGATTAAGCCCGGCGTTGCCGGGAGTAGGGAAGTTGAAAGTTGAAAGTAAAAACAGGAGACGAGGGAAAATGAAGATCACGGAAGAAGTAAAAGCGGCGATTCGTAAAGCGGTAGAGCAAGCCGGAACTCAGCAAAAATTTGCTGACCTATGCGGCATTACTCAACGCAATATCAGTAAATATTTGAGTGGGGAAGTGAAATCAATTCGCGATGACTGTCAGGAAAAGCTGTATCCATTCATCAGGGAGTATTTGCCGGTAGAATATCTGCGTCAGCCCGCGGCTTCGGAGTCTTCCTGCGTGAGTGACGCGGAGCTCGAAATACTGAAGCGGGACGCGAAGATAGCGCAGTACCTGCTTCATATCGCGTATCTGGAACGCAAGGTAAAACGTTTACAGGAATTAAACGGATTCCGGTAAGCCGATCCGGAGGCAACGGATTGCCCGGAAATTACGGACAAAGCAAAAAAGCCGAAGATAACGAGGCCGACGAATCGGCCGACCGGGAAGGCCGCTAAAAAGTCCAAGGAGACGAAGAGCGCAAAGGTCACGCTTGAAGAGATACGGCAAATTGACTTAAGCGAATGCACAGGCATCCCTGAGGTTATCAATAAGATACAGTTGGTAACCGATGTTACCGGGCGGCGCCTGGCGGAACTTATTGGGATCAGCGCTCAGGAATTGTCCAAGGCCCGGCGGCAAGGAATGACTTTTCCGTATATCGTCCGTGCCTTCAAGCAGCATTTCCCCGAATTAAAAATTGAGGGCGATACGTCGCCGCCGGGCGATACGTCGGCTTCGGGATAAAAAATCTTAACACTTAAAACTTAAAACTGCAACCGGAGGTTGCCATGAAAGCAATATGTCCAATCGGAGCGATGCCGTTGCAGGATGCGGCCAAGAAGCTGGCCGAACGCGGCGTCGCCACGGGCGGACATAAGATATTCAGACAGCTCCGGGAGATCGGCATGCTTAACGGCATCCACCCCAGCCGGCATGCCATTGCGATGGGATGGCTGGACGAAGAATCCGGCAGTTGGGAACGCGGCGGCATGACCGGACAATACTGCCGGGTGTTTATGACCTTGTCAGGCTTGGATGAGGCCGAACACGAACTTAAAGCCGCCGGTCGCCCTGCGGAACCCAGGCCTGAGGTTCATGAGGTCGAGCTGGGAATAGAAGGGGACGTGGAATTCGGGTTTTAAGGGCGATTCGGTGACGACGTTCGTCCGGTGACGACGTTCGTCCGGTGACGACGTTCGTCCGGTGGTACGGGGAAGAATGAACGTCGAACATCGAACGCCGAACGTCGAATGTTGAATTAAAAACTTAAAACTCCCCGGCTCTGCCGGGGTCAGGAGACAAAAACATGCGGGAGAAGATTGAAAACAAAATTCGGAGAGCGATCAGCTATGCGGAGGACGCTGGCGCTCCGGAGATCGTCGAGGAACTGCGGGGAGTCATAGAGCTGCTGCGGCTCCGGGAATGCCGGGAAAGCATGGAAGCTAACGGAATGACGATGTATTGCGGAACGTGTTGTGCTGATTGTGAAAAGGCGGGCATCAAGCCGGTATGTCGGCCCGAATAATTAAGAATTAAAAATTAAGGAACTTTCAACTTTCAACTTTCAACTTCCCGGCTCTGCCGGGGCCAGGAGACAAAATGAAGAGCTTGAAAAACGGCAGGAGGCGCGTCCGGGCGCGTGAAAAAATCAGGACGGCAAACGGCATTTTCATGAGCATGAACCTGCCGGCGGAAGTTGTAAGGGGCATTAACCGCAAGATGAGAAAGGCGTCCTGAATGATTAACGAGAAAGATGAATATTCAAACAGAAGCAGTTGGCCGGTTCCGGAAATCAACCGGACGCCGCTTGAAAGGCTGATCGCCAGGGAAGAGGCGAACGTCGCCCTCGACAAAAATGACGGCTGGGGCGGCCTGGACGCGGAAACAGCTATCTTCCTGGCCGACTTTTCCGCCCGGTTTCCCGACAAATGGCCGACTATTCGAGAATATATCCGGAACGGGCGAGCCAACCGTAAAGAATTGGCTTTGCGGCTAAGGATTTCTCAAAAAACAGTAAAGCGGCACTTGCAGGATTTAAGGAGAGCCGGACGGGAATGGCTTGCCAGGCCGGCAGGGGAACTGATGGTCAGATATGAAGCCGATACGGGTAAGACAATATGACTTACGTCCTGATTTATTACGGCAGTCAATTCGGTTTGGCGGCAGTGGTTTTCCTGGCGGTTTTCGCCAGCCTGTTCTTTAAAAATAACAATAGTAACGATGGCGACGGATCGCCAGGAGGTATTTCATGACGGTAACGAGAATAAGCGACAATCGGGAATTCGACCAGGGCAAGCCCTGGACTTCGAGAAAATCCTCACGGATTTTCCGTATTTAAAAGAACTTAACACTAAAACCGGAGGTTTTTATATGACGGTAACACGAATTAGCGACAATCGGGAATTTGAATCGGCGACAGTCGCGGAAGCCGATAAAAAGTTTGAAGAGCTGGCGCGGCTGGAGATTGGGATCAAGGCGAAAAAAGCGCTGGCCGAAAAACGGATCGCGGAGATCAAGGCAAAACTGGCGGCGGATATAGATGGCGCCGTCGAAGATTATAACGAACTGATCAACTGGCTGAACAGTTATATCCTGGCCAATAAGGGACGGTTCGTCAAGCCGCGCATGCGCAAGACGGAATTCGGCAAATACGGTCTGAGAACGGCTTCAAAGTTGCATATAAACGATGAACAGGCGCTAATCGCATCCGCCCGCGAAAACGAACTGGACGACATTATCGAGCTTAAATACAGGATAGATAAAAAAGCGGTCGAGAAGCATATAGCCGAAGGGTTGGAAATAGACGGCGCGCAGATCATTACCGGCGACGTTGCCGGTTTCAGCGTTTCCAAGGAACTATTAGACGCAGAACTAAAAAGATAAATGGTTTTCGCAAGTTGAGGTTACAGCAACATGAAACTATATCAGGCATTAGCCAACAAAAAAATTCCGGCAGAGTTAAATGACAAAACTTTGTGCTTACAGGAAATTCTAGATTTTTCCAGAAAATACCGGGTGTCAATAGCGGTATTAGTTGCGAGTGCCAGACGAGATAACTTCAAGGATGATGTTGTTGGCTGGGTTGATTGGGCCCGTGGCAATGAACTGGCCGGATCGGATTTGCACCATTTGCGCCAGATCGGTAACCTGTTGCTCGATGTCGGCGATGAACTTTACCGGCGGCTCTTTCCGGTTGATACGGAAAAACTGCTGGCTATGTCGCGGCTTCCGCGAGAAGATATTCCTCGGTTCCTGGAAGCCTATCCACCGGAAAAGCTTTCCCGGGATGAAGTCCGCGCCGCCGTCTGCGAATGCCTGGGAGAAGAGTCGAAAGCCGGCAAAGGCGACAAATACCAGCCGGACATGTTCGAAGCGGTGGAGGCTTTTCTCAAGGTCGATGATGATAAACTCGACAATTTGTTTATGGACGAGCGTTTCAACGGAGAAACCGTCGGCAAATACTATAAAAGCGGGATGGTGCTGGTGGAAAACGTCGTCAATTACCTGAACGTTCGCGGCGGAGATCCGGCGGTAATCGCCACCGCCGAACAGCAATTGCGGGCCCAGGCGGACAAGCTGGCGGAGATCCGCGAACGCATGGCCTTAAGCCTGCAATCGGCGGGATAACAACTAATTACGGAGGATATCATGGGAGCATCTGCTTTAGCTTTGGATTTCGGAGGAGGCGAAGTTAACCTGGTAAAACGTGAGCAAACGGCTTTGGCCGTATGTCAGCCGGCAAAGGAACTGCCGGCAAAAGAACGGGGGCTGCGGGATGAAAAATGGCTGTTCTGCAAGCTGGTTTATGAGGAACACGAGCGCACCCGCGCCAATTATCCCGCCTGCTGCGAAGTCGTGGCCATCAAAGCGCATCTTTTTCCCCATCTGGTCAGCGCCGGCAAAAACGGCTGTTCCGCGCTGAAATACGATAATTACCGGAACTGGATCGGCAAACTGAAAGCCCCGGAGAAAAAAGCCGGAAAAAACAAAATACTCTGGGAAAACAAAAACGCCCTGGCCAACTGCTGGTCAGGCGGCAGCGAGCGCTACGGCTGCGAACTCTTTTGGAAGTTGTTTTTCGCCACTTACCTGAACCGTAATCACTGGTCAATGAAACAGTCCTGGCGCATGGCTTCCAGGCGAACCAGGGAACTTGACCGGCTGGCCGCAATCCCCAATATTGACCAGGTTAAATACCAGGTCGCGAAACTTAACCCGCTGATCGTGAACAACGCCCGGCTCGGGCCGGCCTGGGTTCGGGATCACATGCTCAGTTACATTTCCCGCGACTGGACGGCGGTAATGCCTAATCAAATATGGTTTGCCGACCACCGGGTGCTTGACTTCCCGATCCGGGTATGGAATGAGGGAAAGCAGAGATGGGAAGCCGTACGACCCTGGATTTGCGTTTATTTCGACGCCAAGAGCTGGCATGCCGTTTCCGTGCAGCTTTTGGAGAACAGCCCGAACAGTTGGACGGTACGCAACGGCCTGGCCCAGGGAATAGCTTATTACGGCCGTCCGGACGCGCTGTATATCGACAACGGCAGGGATTTTCTCTGCAAAGGTTTCGGGGCTCCGGTAACTTTTTCCATGAACGAATCCGGGACGGAAACCTACGAGCATTCGATACTCAAAGAACTTGACATAAAGATGACCAACAGCCTGCCGTACAACGGCCGGGCGAAGTGCGTCGAACGCTTTTTCGGCTATCTATCGAGGGAATTCGACAAACTGCATCCCGGTTATCTGGGCAATGCGCCGGCCAAGCGGCCGGATCAGGCGCAGCTTTATTACAAAAACGCGCACCTGCTGCCAAACCTTAACGAACTCTGTGATCTTTTCGACAAGTGGATCGCCGAATATCACCAGACCCCGAATAACGGTAAAATCCTCAATGGCCTGTCCCCGGCCCAGGCGTTCGCTCCGGAGAACCGCCTGCAGCGCGCGCCGATGACGGAACCGGAATTATTCCGGGCATTCCTGAAGCCGGTGGGCAAACTGTACCAGGTACGGAAAGGCCCGGGCGTCTTTTTCGGAAAACAGGAATATCGCGGTACCGACGAGCTCTGGAAGCATTTCGATAAGAAAGTGATGATCAAAACCGACGCGAACGATCCTTCCCATGTTTTCGCCTTTGAGCCGAACGGAAAACCGATCTGCGAATGCAAAGCCAAACCGCAGGTAGCCGCCTATGCGAAAAGCGCTAAAGACCGGGAATTACTGAAAGCTGAAATAACCCTGCAAAACCGCCAGGCGAAACTTGCCCGGACAATGGTACTGCAGCTTACCGGGGGCTTTGAAAAACTCGACCCGCTGACGCTTTACTCGCTTTCCGCCGAACAACTGGACGCGCCGCGCCTGAAGCTGATCGACAACAAAAGAAGCGTCAAAGGCGGCGACCACAACCCGGGCATATACGCCCCCGCCGACGATCCCCGGCTGGAACCCGGCTACAAAGAGGCGATCGCTCCGGCTTCCGCACCGAAGCAGCTTGCCGCGCCGGAGACCGACGGTGAACAATACGAAGTAAGCAGCAGCCCTGAAAAACTCAGGGAATTTTTCAAAGTAGCAGTAGCAAAAAAAGGAGACGACTATGACTACTAGGAAAAAAGGCAGCGCCGAAGGCGACGCCAAACACCAGGCGCACAGCGCCACTAATCCGGCGCCGGAAGCCAATATGGCCAGTGACGCAATAAACATCGCTTTAAACATGTTCAGGGCCGGAATAGCAGCCTACGAGGAAGAGCAGCAGGATTTACTGGAATGGTTGTGGGGTTATGCTTTTGACGAGCTCAGAGGCTCTAAAAACGCTCTTATCCGGGCAATCGGCGAGGATTGGCAAACTGTTTACCGGGCATTTACGGGGAAGCTTGATCCGATCGGGCCGTTCTGCGATAAAATCGAAGACCTGAAAAAACGCATGGTAAACTCGATCCCGCTGGTCGAAACTATCGTCACCCGACGCATCCACGAGGCGCTGGACTATGCCCGGGATATAAGTTCAATGGTCGCGATCACCGGCCCGACCGGACGCGGCAAGACCTTGTCTGCCCGGCATTGGGCGCGGGAAAATAATCACGGACGCGCAAAATACATCCGCGTTCCTTCCGGCTGTACCCGGCTGACGCTGGTACAGGAATTATGCCGCTGTTGCGGGATCGGCACGAGCGGCAAAAAAACCGGCCTGCTGGAAGCGCGTTTGCGTTCGGCCTTTGGGCCCCGCAATGTCATTATCGCCGACGAGGCCGGACATTTGATGCCGCGAACGGGAACCGGCACCAGCGCGATTGAACTCCTCCGCGACCTGCACGATATATGCGAGTGTTCGGTCGTGTTGATCTTTACCGACGTTTACTTGTCGGAAATGCGTCACGGGCGGCTGGCCGATTATTTCGAACAGTTCGTAGGACGCATAAAATTCGAGGTAAAAATTCCCCCGGAAGTGCGTGATGAAGAAATAGAAGCGGTAATCAAAGCCTTTCACCCGGAACTGCCGGCCAAGCTGCTGAAATTCGCCCTCGCTATCGCCCGGAACCGGGACGGTAAGCTGCGGACATTGTTTGAAGACTTGGAGCGCGCCAGAAAATGGGCCAGAAGCGATAACCGCCAATACTTGAATGTCGATGACCTTAAAATGGCCGTCGACTGGCGGAAATCCGGCGGCGTGTGGTGAACCAGGCATAATAAAATAAAGTAAAAAAGGCGGGTGGAACGCCATGCTTACTAACCGGCAAAAAGCTTCAATACATATCGCAAAAAACGAGCGCGGCATGTCGGATCCGGACTACCGCGCTTTGCTTTCGGAGCTGACCGGAGCCGTATCCTCCACTGATCCGCGCCTGGATGAAAACGATTATCAGGCCGTCATGAAGGCGCTCAACGGGGTTTCGTTGCATCCGGATGTTTCTGTCTCCGCTCCCAGCCTTAGCGAAGGAGCGGCACCCCGAGGCCGACGTATCGGCTGGCAGGAGGCGCAGGTTCGGAAGTTCCGGCAGTACGTTCGGCTGTGCCGAATGGATATGAATGAAGGGCGGCAGGTTCTTTACCGCGCCGGCGGCGCGATGAACGAGGAGTCGCCGTATTTGTCGCAAATCGACTTCGACGACACTATGGCGACGATCGAGGCGGAACTTGAGGTCAGAGTTCAGACCGGCAGGGCGGCGGTACCGGGAAATATTGACTTGCGGTACTGGCGCAAACGCCGCCCGGGAAAAGGCGCGGCCAACACCCGGGAAACGCACCTGATCGATGAGTTTTGGCGGGAGCTTTCCGGTTATCTTTCAACGGAAAAGCAGAATGCTCAATACCTGCTCGGATTTATCGCCCATACGTGCCATTTCGCGCGCGCCAAGGCCGTCAAAGAACTTAAGGCAGCAGAAGCCCTGAAAGTGATTGACGCTTTAAAAAAACGTCTGGAGCAGGAACGGAATAAGATCGCGGCCGAAGTGCCGTTTTAACTTAAAATTAGGAGATGATGAAGTATGGGCATTAAAGTTGTATTTCCATCAAAGCCGAGCGAGGAGGATATGAAACTCTTTGAAGCCGCGGTCAAAAGGTTTGCCGGAATCGCTGCGGATAACATAATGCGGGCGGAGAACTTGATCAAAAAGGCCAGGACACCCATTGAGATTGTCGCTTGTAAATACGTTGCGCAATACCGCCACAGTGAAACCATGAAACTGATCCGCAAAATGGAACGCGAAATCAATAAGAACCGGGAGACGAATAAAAAATGAAAAACAATAAACCTTTAAAATGTCGGTTTTGTGGAGGAAAAATAAAAGTATCTTCTTCCTGGTGGAACCCTGATGACCACGGACTTGTATATCATTACAAAACAACAATAGACTGTATTGATTGTGGTTTAAGGGTTGAATCAGACAAACCTGAAGATATTACCATGGAGAAATATAATAAAGTTTCTTCTCTTACTAACCAACGGAGACAGAAACAATGACTATTGAGGAAATGAAAGCCGAAATTACCAAGGAGTTCGAAGCTTCTTTCAGTAACGATGAACTTACGGAGATTCAAATCGACCGGGCAAAATTTATTTGCAGCGAAGTCCTTGATCATTACGCCGCCGACGAACAGATAGAAAACCTGTATGGATTTATTGTTTATTGCCGCAAGAATCCGGATAAAATCAATAACCGGTTTCCCGGAGGAGCTGACGGTTATATCAGGTTAAATATTGCTCATGACATTTACAATTTTTTTGACAATTGCAAGGAGTCCTGGTTTTCTCCGCGGACCAGCGGATATCGCAGATATATCGAAGCTTAAAAAAACTTTCGTGTTTTTAGTGTTTTTCGTGGTTAAAAACTAATTCAAGGAGACAACTATCATGCAAAAGAATTTCAGACAACCGGAATTACCCTGCAAACCGATGGTAGAAGCCGAACTTCCCGGCATGCCGGAAAAGCCGCCGGTGCCGCTGGAACCGAAACTCAGTGATGAAACGGTTACCATTATAAAAGAGGTAGCCAAAGCCTGCGCCAGGAATTTTAACGCAATGAAAGTCTTTTGTGAGGAAATAAACAAGGTACCGGGCAAGCACGTCTTTTTTGGCGGTGTTGATTTCGGGCATGAATTTGAAACCGAACCGGATGGTGCAAAATGGCTAAATATAAATTAATCCCGTGTCCGGATTGTGGGGTCGCTCCCGGGCAACCGCATCACGACGGCTGTGATATTGAATGCTGCAGCGTCTGCGGGCTTCAACGGCTGAAGTGCACCTGTGAAGGGCACGATCCGCAATTCGCCCGCTGGGCCGGTCTCTGGCCGGGAGAAGCGGAAGCGTCCGCATTAGGCATGAATTTGAATGAATTTTACATGTCCGGGACCTATAAAAGCTTTTTCATTAAACCGGAGGCGCAGCATGAAGGTAATTGATAGAATAAAAAAGCTGCTGGCCCTGAGCAATTCGCCGAATGAAAATGAAGCTGCTTCCGCCCTTGCTAAAGCAATGGATTTATGCAGCGAGCATAATCTTTCCCTGGAAAGTGTAAAAGCTATTCCGGACGGAGAAGCCATTACTCACCGGGATATATCCGGGGCAAGAACCAAGACCCCTAAATGGGAGAAATTACTTGCTGCCAGCCTTGCTAAAATGTTTAATTGCGTATGCCTCAACAGCAGAGGAATTTATAAAGAAAGGTTGCAGGTGGTTGGTTACTCTTCAGATTCTGAAATATGCGCCTACGTATATGATTTTCTGCATAATCAGATTCCCAAGATAACCAGGGAACACATGAAAACAAAACATTTCAGGAAAAGTTACAGGCGGGACGCTTATCGGAAAGATTTTATGCGGGGAGTTGTTTTATCAGTTCTGGCTAAAGCCCGTAAAACCTTTAACAAAACGCACCAGGGAGAATCTACCGGTTTAATTGTACGGCGTCTTCACCTGGTCAATGAATATCTGAAGGAATTTGGGGCCGAAGACTATGAACTTAATTTTAAAGACAGGCGAAAAGATGCACTGTATGCTGGCTATTCCGCTGGTGACAAAGTTGATATTCGCCGGGGTGTTTACAAGTCCGATCGCAATCCGATTTTTCTTAACACTTAAATCTTAACACTTAACACTTAACACTCCTGACCGCTTAGTGAAATCTAGGGGTCAGGCAGGGAGACAAAGGAGGATAATACAAGCATGACTTAACTGCTCAATTTTAACAAATGAAAAGCGGATCAGCGGCGCCGCAAACGCCGCTGATCGGCAGCGATGCCTGAACATCACCACCATGGGCGCTAAATGGGGTCTTAAGAAAATAGCCGCCTAAATGGATAGTTCAAGCATCGCTTTTTTTGTATTCACTTAATAATTTAACGGAGTACTTCTCAAATGAACAACGCACATATCAGAGCGCCGTTCCCGTGGTTCGGCGGCAAGGGCGGCAGTAAAATCAAAAACGCCATATTGAGCCTTCTACCGCATCATGCGCAATATGTGGAACCGTTTGGTGGCGGCGGAAATATCCTGATCGCAAAAGAACCGAGCAAGGTCGAAGTATATAACGATGTAAATCGCGGAATCGTTAATTTTTTCAGGGTAATCGCCGATGTCGAATATTTCGGCAAGTTTATGGCCAGGGCCTCGTTACTGCCGGTAAGCCGCGAGCTTTACGAGGAATATATGCGTACCTGGCCGGCGATCCATGATCCGGTGGAGCAGGCCGTCCAGTGGTATTATATCATCCAGCAAAGCTTCGGTGCGACATTCGGTTCATCCTGGGGGACATCGGTCTTTTCATCCAATAGGGGGATGGCTCAAACCACTTCACGCTGGCGCGCTTCATTTGAGAACCTGCCGAAAGTCCATGACCGGATACAGCGCGTACAAATAGAGTGTGCGGACTGGCGGGACATACTGAAAAGATATTGCGGGCCGGGGTGGCTGGCGTATTGCGATCCGCCGTATGTGATTGGCACCCGAAAAGCCGGAGGCTATGAACACGAGTTAAAGGATGAAGATCATGAGGAGCTTATAGAGACGCTGCTGAATTATGACGGTGCTGTATTGCTTTCCGGGTATGACAATCCGCTGTACAAACCTCTCGAAAAAGCCGGCTGGGAAAAGCATGAAATAGAGGTTGTCTGTTCAGCCGCCGGCCGCACCAGGGTTTCCGGTCTGCAGGGTGAAGGAAACGCAAAGGCCAAACAAAAACGGATCGAATGTATCTGGAGGAATCCCATAGCAAGGAGGTGATAACGATGAAAAAATAAATTTCAGGTCTCTTTTCTTGGCACCGTTTGCGCATCCAGACGGGGGGAGACGGCCAGTACTGATGCCAAAATCATAACAACAAGGTATTGTATGTATGAGCTGGAATTATTTGCTGGTGCGGGGGGAGGAATTCTCGGAAAGAACCTCCTCGGACTTACCACCATCGGTGCTGTTGAGATTGAGCCTTTTGGTAGAAAAGTGCTCCTCGATCGGCAGCGTGATTTGTGTCTCCCGTGCTTCCCGATCTGGGACGACGTCCGCAGCTTTCGGATCGACAATCCGGACTGCCGGGCCTATATCGAATGGCTCAGGAGCATCGCCGGAAAACTGTGCGTTTCGGGCGGATTTCCGTGTCAGAATATCAGCTCGGGCGGCAAAGGTGAGGGAATTAGAGGAAAACGTTCTGGCCTGTGGTTCGAAATGGCGCGGATTATTGGGGAAATACGACCGGCGCTCGCGTTCGTGGAAAATTCCCCCTTGCTCTGCACTCGCGGCCTCGAACAAGTCCTCGCTTCGCTGGCCGAGATGGGGTATAATGCTAAATGGTGTGTGCTGGGCGCTGGACACCTCAATTACCCCATTAAAAGAGACCGAATATGGATACTGGGGAAGTATAACCAGGACAATGGGCCAAAAGCTCCGATCGCCGAAAGCGTCGCTTTTGAAAAGTACGTACGGAGCATTGACCCAATCGGTACTATGTCAGATGTTGCACCGGCTTGGCTTATGGCCAACGGTTACGCTGTGCGAAAACCTGATGGGATGGCCGGAGGGGTGGACGGCGCCAAGGCCGCTGGCAATGGACAAGTTCCGGCAGTGGCAGCGCTTGCATGGCAAGTTTTAACGGGCGGTAAATATAACGATTAAATCATAACCGCACACTCAGGAAAATAACAATTAACAGCCCGTCAGCAATGGCGGGTTTTCTTTATCCAGGCGCTCCGCACACTATTCCGCACACTTTGCCGATTATATCAAAAACCCGCCTTCGCACACTGAAAATCAAGCGTTTTGCGCAAACTTGGATAGAGTTAAATTGACCTAAGAAAAGCTAAGAAGCCCTGCGAAAACCTATTTGATTATTACAAGTTTTGTGCAGGATAACTAATTGATGATTAATGATTTATAGAAGTGGCGGAGGGAGTGGGATTCGAACCCACGGAGGCTTTCACCTCGGCGGTTTTCAAGACCGCTGCCTTAAACCGACTCGACCATCCCTCCGGGATGGAAAACCGAATTCATAAAGTGCCGCGGAAAAGCAAAAATACAAGCATTATTGGCGTGATTTTCATACTTTTTCCGCCAGCTTAACAACAGGACGCCCCCGAAAAAGTCGACATGCAACGTCTTTCGTGTAGCTCGCCCGCTCAAACGTCCGGAAAAAAATATACTCCGCTGATTTTTTCCGGACATCGCTTAGCGAAAGCGGTACTTTTTCAGACGCAACAAGTTGCGCATAAATTTCGCCCGTTGGAGACGGGCGACCAGCGATTTCGGCCGCTCCTATGAGAAGGCCTTTGTCAAGAGCTGAAGTTTATTTTGTTTGAAATTTGCTGTTTTATGTCTTGCTCCTATTCGTGCTCTTTAATGAGGAATGCCACTTCCCCGGTTACCTCGCCAACGAAAAGGTCGGTGTGGCAGCCTGTCTCGGCGCCACGTGGATCGGAGGGGGAGTCGCCGGTACCATCGAGCTTCTGGCAAAGAGTCTCCGCTCAGGAGGAATCATCCTCATCGGCGAGCCCTACTGGTTGCGGCTGCCTCCGACGGAAGACGCAGTTAGGGGATGCGGCGCTGATTCGATCTCCGACTTTCTTATTCTTCCTGAACTTCTCGCATCTTTCGGCGATCTCGGCTACGACGTTGTGGAAATGGTTCTGGCTGATCAGGAAGGCTGGGATCGGTACGAGGCCGCCAAGTGGCTCACCATGCGCCGATGGCTCGAAGCGAATCCCGACGACGACTTCGCGAAAGATGTTCGAGCTAAACTGACCTCGGAGCCAAAACGCTACGCCGCATATACGCGTGAATACCTTGGATGGGGCGTGTTCGCGCTGATGGCGCGGTGATAGGAGGCCGCCGGATTCGGCGGATTGTCAACGGCAGCCCCGAAGTAATGTGATTGAAATTTCAATCCTGCGATATCCGGACCAAAACCAATGAGATCAAGGGATACGCCGCTTTTTTCAATTCCAAACGTCTGCATCAAAGATTGGGTTATAAAATTCCCGAGCAGGTTGAGAAAATGTATCAAAACGGCGAACTCATACCGAATTGCGTTCTAATAGCTGTCCTGCATGTTGCATGAACGATTAAAATCTTCATACATCTGGGAAATTTTCATTTTTGCAGTTCAACCCGGGGCAAAAATTGCGTTTTCTCTGAAAAATTGGTACACTCCCCCAACCCCCATTGTTGATAAGCGAGCCGGGGCAGCTCTGTTTTTATTCATGTTATTGCGGCGATGTTTTCGCAGCTGGCGATGAACTCATTTTTATATGGATATGCGCTTGAAAGAGAGACATATATTTTTCTGGTGTTGCGCCTGACCACCGCTCCGATTTTTAGTATAGTTCCACATTGAGCTTTGGCAAATTGGGTGTTTTTCAGGGCCAAAGTACGAAAGCACTCAATAAGCGTATACGCCAGACTCGACAGCAGTAAGCGAAACTGATTCGCCCACCAGTCGTGACAGCTTGTGCGGTCGGCAAACAGATCAAGTTGTTGTTCCTTTATACGGTTTTCCATATCCCCGCGGACACAGTAGATTTCCTCATAAAGATATTTAGAGCCTGTCCGTAAAAATCTAAGAATTTGATAATGAGAGAGATGCTTTGTTTTGAAATAGGTGTAAATTAATCAAAAAAGACCAATTCAATGAAAAATTACATCTTATAATCAAAAAAAGAACCTCTCTCATGAAAAATATAGCTTTCCAACAGCCGCTTTTCCACACCCGCCGCGAAAATAACA
>JAQULZ010000034.1 GCA_028718375.1 Victivallaceae bacterium | reverse complement strand
ACTATTGCATGGCTGGATATTGTGACACCCTGCAGGCGAAAGTGCAGGGCAACGGGGAACACAAACACAACCTAAACAATGGGAGGCCTCAGTCTACTCGACAAAAAAGTTCAACTTTTTTCGGAGGAAGTAACTTCATAGGACTAAATAATTACAAAATAATACCGGGAAATTTGACGAACCAATTTAACCTAAAGGAAAGGGACAATGACACCGACTTTTAAATTGCAAAAAAGATCTTCGAAAAAAACTTCATTTTTGCTCCGCACAAGAAATATTATCAATCCGAATTTATTGCGCCATTTCTTTTTTATCGGGCTGCTGACAATGCTGAATTTTACCTGTATTTCAAAAGAAATGAAACTACCGGATGAGAATATTGCGTTGGGTAAAAAATATACCATGAATCCCCAACCCAATTACCAACTCTGCCGGAAGCACGATGACATAGACCTTACAGACGGCAAGATTTATTCCGGACCACAACAATTATGGGTTCAGCAAGGGTGCGTAGGCTGGCAAGGTTGTAAATATGTTTTTATAACAGTTGATCTCAAAAAAACAGTTCCCATTTCAGGAGTTTCATTTCATACCGGCTTTGACGGGCCGTTAAATGTGCTATGGCCTGCCGGTATCTATATTTTTGTCAGTGATGACGGCAGGAATTTTCATTATGCCTGCAATCTGGTTGATATTAAGAATAAAAATTTATTACCCATTGAATCCTTTCATGAACAAAAACCGAAATTTTATGAGTACCGAAGCAAGTCTCTGGAAACTAAAGGGCGTTTTGTAACTTTTGTGGTACAACCTCTTTTGGGCTCATACCCGAATGGTTTTACTTTTTGTGATGAAATCAGAATTTATCAGGGCTCAGATGAATTTTTAAAAAAGCCGTTTCGAAACCGGGCGATACCTTTCGCTCAATTAAATAAATATCTCAGCGGATCAGCTTTCAATCGCTCTTTAAAGACCATCCTGTTCAGAGATTTAACGTCCGTAATAAAAAATGCAACGGACTTAAATGCCGCAGCGCAAATGCGGGAAGATTTCAGCAAGCTGGAAGAGCAGATAAACAGCTCTGATTTTACTCCCGCGGACTTCCCTCCCGAGCGTCGGGCAATTACTCCCTTGAACGATCTCCATAAACAGCTATTGCTTGCAAATGCGAAAATTATGCAACTCAAAAAAATGCCGGCGCTTGCGGCCTGGAATGCCGACCGCTGGTCCCGGTTAAATGCCACGGATATCCCGACCGGTAAAGCAAACCCTCATATTGCGTTTGAAATGATGACCAATGAATGTCGCGGAGAAGTCTTGAATCTCACCAATTCAGCCTCCGGTGAAACCAGTATAAAGCTCCACTTTGAAGGATTGCCCGGCAGCCCGGTCCCGGATTGCCTCAAGCTGTTTCAAGTGGAATTTGTCGCGGCAAATTGGCTGGGGGGACAAATGGTGGCGGATCCGCTCGTTCCGGTCGCAAAATGCCGGGATGGTTTTGAAATCAGGATTCCTGCCGGTATGACCCGTCAGATTTGGATAAAGTGTAATTCCAGAACTCTCGCTCCCGGCAAATATCACGGCAAACTGATTATCGCATCCTCAAATTCTTCTCCGGTTGAAGTCCCGTTCAAGATCAATATTTATCCCGTCAGTTTACCGGAGTGTCCCCATTTATCCCTGGCGGTTTTAGACTATACCGATCAGCCGTACGGTTTTCCGGGAATGACCGAAAAAAACGTTGCCTTGGCCGCAGCGGATATGGATGCTCATCTGGTAAATACGGTCTATGGGCATCGAGCCGCCGCCTGCTGGCCTCAAGCTGAAGATTTCGATCAGCCCGGCAATCTCGTTAAGCCCCTGAGAACAAAGTCATTTGATCAATGGATAGCTTTACACGGGAAAAAGAAAAATTATTTTTTCTATTTAGAACAAAATTTGTATAGTTTCGCCGGAGAAGCAGTCGGCACGAAAAGGTTTGAGCGAATGGTGTCGCAATGGATCACGAAATTGGTTAATTATGCCAACCGCAAAGGAATTGCAACGGCTCAAATAGGAATTCATTTGATTGACGAACCCCATTCCCGTAAGCAATTTCAAACCAATACGGTTTGGGGGAATATCATTAAATCAGCGGTTCCTGAAGTTAATCTGTTTACCCCCGGTAACAACGGTACTTTCAAGAACCGCGAAGCCGCTTTGAAAAATATGCTTGAAGTTTACGACATTGTTTGTCCATTGCTGCCCGAATTAGGAAATAAAATAGAAGAAATTAAAAAATATATTGTCCGAGACAGTAAAACCGAGAAAAAACTCTGGCTGTACAGCTGTCTCGGTCCCAGCCGTATCCTTGATCCCTATTATTATCATCGGCTGCAGGCCTGGTATTGCTGGAAGTTGAGCGCCTCGGGAATGGCTTACTGGACCTATTGGAATTATTACTATAGTAATTCTCAAGCATCGGCATGGAATGAATTGCTTGCAGAAAACACTTCTTATGGCATGGTCTACACTACCGATCGTTCTCTGGTATCCAGTAAACATTGGGAAGCCGTGCTGGAGGGGGTGGAAGATTATGAATATCTGGCTATACTTCAAAACACAGTCAAAAAATTGAAGGCGAAAGGCGAAAGATCAGCAGTTATAAATAACGCAGAAAAATTATTGCAGTCTTTACCGGGGCAAGTTGCCGGTACGTATGAAAGAGCTGATATCTACTGGGCGGTTGATAAAAACCGTACCCGGGCGGATCGCGGTCGAATTGAAATCCTGAAAAAACTGGAGCAACTTATTGATATTAACAAAAATGAAAAAAGCGAACTTTAATTATGGAAAACAATGAAATTTTCTCCCATCTTGGAATTCAGAGTTGATGTTTCAGGGCATATAAGGAAACTTCCAAGCTCATAAAGTCGTTAAAAGAGTGCAATGTCGATCAGCTTGAAATCTGCGGTATTCACATTGACCTCAAGGAAAATTTCCTTGAAGTTTTGCAAGAATACACTGACGCCGGAATCAAAATATCTTCCTTTGGGGTAAATCGCTTTACCGGGGACGAAAAAGCCGCCAGGCAGGTTTTTGATTTTGCCAAGGCGGCCGGTTTTTCCGCAATCAGCGCCGATCTGGCGGAAGGCGGACTTGCCGTCGCGGAAAAATTATGCGAGGAATACGGGAAAAAAATCGCCATTCACAATCATGGCCGCAAGCATGAATTAGGGTCAGTAAGAGCTTTGGAAAGCTTATTCTCAAAATCAAGTCCCAATATTGGACTTTGCCTCGATACGGCCTGGATGCTGGACAGCGGAGAAGATCCGGTCGCCATAGCTGAAAAATTCAAAGACCGATTATACGGCCTGCATCTAAAAGATTTCATCTTGACCGTACGGGACATCTGGAAGATGTGATTGTAGGATCCGGCAATCTGAATATAAAAGAATTGGCTGCTTTTTTAAAAGACATAAATTATTCAGGATATTTGACGCTTGAATATGAAGGCGATGAAAATAACCCCATTCCGGCCTTGAAAAAATGTGTTACGAATATAAAAGACGCCTTTTTTCACCGGTAAAATAACCGGACAGCCCAAAAGTCGCCGTTATTGAAAAAAACAGTGTTTTTCGTCCGGCTCGCCCGCTCAACATCCGGAAAAAATAAGCTCCGCTGATTTTTCCGGACATCGCTTAGCAAGAGCGGTACTTTCTCAGGCGCAACAAGTTGCGCTATTACTTCCGCTCGTTGGAAACGAGCGGCCAGCGCTTTCGGCCGCTGGATCACCGACCAGAACAAGTTCTGGACTATGTCATTTTTTTACTTTTGTCGGGGCCGTCTAACCGGTCTTATTCATACCAGCCATACTTTGCCCCGGCCTTATACATGGCAAGCACGTTTTCAGCAGGAGAATTGTCCTGCAGGCAATGAGTGGGAGCGAAGCAATATCCCCCGCCGGGCATCATTATCTCAAGAATATGGCGGCAATATTCCGTAACTTCGTCCGGGGTTCCGTAAGCCACGGGGCCGGCGGTGGATACGCACCCGTGAAAAGCCAACCGGCCGCCGAATTTTTCTTTGAGGTATTCCGGCGCCATATCCTTTGCCTCCGGCTGCAGGGTATCGACCGCATCAATTCCCATTTCGATGAAATCCTCATAAGCCCAACTGCTTGAACCGCAAGTATGAATCATTACCGGCAGCCCGAAATGTTTGGCCACATCAATGAAACGCTGGTGGATCGGCCTGATAATCCTGCGGTAAAGTTCAGTACTTATCAACGGCGCTTTCTGAGAACCGAGATCTTCACCCATCCAGACAAAATCAATCAGGCCTTCGGCCGCTTCAATGGTCCGAAACAGAATTTCCAACTGCAAATCGGCTTTCCGCTGAATCAGCCGCAAACCTGCCGGTTCTTCGGTAATCAAATCCACCAATACCTGTTCCATGCCCCGCAGCATCCCGGTAGAGTTGATAATATCCCCCGTTCCCGCCCCACCGGCGAAAACGGCGAATTCCTGATTCTTCTTACAAGCCCCCGGGACTGCGGCATAATCAAAGTCGTCCGGGGACGGAAGCGGCCATTTTTCGATTTCTTCAATGAGGGCGTCCTGCAGCGGAAAATCACAGTAATCCCAGTACCCTCCGGTTTCATGTTCAATCCACTTTCTCCGGATGCCGTAGAGCGGATCAACATGCAAACCGGGAATTTCGGAATGCAACCGCACTCCGGTGTAACCGGCCTGAACCCCGGCAAAATCCACTCCGATGGCTTTTTTCAAGCCGAGATTATCATCCGGCTTTAGACCTAATACCGCTTTGAAACGGCGGTCTATGCCGGAATTGGCAAGATAATTTATCGGAACCCGATCGGGAACACTTTTATTAAAGGTCAGCATTACCCGTTCCTTGGAAGAAAACCTCCCGGCATTTTCCATCAGCATCATATTCAATAATATCCTTTTTGAGCTAATTTTTATTAAGGAGCGGCTTTATGCCGAACTATAAATGAAGCATTGCCTCTGCCTTGACAAGGAAATTGTTATACTTGTCAATGCCTTTTATTAACTTTTTTTCTCACGGTTTTAGGTCGATTTCACATTTCTGATTTATGAGGCGGACTTGAACTCTAAACTATTACTTTATGATTGATCTGTTAAGGCAAAGTCGTCTATCCAGCACGCGTTGATGGGATGGTGACGAGCCGGTTCCTACAATATAGGGGTGATTTTTCGAATCCTGGAGTTGTCGGATCGGCAGATCATGACAAATGATACCCGGAATATGACGGTCCATGGATTTACAAAAAATGCCATCCGGACTAAAAATTGCTGTCGGCCAGCATGAATGCCTCTGGCTAGAATTCGTCGCCACAATCCAGAAACCATACTCTCGTGCACATTCCCGATTAAGACCCGGGATAATATTGTCATGCTCGATCGGACCAGAAAACCAGGCATTATAGTATGAATGAAAAAGAACTGTTACTCCCTGTTGACGATAAGCATTGTAAAAATTTTTTCCACCGTAGTCTGCGCAAATAAGAAAACCACAACGTATCCCCTTGATATCAACAACTGTAATATGATTTCCTGCGCTGTAATATGGTTCCTCAAACGGACAAATACGTACTTTATCATGACGGTCAACCAATTTGCCCTTGTTATCTATAATATAAAGACAATTCAGCGGTTTGTCGCGCGATGACACATAATGAGCAGAACCGAATACCGTCCAGATATCTAACCTGTCAGCTGTTCTTGCAATAAGATCAAATTTTGCGTGCAATAATTTCCAATCGCTGTATTGCGGCTCTGAGCCCCCACTGCCTGCATAGTTATATTTCTTTCTATACGAATCTTTTTCATCCCAAAAATAACCTGTCAGCGCGCTTTCAGGAAAACTGATAACATCACATTTTTGCCGCGCGGCTTCCCTCATGTGCCTGCATATAAACCCGGCATTAGCCTCGACATTCCCGGTTACCGGAAATTGACTTGCGGCAATCCTGAGAATTGGCCGATCGATTTTGTCATTTACTTCTTGTCGGGTAGACATTATAACATCTCCGTCAGGTCCCGGCATTTTACCGGTTTTACCATATATTATAAATATACCCGGATAATACGCAATGGACATTAATTTTATTTTTTGTATAATAGTTGCAAAATTGCGTTTTTTGTCTAATATATAAGGTATATGAGTATCAAAAATAAAAACGTTCCGGCTCCTGACGCCATAATCCTGCATGCTAATTATGCGGTCTTTGCGCCCGGGAAAATTTTACATATCGGCCAAGTGCAAAGCAGAATGCTGCTCTGGTGCAAAAGCGGTAAGGGAATCATTACGCTGAACGGAGAAACTTTCCCGTTTTCCGCCGGCAATTTCCTGTTCACTCCCTGGAACCACATAATTCGTTACGCCGCCGACAAAAAAGCGCCGTTTTTGCTGGCCGGTATCCATATCGTACCGGAACTGAAAGAATGCGGAAATATAAATTATACCATTTACCACCGCGAAAGGAATGATCTGGCCGAATACAGAAAACGGCATGATATTGATATTCCGGAACTTCCATCGGTTTTTTCGGGCAGTCTGTTCCTGATTCCGGCATTGGAAGCGCTGGCGGAATATACAGTGGCCTGGTTTGAACAGTATCCCCGGGCAGAATTTATGGCCCGAAACCTTGCCGCCGCCCTGCTATATGAACTTATCAGAGCACAAGAAAAACAATCCGGTTTTTCTGAAATAATTCCGCATCATCTTAAGACCATACTCATTTTCATTGAAAACAATATCGAAAACAATATCGAGATGCCGATATTGGCCAAACTGGCGAACGGCTCCCGTTCCACGGTATTCAGGCTGTTCAGAAAACATCTTGACTGCACTCCCGGTTACTGGATTCTTAAACGCAAAATGGAGCGAGCCCGCGAACTGCTCAAGAAAACCGATTTGCGGGTGGGGGAAATCGGCGAAAAAATATCCATAAATGATCCGTATTATTTTTCGAAATTATTTAAGAAGTTCACCGGATTGAGCGCCAGGGAATATAGAAACGAACGCCTGTTCATAAAATAAGCTACGGCCGTAAGTTGGCTTTCATCGCGGTGACTGGTCCAGGAATATGGTTTCAAAAGTCCGGTGCTGTTCTATAACCTGCATGGTAATATCCTCTCGCCGCATTTTATCCAGTTGGGCGCGGGCCAGGGTGCGGATCAATTCATAATCATTGCATTCTGAACTCACATGCACCAGCAGCAGGACTTTTGTCCGTTCCGTCAGCAGCCGGTTCAGAGCTTCGACGGCGTCCCAGTTGTCGAGATGGCCGTGAGGTCCGGCGATGCGCTGTTTCAGGTACGGCTGGCGGTCGGAGCGCCGCAGCATTTCCCGGTCGTAATTGGCCTCCAGCACCAGGATATCGCAGTCGTTCAACCGCATTTCCGCCAGACCGTTGACCGCGCCCAGGTCGGAAGCGAAACCGATCTGCCGCCCCCGGTGACTGATCACAAACCCCACCGGATCGATCGCGTCATGCTGGACCGTAAACGGCAAAATCGTCATGCCCGCGAATTCCAGCTTATCTCCCGGGAGGAACTGACGAATGTTCGCCGGCAGCTTTTCCTGCTTCTGTCGCCTCAAATAGTTCCAGGTTTCAAAGGACACGCACAGGGGAATATCGAACTGGTCGCAGAAAACCCGGCAGCCCCGGAGGTGATCGTCATGTTCATGAGACAGCAACACGGCGCGGATGGAAGAAGGCTGTACTTTGACTTCGAGCAGCCGCCGGATCAATTCTTTGCGGCTGAACCCGGCGTCAATCAGAATATTTCCCTCCGTTGAATGCACGACAAACGAATTGCCGCCGCTGCCGCTGCCGAGCGCCGTAATCCCTAAACTCATTCAAAAACTCCGCGGTGAAAAGGGTCAGGTTAAAACTTCATTATTCCACCGTCTCGATTTTTCCTGAACGCCGACGGCGGCTGAAACTGCGCAAAAAAAGCCATACTTCCGGATTGAAAACCGGCCTTTGAGAAATTACTATAATATAGCACGATGTTATATCAACATCGGATTAATTATTTTTTCAGATAAGCGGATTTCTGATAAAACGGATCATCCGCGTAAACCGGTTTCATAAGAGAGCAATAATGGCAGATACTTTTTTAAGTCAGAATATCGAACAGAAACAGGAACAGATTCTGGCCCGGCATCAGATTCAGTCGCTGGAAGTCCTTCTTACCCCCCTGTTGGAATTACAGGAAAAAATTGATCAGGAACTTAACACCAATCCGGTCATCGAACAGGAAAAAAGCTCTATCGAGGAACTTGCCGGCGACCCGCTGCATTCAGCAACGCCCGACAGCGACGACAGGGAAAAACACCGTGACGACGAAAATGATTTTTCTGAAATTCTCAAAATCGCCGAATCCTGGAACGGCCGGGAAAATTTCAATAATTACAATTCGTCTCCGGACGACGCGCAGAGCAAGCGCGATTTCATGTTCAATTCGCTCGTGGAACAACCGTCTTTACAGCAGCAACTGCTGGAACAGCTCAGCCTGAGCAACTGCAGTCCCCAACTGGTTCCGGCCGCCGAATTCGTAATCGGCAGTATTGACGGCGTCGGTTATCTCACTACCGCTCCGGAAGACATTGCCGCGGCGGCGAAATGCGACGTAAAGCAAATTCGGCAGGCAATAAAACTGGTACAGTCTTTCGATCCGCCGGGTATCGGCGCCCGTGACCTGCGGGAATGTCTGCTGCTTCAACTCGACCGGCGCCGCCAGCCGGATCCGGAGCTACGCAAACTTATTTCCGGGCACCTCGAGGAAATCGGCCGCAACCGGCTGCCCCAGGTAGCGAAAGCCATGGGCATTTCCATTGCGGAATTGAATGTCCTGATCGCCCGGCTTCGGGAATTCACCCCGTTGCCGGGTTCGGCCCTGTCGCCGTCGTCCGACCTGTACATTCTGCCGGAGCTGACGGTGGAGAAAAAAGGTAATGAGTATGCAATCATTTCCAACGACAATTATCTGCCCCGCCTGAAAATATCGCAGACCTACCTGGATCTGCTGGAGAATCCGGACACCAATGCGGAAACCCGATCTTACATCAAGGAAAAACTGCTGGCGGCGCGGATGCTCATCAAGAGCCTGACTCAGCGGCAAAGTACGATCCGCCGGATAGCTCAGGTCATTGTCGATACCCAGTACGATTTTCTGGAAAAGGGCGTCGAGGGACTCAAACCGCTGACCATGCAGCAGGTGGCCGACAAACTCGGATTGCATGAAACCACGATCAGCCGCGCGATCGCCAACAAATATCTGAAGACTCCGAACGGTATTTATGAATTCAAATTTTTCTTCAGCGGCGGTTATCAAACGGAAGACGGTGAAGAAATTTCATCGCGGGGAATCAAGGAAAAAATCAAGGATTTGATTGCCGACGAAGACAAATCCAAGCCTTTATCCGATAATAAACTATCGCAGTTGCTGCGGGCCGAGGGGCTGAACGTGGCGCGGCGTACCGTGGCCAAATACCGCGAACAACTGGGCATTGCCGCCACCAATCTCAGACGGACGTTTTAAGCAGCCGGAATCTGATATGAAAATCTATCTGCATGGAGCCGTTTTTGTTTTCTGTGTGTTATTCGCGTTTTTTTTCCGCGGCTATATCTGCAATCGCGAACTCGCCGAGGTCAAAAAACTGAGCGGAGCCGATTTCGCGCCGTTCGAGGTGGAAAGCGCGATGATGTATGCTTATATCAACCGCATCGCCGACGGCAAAGGGATTCCGGAATATGACCCGCAACTGAAACTTTCCCACGGCTTCCGGGTCTGCGAGCAGATGTCGCTCGGACTGGAATATTTCCTGGGCTAGTCTGCGCTTGCGCCGGCTGTGCGTCAGCGAACCCGCCGGCCGGTGCGACTATGAAACCAATCCCCGCGAAACGGCCTGGATCATAGCTCAACTGCGCCTCTGGGCCGGCCTGGTGCCGGGATTCATTTATCTGTGGCTGGTGTTTGCCGGTTTTCCCTGGTATATTGCGCTGTCGGGGGGAATATTGAGCGCGATAGCCCCGGCGGCGGTAGCGCGCCACACGGGACAAATGCTGGTGAAAGGAGCTTTCGCTTTGCCGTTCCTGACGGCGGCGCTGGCGTTTTTCACCCTGGCGTTCAAACGCCCGGGACGTCTGCCGGTAATCCTGGTCATGGTTGCGGCGTTTGGCGCGACGGTTTTCTGGGATGCGTCGCAGCTGGTGCTGGGCATTTGGGCCGGGCTGGAAATTCTGCGCTGGATAATTTACGGTTCGGACGAGCGCCGGAAACAGGTATTCACAGCCGTCTATGCCGCTTTGGTGCTGGCCGCGGTGATCAGTCCGTATAACCGCGCCCATTACGCCCTTTTATCCCCGGCTCTGCTGATATTCTGGCCGGCTTTGGCCGGGCTGCATTTTACCCGCTTCGACGCCCGGAGAAAACGCCTGCTGGCCGGGTGCTCCCTGATCGCGGTGCTGGCGCTGCTGCAAACGGGAATCACTTATCACAGCCGGTTCGCGGAAAATTACCGCCATTTCAGTTCGCTGGCCAAAGCCAAGCTGTTTTATCTGAACCGGAAACCAGCCGATCCGGCGCAACTGACTTTCGAGCAGCGTTTCCTGTGGACTCCCGGGCTGCAATCCGCCACCTGGGAAATAACGAAAAATCTGTTTCCTTACGTCCTATGGGTATTCCTGCTCTTCGGGGCGCTCGGATTCTGCTTTAAAAAAGTCCGGAACGAACTGCTCGGGGAACTTCCGGACTGGTTTGTTCCCGGCTGCATGACCTTGATTTTCTTCGTTTTTTACCTGTTTTTCGTCCGTTTTCACGTGTTCAGCGCCCTGGCTCTGAACGCGGCGTTCCCGATGCTGGTCTACGGCTGGTACCGCGCCGCCGGAAAACGCCCGCTCAAAATGCTGGTGCTGGCAGCGGCGCTCGGCGCGATAATCTCGGAAGGCGTCTACTCTCTCCGATTACACCGCGGCTACCGGCAGGCCTATTTCCGGGAAACTGCCGCTCTGGTTAAATGGTTCCGGCAGGCCGGAACGGCGGATAAAGTTGTTCTGGCGGACATGGAAATTTCTCCGGTATTGAAAGCCTATTGCGGCGCGGCAATCCTGATTCAGCCTAAATTTGAACTGGCGGAAATCCGGAAAGATATGGAACAGTACGTCAAGCGGCTGTTTCACGGCTCAGAACGGGATTTCGCCGATTACTGCGCGGCGCATGAGGTCGATTTCGCAGTTTTTTCCCGGGGAAAAATTGCTCCGATGGAGAAATTCTCCTACCGGTACATGGCGGACGCCAAACGGATCAAAACCAAATCACCGGCGTATTTGATGGATTGCCGGCCGCGCAGTATGCAGTTCTTCTATGAAATAGCGCCGCCGCCGGAATTCCGAATTCTGAACAACCGTTACCGGGTTTATCAGGTCATTCGCCCGGAACACCGGCCGACGGCGCGCTATGCCGCCGATCTCGCCTTGGAATACTATTACGCGGGACGACTGAAACTGGCCCGTAAAGCGGCGGCAACGGCGTTTCTGCTCAATCCAAAATCGCAACGGGCTTATCTGGTTTATTATCAGATATTTGGCGATATTCCCCGGCCTACGCTCGCTGATTTCTGCAAGCTGGCGCAATAACAACCAACCAAAAAAGGGATAAACCATGATCAGGCGTAAAAACGAGTACACGGTAGACATCCGCGAGGAAATGCGCGGCGGCGACGGCAAAGTCAAAATCGAACATCTCTGGGACGAAAAGCACGAACTGCGGGCCCCGACCCGGCTGATGGCGAAAATCACCCTGGAACCCGGCTGCGGCATCGGTTTTCACCGTCACGAGAATGAAGAGGAGATTTTCTATATTCTGAAAGGCACCGCCCAGGCGGATGACGACGGCAAAACCGTCATCCTGAATGCGGGCGATACCATTCTTACCGGCAACGGCGCCGGGCATTCGATCAAATGCCTCGGCGACGAAGCGGTGGAAATGACCGCAGTTATTGTCTCGTATTAAAAATCAGTTGCGCGCCGCTTCCGGAATGTAGGCGGGCAGTTTTTTTGCCGCAAACCGCGGTTCGAGCCGCGCGAAACGCTGGCGGCCGTTGATCAGCGGTACACTTGGCCAGTCCTCCCCGATCAGGGGACGGACGTATTTCATAAATTCATCCGTTACATCCGTTTTGTCCGGCGCAATCCACTGCTGCGGAAAAAACCGTTCGGAGTTGGCTACTTCCGCCAGCGGCACCTTGCCGTAGCGCACCGAGTAGATAATCCCGAGATCGCGCCGGATCGTCGCCATGAAACCGCCCTCCCCTGCAGCCGCCAGTTCGACCGCCTTCTGGCCGGCACGGTAGGCCTCGTCCAGATCGACAATGGAAGCGTAAACGGCAGTCGAACGCTGGTCGGTGCCGAAAGTCTGACCGCGGGCAGCGCCGCGGGCGGGAATGCCGTGCCGGTTGAGATAATTAATCAAGGCCTGTTGAACGGTGGTTTCGCTGGCGCCGAACTGGGCGTGCCCGAAACTGTCCTTATTGAACCCCAGATCGCCGATTTCGCAGCCCTCCGAAACGACAACGACGGCGCGGCCGCGTTCCCTGACTTTGGCGCTGATCTTGTCCGCCATCTGTTCCATGGTTAAACCGGCTTCCGCAAGGAAGATCAGCAGCGGGAATCCGCGTTTGGGATCGGCCAGGCGGGCAGCAGCGGGAATGTAACCGATTTTGCGTCCCATCGCCTGCAGCACCAGCACCGGATCGGCGGGTGACGAACCCCGGTTTTCCTCTTCGGCATTCTGCACGATCGCGCTCCAGTAACGGGCAACGGAACCGTAACCGGGAGTATGGTCGATCAACTTGAATTCACTGTCGCCGACATCGTTGTCGATGGTCTTCGGCACTCCGAGCCCGATGACATCGAGGCCGCGTTCCTGCGCCAATTGGGCGACTTTATTAGCGGTATCCATGGAATCATTGCCGCCGTTATAAAGGAAATATCCGATATTATGGGCTTTCAGTACTTCCACCACCCGGTCGAAATCCTGTTTCTGACCGGATTTTATCTTGTAGCGGCAAGTACCGATAGCGCCGGCCGCAGGCGTGTTGCGCAGCAATGCGATTTCCTCATGATCCTGCGCCGACAGGTCGAGAAGTTCTTCCTTCAGCACCCCTTCGATCCCGTGCCAGCCGGCATAAACCGTTCCGATCGAATTAAATTCGCGGGCGGCTTCGACTACCCCCCGTAATGAACTGTTGATTACCGGCGACGGTCCGCCCGACTGAGCGATAAGCAGATTCTTGTTCATAAACTACCCTGGTTAGAATTAAGCGTTTTATGTAGCGTTATCCGCTTTGATTTAAATTATACTCTATACGGTTGAAATTTTAACCGTATAGAGTATAAAATACCCAATATCCAAGTTAAAGATATTTTTGCGTCTCAGCTTAAAAACTGTTCAGCTTTGTAAAATCTTTTAACAAAGATAAAATATACAGCTTTATTTCCCAAAGGTCAACCGGGTTCAGAAAAAATAGTGCCGGGTCTGACGGCTTTTAACTAACCTCATCTGGAAAGCTGATGAAAAACCATTTTTTTCCCAAAGGGATCGGGTTCATCGCTTACGGGACTTTGGCGGGAAAAAGTTGAGGTGAAATTTTGTTTAAAAATTGTATTTTCCATATTGACAAATCAAAAAACAATAAATATAATACACCAGAAGAGCCACCACTTAAGCAGAAGGAAATAAGAACATGGGAACGATTTGTCCATATTGTAACATTGAAGTAGATGAAAATGAAATTGAACTCGAAGATGGTTGCTGCCCGGAATGCGGTTCGGTAATCACGGTATCTTCACTATACAACGACAGTGATGATGCTCCGGCAGTATTTGACGAAGAGGAAGAGGACGATGAAGACGTTCCGGCCGCCTTCGACGATGAAGACGAGGATTATTATGACGATATCGACGAATTTGACGATGACGATGATATTGACAATGACCTCGACGAAGATGATAACTATTAATCCTAAAGATCTGAAAAAGCTCTTGATGACAGGAGCTTTTTTTTTAGTTCATTGAAGATTTTTATCCGGAACGATTATCGGACGCTATCAAACGGTCAGCTTCAATCCCGCCGGTTTCTGTAACCGTCGCTATTTTTCAAGAATATTCACTAAAATACACTGAATGTCACCGGTAATACTCAGGAAACTGCAGCATTGACTATTCCTGCTATTCAGTGTATAATATATTTCAGAATACATCAATCCAGGAGGGGGTGACTATGCTGTCTTTTGCTGAAGAAATCTATTTACTGGCCCTTAACGAGGATACCGGTAAAGTCACAGCTGAGGCCCGTGACCCGGTGTTAGGCACCGTGATTATCGGTGCGGTACTGACGGAATTGAGCTTCCTTAAGAAAATATCCACGGCTAAGGAGCGTTTATACATCCTGGATACTGAACCTACCAAGCACCTGATCTTGAATGAAGTCCTGGATATTTTCAGAGAATCGAAGAAAACGGAGGCGACTATCGAGCGGGTTCTGGAAGTATTGATGCCCCATGCCAAACGGCTGGAGGAACTGGTGCTGGCTGAATTGATCAGGAAAGGGATATTGAAGGAAATTGACAAGAAGATTTTATGGATATTTCCCGATCGCCGCTATCCCCTGATCAATAACAAGGAAATCGTCTCGGTTGAAATCCGGCTGCGTAAATTGCTGCTGGAAGGGGGTAAACCGGACCCCAAAGACGCCGCCTTGATAAGTCTGCTGCGGTCGTCGGAGTTGTTTTCGAAAATCCTTTCCCCGGACGAACTGGAACGTTGCGAAAAACACATCGCGGAATTATCGGAAATGTGCGATATCGGCCAGAAAATCGATGAGCTGGTATATAAGATAAAAGATTTTGCCGATTATCCGTTCATTTAGCAAGCGGCAGTATCATGGTGTTATGGTCCCGGAGCCGAATTTCAGATAGACCGGCCCGATAGTTTCTCCGGGCCGGAAATGTTTAAGGACATTGAGCTGCCAGCTGTCCCATCGGTTGGCAGTCGTATAAATATCGGGAGCTACTGTTGACAACATCCGCCGCTTATCCTTCAGTACCAGTTCCAGTACCAATGAACCGGTTGTGAACAATTCTTGTTCCGGATTGCTTATTTCCAGCGTGTTCTCCAATTTTATTCCGGCAAAACAGCTGACCGGCAGCGTTATTTTTTTCCGCGCGGAATACGAATCCCCGGGCGGGATATTGCCGATATGGGTTCCGTTGAGAATGACGGCTTTATTTTTCCCGGTGGAATTGTAGACGCACAGATGCAGATACGCCGCCTCAATATTCCCAGGAACAACCGCGCCGCAACCTCCCGCAACCGCGGGAAAGGGTTTCCGGGGAAATATCCGGTCGTCAGCATTCCGCTTATGCTCTATAGCGCCGCAAAGCGTTTTCCCGAATACGTAATGGCTGATCCGGATTTTTTCTTCGAAAACCTCTGCCAGCAGGTAGCCCGGGGCGCTGTCCTCAAGAAATCCCCATAAGAAATCATAGGGGAACCCCGGGTAATCAAGCAAAGTCCGCCATTCTTCCAGATTAAGGTGTTGGTCCGGGAAACCGGTACTGGCAATTTTCAGTTGCAGTACCCGGTTCCGGGCGTTCAACTTATGCAGACTCAGGCCGTGATTATGGGTATGACCGCAGAAGTAAGCGTCCACCCGGTATTCCTGAAGCAGCTTCACCATCCGGCGGTGAAATTCCAGTTCACAGAAAAAAGGTCTGGCTACCGGAAAAACGGGAGAATGCCCGAAGACGAAAACATATTTTTCGCCGGAATACCGGCGCAATTGATCTTTTAACCAAAGATACTGTTTGCCGGTCTCAAAATCGCCGCAGTCAATAATTATGAAATGACAATTATCACAAGAAAAAGAATAATAATTGGCGGTTATCCGGTTTCCCAGTTTTTCACTGAGATACGGCCAGACCGTCTTCCGGTAGGCGGCGTCAGGATCATGGTTGCCCTTGATCAAAAACAACGGCACTTCCGGGCCGGACAGCAAGGCCATAGCTTCTCTCATTTCACTGACGGTTGCCGCTTCCGAGTCGCACCCGCCTTCAATAAAATCCCCGGTAAGCAGCACAAAACGGGGAGCAAAACTGCTGATTTCAGCCATAAAAGCCTTTAATACGTTGCGGCTGACCCAGTCATACCTGGTTAAATCGTCCGTAATACCCCTTTCGAGCTGTGACTTATGATACGCCTTGTTCAAATAATGAGTATCGCTTATTACGGCAAATGAAAATTTCGGCCGGGCGGTCATTTTTTGCTGATCTTACCTCTCAATTCAAGTATTTTTTCCAGTAATTCGCGCCTGGCATGGTCGGCCAGTTCCCGGCCGGCACTGTTTTCGGTTACTTTTTTAACTTCCTCAGCAATAAGCACCTGCGCCGCCCTGACCGTTTTTGCCGCGACTCCCGCGGCTTCGGCCTGTTTAGTCAACCGGTCAAGAATATCCAAATAAAGATAATCTTCAACGCCCTCGCGCCAAGCCTCCCAGCGCTTGCTCGGTATTATCAATTCTTTTTTACTGACCCCAGGCGGAGCATGGCTGCCGGAATAAACCAAATCATAAGAAATTTTTCCCGAATTACTGCTGTTCCAGCTTATATGGGGAGCCACCCAATAGGTCCATATTCCACATCCCTGCAGCATATTCTTCCAGGTGTGCCAGAAAGGCAGGCGATAATATATATAAGGATTCGTTGCCCGATATTCTATTACCGGAGGATTATAATAGGCCCATAAAATACCGTTTTTCTTCCTCATCAGGTTAAAGACATCCTTGGCGTTGACAAAATGAAAAGCAGGACAAAAAATATCTATTACCGGAGTGAGATTCTGAATTTCCTGAATTCTCTCGGCTTTTTTTGCATTAAGCACCGAGGTGAATAATTTTACCTTCGGGTCAATTTGTTTAATAAGTTTTGCGGTTTCTTTTAAATCGTCGCCGGTTGTTTCATCAAATACATGAAAATAAAAGTCATCATAGGTCAATCCTTTTTCTTTAAGATGGGCAATAAATTCAGGAAGCCATGCTGAAAATCTTTTTTTCCATTCAGTACTCATGAAATTTTTCCCGAAATGGACAGTATTGCTCTCTCCGGGCTTATTTTCCCGGGGAAGGTAAAAATGCCAATACCAGGCCAGCATTTTACATGGTTCTTTTTTCCACAGCTCAATTGCTTCGTCGCAGCTGGAAAAATCGATATTCATATCGCCGTTTTTATCGAACGCCGGCCACGGAATTGAACTCACTCCCAAATAGGGTACAGTTATATAGTGTTTCCGCAAATCCTCAATAGCGGCTTTTTTCAGTTCCGGCGATAACCTTCTGTTGGGCCAAGGAGTTTCTAAATAATCAAAGACAAAGGTATAGAGCGGGAAGTTTTTGTCACAGTCAGGCAGTTTAACCGGGTAAACTTCAAGCTCCAGTTTGACTTCATAGTCTATTTCTTTCGATTTTATTGACAACTCCGTTTCATGCGTGCCGGCCGTTAAATTCCTGCTGTCGACACTTATCCAGACCTCCCGGCTTTCAAACGGCGGAATCTTTAATGTTTCCAATATGGGAAGAGCATCGTTAATACATTTGCCGTCCTTCAGTTTTACCGGATAACATTCCCTTATGGTGACCGGGCTGTTTTCAGCGGCGGCTTTTACCTCAAAAATCATCTCTTTTGCGGATAAATTGGTTATTACAAAAGAACTGTTCCTAGTCTCGTCAAGCCCCATAAACATAGCTATTTTTTTCAGTTCCCGGATTGGAAGAGGCAGTTGATTGGGCAATAAATTATCCCAAGGATTCTTCTTTGGCCAGACAAAGTAAGTCCGATCAGGAAAAATCCGGCTGATGTATTTACGCAAATCATCCCATACGGAGGAAATTAACGCTTCCGAAAAAACCCCGTCAATCATTAACTTATTCTCACACTCAGCCAATTTCTGCCGGATAACCGGTCTTGCTTTAACCTCGGTATCCGGTATTTGGCTTTTCAGAACAGCCAGCACTTGCTTCAGTTCGGCAGCCTGCTCATTCAATACCGCGAAATTATCAATATTCTTTATGTCTACAGGCTCTGCAACCGGATTTGCATCTTCTATTGAATGTTTCCCTTCTATTACTTCTATTTCATCACAAAAGAAAAAAGGTCCTCCCGAAAGAAACAAAATTAAAACGTATCTTCCTTTGGTTTTCAATGGTTCAGTAGAAAATTTATGTATTTCGAGCTGGTCTGCTTTCGAAGCGGAGATTTTATTAAATTCCTGGTTATTTAATGAAGCGGCCTGATAATAAGTTTTGTCATCATCACTGACAAAAAAGGTTATTTTTTCAGGGAAAAACACTTCAGCCCGTCCCCCCCCGACCGTATTTACCATAATTTCAGCTATAGGTTGGACCTGTTCTAAATCCAACTTCACCCATACTTTGAATTTCTCATTTTTATGTGTTCTCCATCCTACTGTTGACAAAGAGGTCCAATAGTAACCGGTTGTAAAAAGACCATCGGTAAGCTGAACTTTATCTCCTTCATCCGTGCAGTGAGAATAGTTGGGAGGAGTACTGAAAATATATTTTTTATTCAAAGCAAGATTTTTATTGGGCCGCCGCGTTGCTTCATCGCTCACCTTGATAAGCTCTTTGTTTTCTCCACGAACGAGAGGCTGAAGAAAGAAATTCAAAATAAATGTCAGTAAAACTGCCACGTAAACTTTTCGTCTCGTAAGGTTGTTTTTCCCGAAAAATTTTTGATTTTTTCCGGGCCGATCGATGCCGGCATTTACTTTTGACATAGCGCAGTCCTCCAATATAAGTTAGGTTTTTCTGTTGTCCTGTTGAACAATAACGGACTTAGAGCTTATCAACTAATAAAGGAAATTCTATGATGCAGTGCCGGACAGGCAGTCGCGCAGTTGAAAAAAATTGGGGATACTGGAAGTATCCGCCATTTTTTTCGACAAGTGAATGCTTGTCCGCCACAAATCAGAGCGTTTTCGGTTATTAGTTGATAAACTCTTAATCAGGAACCGGAATACAGGCGTTTGTAAAGGCGATTCGCTTTTCTCAGCCGTTCATTATCTATTCCGAGCCATCTCAATCCCATATTCGGCACAGGGGTTCCGCAGGCCATATATCTTTTAAACCCCGAAGCTCGACAAAATTCAAACATATCTTCAATGCTGGGGGTATCAACCGCAATGGCAGCATCTCCAATATACCATACTTTACGGTGCTGCTGATAAAGTGATGTCAAAAATAATTTCAGATCATCTATTTTCTGTTGGGTTGCAGGTTCGCCCCATCCGAAATAGTACCAGGGCAATATCCACCAGTCCGGGTCCGTTACAATTTCCAATGGATTATATTGCCCGCGATTGGTCTGATAAACATACCCCAACTCGCCTTTAAAATTGAATTCCTTAACGGTTTTATTAATCGCTTCAAGCAGTGTTCTTTCATAAAAAGAAGTGAATTCCATGAAACTTTGATTGTTTACTATTGAGGGCCCTTGAAACGAGAAGTTCGAGGGAATTGGAGACAAAGTTTCAAACAACGGTTTTTCGTTTAAAACGGCCCACTGATCGTACGGTTCCTTTAAAAGATTACAATTAACTATTTCCGTTTCGAACAATAAATGATCAATTTCCGGAAAAATTGTCAAATGTTCTTCAACCAGCTTCTTAATTCTTCCCTTACTGAGACTATGCAGGGGGTCTATCATTACCAACTCTATATTTTCCGGAACAATATTTTTTAAACGATTTTCATTGCCTAATACCGCCTCATTCCCCCAGGTTTCTTTTTCCCATATCAATAAATGGAGCATGCAACCGACTTCTATATTTTTACTATGCAGATAATCAACAGTCTTTCGAAAAAGTCTATTCTCAGAACGAATGTTTATAACCTCCGGGTGATTTTTAAAAAATGATTCTTTGGAAAATATGCCATTAGTGTACCATTTCGTATAAAATGTGAAATAATCTACCTGAAAAGTAGAAATGATATTATCAATCCATTTTTTAACGACAGGGAAATCCTGCTTAAAAAGGATGTCTATTTTTTCTTCACTGAGAACTATCTGGTCCAAAAAACCTTTCTTCATTGTATTCTCCATTTATTCGGTTAAGATGATTTTTTTAAGCAAAGCATTATTTATTTCGTCGACAATCCCCTTACTCAGTTGCATCCAATACCGTTGTCCGCTCCCGCTGTCATCATCGGCGACAGCGATCCCGAAACTGAATAATCTCCCTTCCGCGGCAACAATGTTCAACGCCTTGAAAGGTATCCTGATTTCATAAAAGGTTTTTTTCAATTCTTCTTTGCGCTTTACGGCGAATGCACATTTCCCGCCGGCGTCCTGAGCCCCGATCCATTGAAAAGCCAAAGAACCCCGGGAACTTAAAGCGAATTTTAAGTTAGAGTTCCCGCCATTGCCGGCGGCGTTGTTTTGGTCGACATAAAAGACGGGATCAGGGTTAAAAACCATCTGGACGCTGTCTCCGTTCCAGATATTTTTTCCGGCCGCATGGTTAACGTGGACATCGTCGGTTATCTCCGCGGCAAGATAAAAATTATCCTCATCCCAGGCGGTATAACAGGTCGCGCTTAAATCCTCAGGTCCGTTCCATGATTGATGAACCGCTATTTCATATTTGGGAAGAAAACTACTGGTATTCATAACTGCCAGAGGTTTCGTCCCGCGCCAATCGGCAAGATCGCCATCAATAACGATCTTATTTTTTCTTTTCTCACATTTAATTAAAGCCATATTGAAATCAAATTCCAATAGTTTATCTTTCGCCGTTCTCAGTTGTATCCGCGCGGCCCCGCTTTGGGGAGTCAGCGGCTGCGGCAGAGCAACTTCCAGGGTTTTAGTTTCCTCCGGCAGTAAATCTATCCCCCGGACTTCGAGCGGTTCGGCTTGAGGTAATTTTATATTTAATTCAATTTCCTTAATTGCTTTTTTTACAGCGTTATGAACGGCAATGAGCAGACGGTTATTTACGATCTGGATTTTGTTGATGACCAGCCGCGTCTTAGCGTCAATAAATTTCCCGGTCGAGATCATGGTCTTCAACCGGGAATAGGAGTCTGCTCCGGTCAAGTGAAAATAAACCGGATTTCTTCCCAGTCGCATAGTAATTCGGGAATCGTGCTTTTTTACGGCAAGCGGACTGCCCATGTAGTCCGTGATTTGCAGGCGATCCGGGGCGGGAACGGCAAAAACACAATTTAACGTCTCAAAGCCTTTAGCCCAAACCGCGGCGCAAGCCTTACGGTTCTGCTTGAATACCACCGCCTTGGCGATTGCTCCCAGGTCGATGATTTGAGACTTATGGACGTTTTCGACTAATTGAGCGACCGCGCTGAACGCGGGTACCGCGGGCATGGGAGAATTGATACCTTCACAAATCATACCCCAATTCATTCTTCCCCAGCTTATTTTGTTTTCATCTACTTTAATTTTTCTCCCCCAGGTTGTTGCTCCTGCCGTATGCCACATAAACATGGGACCATAGCCTTCTGCAGCGCGCGAAATCAAACAGGCTTTGGCGAGTTGACTCGCCTGCTCAAAAGCGTATTTACTGTAAGGAGCCAGACCCGGAAATAATCCGCATCCCAGTTCCGAAACATACACCGGCTGCTCGCAGCCATATTCTTTCGCTATATCCCGGGCTTTTTGATATACCTTGACCAGCCATTCGTCCAATTTTGGCGTATCTTCCTTCAGGGTAATGTACCAGGGCGACTCGATCCAATACGGATCTAAGGGAAATAAATTAAATTCTTTTCCCGCCTTCTTGAATACATCTATGGTAAAAGTGAAATTCTTGCATTCGCTCGGGCGGATGGCCCCAATTTTGGCCTTGGGAACAACAGAGCGGATTT
>JAQULZ010000033.1 GCA_028718375.1 Victivallaceae bacterium | reverse complement strand
TTCGCTACGAGAAAACGGCCTGCGCATACAACGGGTTGCTTTATTTGGCCGCTACGATAATCACCATGAATAAGATAATGTCAATCTATCCAAAATTATAGAATTATTAGTTGATAAGCTCTTAATTGATAACAAGATGAACCTCAATCACAAAATTTCCATGTCAACCCCTGACGCCCCGTTTTCACCCGTTTCGTGGCACAAAACGCATACAAATCGCATACAGTTTTTTTGAGTGTGAATTGACTTATGGATACGTGAATATAACGAAGGAAGACCGCATAGTGATAAGTATTGCTATGGAAAAACTCCCATGCAAACATTTTCAGATACTTTACCGCTTGCAAAAGAGAAAATGATACAATATAATATTACAGACAAATAACGGTCAAAAATCAACCGGATTGTCAGATGGTATTTTGACTTTTACAGCATCGGTAGTTGACGGCTATACTTTCAGGTTCTTCTCAAAAATCTGTATCAATGTCGAAAATATTTTTCCGAGCGGGTATTTTGCCTTTCGGTTTACAAATCAAGTCAAAAAAGCCGCATAACGGAGCTGCGCTCCGGCCCTTCGGGCCCTTATAGGCTTTTTAACTTGACTCGACGCCCCGGCAAAAGAGCTGATAAACAGTTCAAAAATAAAAAAACAATTTTTTTGTTTTTGAAAACAGTGATGATCTTCGCTTTTAATTGAGCTGTCAAGTTTTGGAGCGTATAAATAGCGAACGAAGTGAGCGGTTTTATGCCGCGGAAAAACCTTACCGCGATTGAAAAAGCGATACTCAACTCGGGACCGCATTGGCGACATTAACGGTTTGCGTTCCATTACGGATTTTTGAGAAGAACTTACTTTCATTGATCTGATAAGCTGGGATGCCTTCAACGAATCCGAACGCTTGATCAGGCAGGTCGAAAAATTCAGAGACAAATATGGTTGTTACCCGGAATCAGTCCATGCCGATCAGATTTACCGCACCCGGGAAAACCTGAAATATTGCAGGGAACGCAACATCAGGCTTTCGGGTGCGAGGCTGGGGCGGCCGCCTAAAATCACGGAAGCAAATCGTACTGAACTTGAAACCGTCAAACGGCTCGCACGACAGGACGAACTGGACCGGATAGAAATCGAGAGCAAATTCGGACAGGCAAAACGGCGTTTCAGCCTTAACCGGATCGTGACCAAATTAGCTGTCACCAGCGAATGTACAATCGCATTGACGGTTTTGGTAATGAATCTCGAAAAATGGATGAAATCCGTATTTTTGCGGCTGTTTTACAAGCAGTTAAAAGTTTTTTTTAGCGGCGACTATTTTAACGCCAAGGGGGACATCATGATCATAAGCGCCAGCCGGCGTACCGACATTCCCGCGTTTTATTCCGCCTGGTTCATGGACAAGATCCGGGCCGGTTACGTATTATGCCGGAATCCCCGGAACGAGCGGCAGGTTTCCCGGATCGGGCTCTCGCCCGAACTCGTGGACGGCATTGTCTTCTGGACGAAAAATCCCCGGAATCTCATGCCGTATCTGCCGGAACTGAACGCTTACACCTATTATTTCCAAATCACGCTCACCGCTTATGATCACACGCTGGAAACGCAGGTACCGCCGGCCCGGAAAGTAGCGGAAACCGTTAAGGAACTGTCGGAACTGATCGGCCCGGAAAAAGTGATCTGGCGTTATGACCCCATTTTTTTCACCCCAAACTATGATTTTTCCCGGCATGTGGAAAATTTCGGGACGCTGGCTGCCGTCTTGCGGGGATATTCGACCAGGTGCGTCATCAGTTTTCTGGACGTTTACAGGAAATGCGGAGAAAACCTGCGGGGTATCGATTTTTCGGTACCAAATCGCGAAGAAGTATACCAGTTGAGCGGCGCCATCGCCGCCCTGGCGCGGGAATACGGGTTCAGCGTGGAAAGCTGCGCCGAAAAATATGATTTATCCGCTTCCGGCATCCGGCACGGCAAATGTATCGACGCTGAACTGATCGCCAAACTTTCAGGCCGGCCGCTGAAGGTGAAAAAAGACCGGAACCAAAGACCGGAATGCGGCTGCGCAAGCAGTGTCGATATCGGAGTTTACAACAGCTGTCCCCACGGCTGTCTTTACTGTTACGCCAACCGCAACCGGCGCCGGGCACAGGAAGTTTTCCGGAATCATCATCCCAGCTCCGCTTTTATCGATGGAAACCCGGCGGCCGGAGTTGTAATCGGGCCGTTCGGATGAAAACTTTTATTGACCGAGACGCACGTCTGATTACTGAACACGGTCATTTTTTTAATAATCTTCAGTTTTTCCGTTGCACCGTCGGGATTTGTGTCTTAAGTTACGGACTTTATCACAGGAAACGGCTAAAAGTTGATTTATATAAGGAGTTCTGAATGATAACAGCTCAAGAGCTTAACCGGGAATTCGGCAGTGACCGGATTCATTTCCATACCGCTCCCCACGGTCTGATCAGCGCCGAGCTGGACAGCCCAGGGGGCAAAGGTGTAGTCGCACTGCACGGCGCGCAGGTGCTGAACTTCATTCCGAAAGGTCAGGAAGCGGTATTGTGGAACAGCGAAAAAAGCTGGTTTGAACCGGGTAAGCCCATTCGCGGCGGGATTCCGGTCTGCTGGCCGTGGTTCGGCAGTCACCCCGATGATTCCGCATTGCCGTCTCACGGTTTCGCACGGCTTTCCGAATGGAAACCGGCAGCCGCCGGAGAGTGCCGTAGCGGAGCGGTCTTCCTGGAACTGAAACTTACCCCTCAAATGATTGCGGATAAATTCAAAAATGCCGATTTTCTGCTCAAATTGCGCGTTGAAGTCAGCAGCAAACTCTCCGCCGCCCTGATCATCGGCAATACCGGCAAAAATGATTTGTCCTACAGCGCCGCTCTGCATAGTTACTTCAATATCAGCGATATTTCCCGGATTGCAATCAGCGGCCTCGATGACAGTACCTTCATCGACACGCTGGATAACACGATTCACCGGCAGCAGGGCAAGATCCGGTTTACCGCTGAAACCGACCGGCTGTATGAAGATACCGCGGCAACCTGCGTCATCGATGATCCCGGCTTCCGGCGGAGAGTCATCGTCGCCAAAAACGGCAGCCGTTCCACTGTGATCTGGAATCCCTGGGAAGCGAAGTCCCGGCGGATGCCGGATTTCGGCGACACTGAATTCCATAATATGGTCTGCGTCGAAACCGCCAATGCGGGCACGGATACCCGCACTTTGACACCCGGCGAAAGCCATACCCTGCAAGTCATTATCGAAGCTCAAAATTATTAACCTTCAGGCAGGAAACTGAATCATGACCGAAATCATCCACACTTTCCAGCAGTTCTTCCAGCGGCGTCCGGCCGTTATCGCTCAAGCTCCGGGACGCTTGGAAATCCTGGGCAACCACACTGATTACAATCAGGGGCTTGTTTTAAGCTGTGCCGTGGAACAGCATACTTCGGTGGCAGCAGCTCCGGCCGCGGATCGGAATACCTGTCGGATCAAGGATTACCGCGATGACAGCGAAGCTTCCTTTGCGCTGGATCAGCTCGACCATCCCAACCCGGGCGAATGGGTGAATTATCTGAAGGGAGTTATTTGGGAATTGAATCAGCGCGGCATTTCCGTCGATGCGGTCGATGTCGTTCTGAACAGCACTGTACCGTTATCGGCGGGGATGAGCAGTTCCGCCGCCCTGGAAGTGGGGTTCGGTTTCGCTCTGAAGGAACTCTTCGATATTGACCTCGATAAAACCGAATGGGCGAAAGTCGGCCAGGGGGTCGAAAACCGTTACCTCGGAGTCTCGACCGGCCTGCTGGATCAGTTCAGTTCGATTTACGGAGCGCGCGACGCCCTCATCATGTCGGATTTCCGGATCAATCAGGTCGTCAAAACCGTAAAACTCCCGCCCGGCTACGTCTTTATCGTCGCCAATTCAATGGAAAAACACGACCTGGTGGATTCAGAATACAACGTACGCCGCCGGGATTGCGAAAGCGCCGCCGCCAAACTGCGGGCCGCGGACGGTTCGATCCGGGCACTGCGGGATGTTTCCATGGCCCGGCTGGAAGCCGATAAAGGACTGTTGACCCGCCGCGAATATCTTCATGCCCGGCACATCGTCGGGGAAGGCGAACGCGTGCTTAAAGGCGTTGCATATCTCGAACAAGGCGACATCGAAGCATTCGGGCAGTTATTGTTCGAGTCGCATGAAAGTTCGCGCGTCAATTTCGAGAACAGTACCCGGCGGCTCGATTACCTCGTGGAACTGGCCAAGTCCATACCCGGCTGTCTGGGAGCGCGGCTGAGCGGCGGCGGCTTCGGCGGGATTACGATCCATCTGGTGGAAGCCGGTCAGGCAGAACTTTACGGCCGGCGCCTGGCCGCGGCTTTCAAACTGCAAACCGGGGACGAACCGCAAATCATCAAATGCGCCATCGGTGGCGGAGCTACGGCAAAAAAAATAAAATCGATTATGCAAAAGCCAGACACGAGAAGGAAATAACCTTTCCTTAAAAAGTTTTTTCTTCCCGTGCTCTTCCTTAAAACGAACTGTGCGCTACCGGGGCAGCGACGGTTCGTTCTGGCGCAAAACGGCACCGCCAGAATCCGACCGTACACGGCGGCGTGTTTTTCACCGGTAAAATTGACGGATGCAGTAAATTCAGCCGCAACTGCCGGCAGTTGAATTTATGCTCCGGCGTTATGATCGGTTTTTTCCCACAGATATGGATTCTCGAATAGTTGATAAAGAGCTCTTGCGTTTGCGACAAGATACATAATCCAATAGATTGGAATGCTCGGAATAATCATCAATTTCAGAAGTAAATGTTCTCTTTTATAAGCCTTTATACTTATTACTGTTGTAAATACCAGGTTGGCAGATAATGACAGTACGGCAAGCCATTCGGCATAATAGTTATCGGTTATCGTCAATATGATGCCGTGGAGTACACAATAACAGACCAGAAAAATCCCGCTGTAACAAAATAACAAATACTTAATCAGCTGAGGAGATAATTCACTTCTGCTGTGAACTAAAAAAGTTTGGATCAGACCTTTTATCCATCGGGTTCGTTGTTTTATCCAGGTTTTTATTCTGGTCGGTGATTGTTCATAAGTTTCACTGTTGAGCAAACCTATTTTTCCACCCTTCTTGCAGATACGGATTGTCAGATCGGCATCTTCAGTAACATTGTGGGCATCCCACCCCCCAATCTCCCGCAACCGGTTTAAGCGAACATGATTGGACGTTCCTCCTAAAGGAACAGGATAGTCTCTGCTGAATAAAAAAGGAAGATAAATATCATGCCAATAATTGTATTCCGCCGAAAAAAATCTGGTAAGCCAGTTAACCTGCTGATTTGCAAATCTAAGTCTGGCCTGAATTGCCCAAAACTTTGGTCCTAAAAAGTCAAACGTTGCCACTGCCTTTTTCAGTTGCTGCGGTTCCGGCCTGTCTTCAGCGTCGTAAACAGTAAGCAAGTCCCCGGTCACTTTTTCCAGGCCGCAGTTCAGCGCATACGGTTTGCCCTTGGGGGCAGGATTGATAATGTCGATCACCTTTATAAAATCAGGGAGAACCGGTAAAGCCGCGCGCGTATCTTCGTCAATCGCTTCAATAAGGAGAAATATTTCCAGTTTTTCCTTAGGATAATCCAACTGTTTTAAATTTTCCACCGTATTTTTTACAATACATCCTTCTCTATATAACGGAACCAGAACAGAGTATTTCGGTAAAGCCTCGTCCGGACGCCGAGGCAAATCATGGAAACCTGGTATTGATGATTTGCAGGTAATTGCCAACAAGCGGTGAAATGATGCAATATTCATTAGCCAAACAAGCACCAGTGCAATACCTGACAAAATAATTTCACTGCCTTCCTGCGAACCCGAAAAAGCCAGCAGATAAGTCAATAACATAAAAAAACATAAAATGATTATTTTTTGACGCGAATCCAGCAGCAAGGCTGCGACATTAGGGTAGTTATTGTCTATAAAGCTTCTGCTGATTCCAACTGGAGATTCACTCATTTCCGGCATTGCTTAAATCTTTTCAAATCTCTGATAGTAAATAAGTTCATATATATTTTTAATTTCAGCTTCAACTTTCTGCTTACTTTTCCTGATTCTTTCCTGCAAACACCTCAGTTTATCGTTCATAACTCTCCGAGCGGCTTCGCTATCCGTATGTACCGCCAAAGTTTTCTGAATAATCGCCAAATGCATCAGGTCATCAAAAAAAAGCAGCACCTCGGCCCGGGTCCGGCGATAACGCAAAAACGCATCCTCGTTAAGCAGCGATAATTCATACTGTTTTCTCAGAAATTCTCTAAAACTGTATTTACTTTCCGTTATGCCCTGCCAATAAAAAGAATCCAGCCGGGCAATTTTTTCATAGTTGCCGTTATCGCCGGGACAAATAATTGTTGCTTTGTGAAAAAAAATTACCATATCAGAATCCAATTGGTCAAGCAGATTTTGGAATCTGGAATTTTGACCGGTTCCTTTATTCCCCGGCCCCGGATTATTCAAACTCATGAATTCAATCCACTCAAAACAATTTCTTACGGCACGATAGGATTTTTCCAGGTTGGATGAATATTGCAGTACATTGTCGGCATCATGTCTCAATTCCAATTTCTTCGTTATGCTCCAGGAGAGGGTGGTTAAAATGATCAGAACTATGACCTGGACAATGGAGATGATATTGGGTAAATGGAATAATGAAGAACTTTTGGAATTCTGGTCACTCACCGGTTTATTCCTCAATAAAAATCAAACTTGCTTTTACAACAGAGTTCCGGGATCATGCGGTGATAACTTTTCCAGTTATGAATAAAGCTCACCTTAATTTCTCCGGACTTCTTACTATACTGCCGGAAATATATGATGCAAAACTTATTGGCTGAAATTACAATTAACCATATGCGCAACCAAGAATAACCGGAATGAGCATTTCACAGATTTCTTCGCAGGCCCCCAAAGTATCGCCGGTAGCGCCGCCGATTTGCCTGCGGGTGAATAATGACCAGAGCAATACGAATAAAGCGACTGCGGCAGCCAGGACAAGGCCGCGACAGGCAAACAGCACGTATCCCGTTACCGCCATAAATCCCAGCGTCCAGATTGAACACCACGGCGACTGATAACGGAAAGCTGTTTTTCCCAGTCCTTCTTCCCGGGCATATTTCGAGATCGAAGCGTAAAACGCCATTCCGCAACGTCCGGCGACGGCGGCGAACAGCGTCGCTGCGGGAATTTTATCCGCCGGCAGCGAAACCAGCCCGACGGTTTTCAAGCCCAGCACCGAAATCAGCGCCAGTACTCCCATGGAGCCGATCCGGCTGTCCCGCATGATTTCCAGCACCTGTTCCCGCGGCCGGCTGCTGCAAAAACCGTCCGCAGTATCGGCCAGCCCGTCCAGATGAAACCCTTTTGAAGCGGCGGCCAGCAGTACCGCCATTATCGCGGCAACCAGCGCCGGCGGCGCGAAACTGAGCAGGCCCCGGGCTATCCCGGACGCGATCAGTCCGACCGCCAGTCCAACCAACGGGAAATACGGTTTGCCATGCGCGATGTCCTCCTCGGTCGGATGGTAACCGGGGACCGGAATTATCGTCAGGAAAGTTACCGTTGCGAAAAATCTCCGGAAAAAGGTTTTAATAAAATTAATCATTTTCCTTCTCTTTGATGCCGGTCACTGTAACTCCGGCCTGGCTGAAAGTCGCCATTTCAGTCATAACCGCCGCTGCGGCATCGACAATGTTCATCGCCAGGGCAGCGCCGGTACCTTCTCCTAAACGCAAATCCAGGTCCAGCAACGGTTTTTTTCCGAGCAGTTCCAGCATCGGACGGTGTCCTTTTTCCATGCTGCCGTGCGCCGCAATCATATACTCCTTCGCGTCGGGACACAAGGCGGCGGCGATCAGCGCCCCGGCCGTGGAAATAAAACCGTCGACCACCACCGGTTTTTTCAAGGCCGCCGCGCCGAGGATAAGTCCGGCCAGGCCGCCGATTTCAAAACCGCCGACTTTCGCAAGCACATCGATGCCGTCATTGGGGTCGGGACGATTGATTTCGATGGCTTTTCTGATTACCGCCGCCTTATGCGGCAGTTTGGCGGCGGGAAGCCCGGCGCCGCGGTCAACCAATTCCGCAACATCCTCTACGCCGGTAAAAACCGCGATGATCGCCGAACTGGGAGACGTATTGCAAATGCCCATTTCCCCGGTGCCGAAAATATCCGTGCACGGACTCAAATTGTAAGCCACTTCTATTCCGGCTTCGATTGCCGCCACGGCCTGATCGCGGGTCATCGCCGGGCCCTTTGCGAAATTTTTTGTACCGTAAGCTATTTTTTTATCAATGATCTTCCCGGCGTCCGCCAAGTCCTGCACGGAATGGTTAATTCCCATATCGACCACCGTCACATTGGCCCCGGCATTGCGGGCGAGAACGTTGATTCCCGCGCCGCGGCCGATGAAATTATACACCATCTGCAGCGTAACCGCCTGCGGCTGTTCGGAAACCCCCTCCTCGATAATGCCGTGATCGCCGGCCATCAGGACAATGTTTTTCTGTTTTACCGCCGGCGCCAGGGAGCGGGTCATTCCGGCCAGATCAACGGCCAGGTCAAGTACTCTGCCCAAAGCCCAACGGGGCATGGTCAGGTCGAGAATACGCTCTTCAGCCTGGCGGCGGTGTTCCCGGGACTGCGGTTCGATTCTGCGGAGGGTTCGTTCAAGCAGCGTCATAATAAAACGTCCTTATTTTAGTTGAGTTTCAGTTTTTAACACCAGCGGCAGGCCGCAGGCAACCAGCACCACCCGGTCGGCAAATTCTGCAATACGCTGCGAACAGCGGCCGGAAAGATCGCGGAACCGCCGCGCCAGCGGGTTATCGGGAACAATGCCCATCCCGACCTCGTTAATGACAAAAATAATATTGCCGTCGAATCCGGCACAGGCTTTTTCCAACCGCGCACACTTCGCCAGCATCTCGTCTTCAGTTATTTCCCGCCCCTGCTGTTCCGCCGCATAGAGCAGATTATTGATCCACAGCGTGAGACAGTCTACCAGGATCGTCCCGCAGGCCCTCGCTTTTTCAACGGCTCCGGCCAGGTCGATTTCCTCTTCGACGGTGTCCCAGCCGTCATTTTTGCGCTGCTGCTGATGGCGGACCACCCGCCGCCGCATTTCCTCGTCCATAACCGGAGCGGTGGCGATATATACCCGCGGCGCCGGAAAGTTTTTCGCCAAAGTTTCGGAATAGGCGCTTTTGCCGCTCCTCGCCCCGCCGGTTACCAGAATCACTTTTGCCATAATGCGTTCCCCCTGAGGTTCAGCCCGGTCAGGATGCCGAAACCGTTCTCGAACAGCTCAACGGAACTGACCGAGCCGCGTTCCACTTTGAAACCAAGCATTTTTTCCCTTCTCAGCCCCAGGACGCTGCAGATTAAAGTCAGAATAACCCCGCCGTGCGTAAAGATCATGAAGGTCGAACCGGGAACAGCCAGCAGATTTTGTTTAAAAGCGCTGATCCGGTCATAAAACTCTTTCAGATTGCCGCCGTTCGGGAAACTGAATCCGTCCGCGCCTTCGGCCCAGGCGTTTGCCTCCTCGGGATAATGCCGGACGATTTCCGGAAATGTTCTGCCCTCCCAATCCCCGAAATTGATTTCACGAAGCTCCTCCCGATATTCCACACCCGCCAGTTTCGCCGCCGGCAAAGCCGCCTCCAGCGTCTGTTTTACCCGGAGCATCGGGCTGGCGAAAATATGTTCATAAACGATATTGCCGAGACACCTGCCCAGTGCCGCGGCCTGCTTCCGGCCTTCCGGCGCAAGCGGAACATCCAGCGTTCCAAGGTAACAGCCGTCATATTTGCGTTCTACCGCTCCATGTCTGATTAAAATAAGTTTTTTCACAACAGGCACCCCGCTGCGGTCAGCAGCAGACCGAACATGATTGTTGTCAGTACCGCCAGTTTCTCAGCCAGGCCGACATGTTTGATTTCCAGTTCCTCGTATTTTATTCCCCAGCGGGGATATTGTTCCCAGATTCCGTCGTAACGCACCGGGCCGCCGAGCTGAACGCCGAGCGCCCCGGCAAACGCCGCCATTCCCCAGGCCGAATTCGGGCTGGGGTGTTTTTTGCGGTCCCGCCAGGCGCAGCGGACGGCGTTGCCCGCCCGCAAACCGCCCAGCACCGCCGCCGGATACACCGCCGCCAAAGTGAGCCGGGCCGGGAGATAATTCAAGACATCGTCCAACCGGGCCGGGAAAGTTCCGAATTTCTCATAGCGTTGATTTTTGTATCCGAAAGTGGCGTCAAGCGTATTGGCGGCGCGGTAAAACCACGCGCCCGCCGCCGCGCCCGCCGGACCGTCCAGATACCAGCCCAGCGCAGTATAAAACATTGCCGCGGTAACTCCGTCAACAACGTTTTCTCCCAGGCTTTCGAGGCAGGAACGAATAATTCCGGCCTCATCCAGGATCGCCGTGTCCCGGCTGACTATCATCGCAGCTTTATTCCTTGCGGTATCGATATCACCTGCTTTCAGAGGTTCTTCAATGGCCGCCGCGTGGCGCAGCAGGCTTTTCAGAGCTATGGTAATAAACACCATGAGCGCCGCCGCCGCAACTCCGGCAATGTAATTAACCCGCAGACACAGCTTAACCGGAACATAGGCGGCAGCCGCGGAAAAAACAGTTACGGCAACGGTACAGATCATCCCTCCCAAAAACGGATTCGCGGTCCGCCTTCTGACAAAAAGTTCCAGCTTAAGTGCGGCTTTGCCGATCAGCACCACCGGGTGCAACCGCGATCGCGGGTCACCGGCCAGCCAGTCAATAATAAGCGCCCCGAAAATCACCGCAGCCAGTTCCATAACTATTTCAACCCCATAATCCGGTAAATTTTATCCATGGCGACGTTTTCCCTGACCCGAGCCGCCAAACGGTTGAGCGCCTCGTCAATATCATATGAAACCTGGATCTTTTCCAGCGGTTCAAGTCTGCGTTCAGCGCGGATCATATCGATGAATTTGCGCCGGAATCCATCTTCGTCAAATATCCCGTGCAGATAGGTCAGCCAGATCCGTTCCGCGGCAAACCCGACCGCGTCCCCCGTGGTTGAACGCATGCTCACCAACCGCTCGGAATCGTAAGCGGTCTGACCGTGATGGATTTCATACCCCCTCACCTGCTCGCCGGAAGCGCAGAACACCGCCTGCGTCTGACTCAGGCATTTATCTTTTTCCAGGACGGTGGTCAGCGGCAGCAGATTCAGACCGTTGACAACCGACTGCCGCGATTCCAGATGCCACGGGTCCCGGATTACGGCTCCGGCCATCTGCAGTCCTCCGCAAATACCGATCAACCAGACGCCGTCCTTCATCACTTTTTCTACGATCGCATCCGCCATCCCGCGTTCCCGGAGTGAACTCAGATCGCCGATGACGTTTTTGCTGCCGGGCAGGATTATCACGTCGGGATCGCCCAGATCGCGGAGGTGACGCACTTTCCTGAGGCTCACGTCCGGCTCGATTTCCAGCGGCGCAAAATCGGTAAAATTCGAAATATGCTGCAATTCGATCAGCGCGATGTCCAGCGTCACGGCAAATTTTCCGCCGGCGCGCGTCAACGCGAACGCAACGGAATCTTCTTCCGGAATACCCAGATCCGGCAAATACGGAATCACGCCCAGTACCGGGCGACCGGTAAAATTTTCAACATATTCATGGGCGTCCCGGAGCAGAGTTGCGTCGCCGCGAAACTTGTTCACCAGAAATCCCTTCAGCAATTCCCGCTCCCAGGGTAAAAACGTTTCCAGCGTGCCGATAAAGGCGGCATAAACGCCGCCCCGGTCGATATCCCCGGTCAGCAATACCGGGCTTTGAGCGTAACGCGCCATATTCATATTCACGATGTCATGTTTTTTCAGATTGACTTCGCCGGGACTGCCCGCGCCTTCGAGAATAATCACCTCATGCTCCGCGGCCAGCGCATCATAGGCTTTCCGCACTTGCGGAAATAAATCCCGCTTGCAGGAAAAATACTGCTGCGCTTCCATATTCGCCGCGGGTTTACCCATGACAATCACCTGGCAGCCGGTATCGCTGGACGGTTTGAGCAGCACCGGATTCATCCTGACGTCCGGAGGCAGACGGCAGGCCTGGGCCTGGACGGCCTGAGCCCGGCCGATCTCCCCGCCGGCCGGGGTGACATAGGAATTAAGCGCCATATTCTGGGATTTGAACGGCGCGACGCGGTAGCCGTCCTGGAGCAGCATCCGGCAAAATGCAGCGGCAAGCACACTTTTCCCGGCATTGGAACAGGTTCCCTGAATCATCAAGGCCGGCGTTTTCTTCCGGCGTCTGAAATAAAAACTTCCGCCGGAAGCACCGGCGGTCAATACCTGCTTCAGGGAAGCGCTGAAATAATCGTTTTCGTCCTGAGCTTTTACCGCCGCCCGGAAGAAGCGGGAGCTCAAACCGGCGAAATTGCCGCAGTCGCGCACCGCGATATGGTATTCTTTCAGCAACCGGTCGTAAACCGCCGCCGGTTCCGCCGGGAGCTTCGCCAGCAGATAATTGGCGACGCCGGGGAAAACCTTCAGCCCGAGCGCCGCCAGCCGGCCGGCAAAATCCCGCCGGAGCTCAGCGATCCCGGCAATCGTTTCCCGCGCGTAGTCGCCGGAAGCGGTCAGGATTTCCATTCCGGTTTCCTGGGCAATCGCATTGACCGACCAGGGAGGCAGTTGACGGCGAATAAGAGCGGCGCCGGTTTCGGAAGCAAACGCCAGCCCGAGCCGCAGGCCGGGAATGGCGTAAAACTTGGTCAACGAACGCAGAATGACCATATTCGGCCGAATATCGGGGAGCAGGGAAAACGCCGGGCCGCAGAAATCCGCGAACGCTTCGTCGATGACGAACACCGCTCCGGGATGGCCGGCGGCCAGTTCAAGCAGCGCTTGCCGGGGCAGCGCCGTACCGGCCGGATTGCCCGGATGACCGATGAACACCAGCATCCCGTTTTCGATTGCGCCGTCGAGTTTGGCGCCGACCGGCGCGAAATCGTCCGCCTCCTCCAGATAAGCATATTTTACCTCGAGCCCGGCAAGACGGCAGCTGTTTTCATAATCGATATAGGCCGGAACCGCGATCAGGGCTCTTTTCAGCCCGAACGCCCGCGGAATGGCGTAAATAAGCTGTTCCGCCCCGTTGCCGGCCGCAATATTCCGGGTATCGACGCCTAAAATTTCCGCCGCAACCGCAATAAGCCGTTCCGCCGCCGGATCCGGATAATGTCCGATGTTTTCCAGGGCGCGGCTGACCGCGCCCCGGAGAAATTCCGGCGGCCCGAGCGGATTTATGCTGGAACTGAAATCGAGGATTTGTCCGGGGGCGCACCCGGCCCGCGCGGCTAACGCGCTCAAATTGCCGCCATGTCCGGAATTCAGCATCTTCTCTTGTTCTCCTGTTCGATATAATCATACCAGTTGTCCGCTATTTCAGGATTGGACGCGAAATGGATATGAATATAACCGGCGATAATATTTTTCGACCCGAACCCGCAATCGCCGACGGGACTTCCGTCCGCCCGGGCGCAATGCCATGCCGGAGGCAGATTGCTCTCATCAATGTCCGACCAGTGGAATTCATGCCCCCGTACCAGGACGCCGGCCGGCCCGAGAAAGGAATCTTGCCGGGTTTCCGCCCGGCGGTAGCCCAGCGCCCGGAGGGAACCGCCCATGACCGTCCGGGCCGGGATCGCGCCGCACATTTCATGACCGTTCAGCGCTTCCGACAAATACATGTAGCCGCCGCATTCCGCCAGGATCGTCCCGCTGAACGCCTTTACCGCCCGGCGCAGCGGGATATTCGCCGCCAGTCCGGCGGCAAATTCTTCCGGGAATCCGCCCCCGACATATAAGGCCGCGCAGTTTTCCGGCAGCGCCTTCGCCGTCAGCGGCGAAAACGGGACCAGTTCGAAACCGCGCCGCTCCAGCAGCTCCAGATTATCCGGATAATAAAAATGAAACGCCTGGTCCATCGCCAGGCCCATGCTGAATTTGGGGCGGTTCCGAACCGGGAATTCGATTCCGGCGGGTTTTGATACCCGGCTCAGACGCAATATCAGGTCAATATTGAAATATTGCTCGGCAGCATCGGCCAGGCCGTCAAACCAGGCGGCGTCTTTTACATTTTCAGTAAACGGCACCAGTCCCAAATGCCTTTCCGGCAATTCCCAGGCCGCGTTGCGCGGCAGAAACCCCAGCAGCGGGGGCAGATCGGCCGCCCGCAACGCCGCCGCCAAAAGTGCGGCGTGTTTTTCCGAGCCGACCTGGTTGGCGATAACCCCGATGATCCGGGTATTCCGGTCGAATTCGGCATACCCCTTGACCAGGGCGGCGATACTGCCGCCCAGGCCGCGCGCATTGACCGTAAGAATTATTCCGGAATTGACCAGGGCGGCAATTTGGGCAGTGCTGCCTTCCAAAGCATCAGGCGCGGCACCGTCAAACAATCCCATAACCCCCTCGACTACCGCGCAATCGGCGTCGACGCAGGCGTTAGCGAAAGCAACCCGCACCGCTTCCGGCCCCATCATCCAGGCATCGAGATTGCGTCCCTGACGCTTACAGGCAATCCGGTGAAAAGTCGGATCGATGTAATCCGGCCCGCATTTAAACGGCTGTACACTCAGGCCGCGCCGGTAGAGCGCCCTGAGCAACGCGACAGCGACTGTCGTTTTGCCGTCTCCGGAACTGCTCCCGGCGATGCAGAAACTGCTGAAATTGCTGGATCGATTGTTCATATCATATTTTAACCTGGTTTTCCATTTATTCAACAAGGTACATAGTCCAGAACAAGTTCTGGACTATGTTGTAATTTATTTTTGTTGCGTCAGGAGCGCCGTTGCTCCGAACGCCGCCGTAAATTGCGGATGCGGCAGCACTTTGACCTCCCGCATCAATTCATCGGCAATCGCCGTCCGCAGACCGTTGTTCAGAGCCGGGCCGCCGTCAAGATAGACTTCATCTTCCAGTTCCAGGCCGCTCGCCAGAGCGGCGATCCGTTCAGCAATCGAGCGGTTAAGAGCGGCGATAATGTCATTTTTATTTTTCCCCTCGGCAATCAGGGAAACCAGTTCGGTCTCGGCGAAAACCGCACAGGTATTGTTGATCCGCAGGGGGGATACACTTAACAATCCCAAAGCGCCGAATTCGCTCAACGGGACATTCAATATCCGTTCCGCCATTTCGAAAAACCGGCCGGTTCCGGCCGCGCACTTGTCATTCATTTTAAAATCCGTCGCTTTGCCGGTCTCCGAGAACTTGATGACCTTGACATCCTGGCCGCCGACATTGATCACCGTCCCGGCCTTCCGGCCGCTCAGCAGCCAGACCCCCATGGCATTGGCAGAAATTTCATTCACCCGTTTGCCGGCGCGTCCGACCAGATGCGAACCGTATCCGGTGGCCGCCATCCCGCCGATATCCTCTTCCCGCAACGCCAGCTCCGCCAACCCGGATTCAAAGAGCCGGACACAGGCGTCCGGATTCGCACTGGTGGACGGAAGCGTCCGCTTCCAGAGCAATTCGAGTTGATCGGCAAATACTATTTTTACCGCCGCCGTGCCAACGTCAATTCCAACTGTTATCATATTTTACCCTTTACTTTTATGTGAGGTCCGGCAAAATTTATTTCCGTTTTCCTCATTCTGCCGACTGAAAAATAAAAGCCTTTTTGTTTTTCAGAACACTGCCCGTTTCACTTTATCGCTGCTTTTTTGTCAACGGCCAAAATCGTATAAACAGCGACTGTAAGGAGCGGCTTTATGCCGAACTGTAAATGAGGCATCGCCTCCGCCTTGACAAGAAAGTGGCAATAAAGTAACGTTATGTGTCCGAATCCAGCTCGAACGCTCAGCATTTTCAAAAAAAACCACTTCGTTTTTTTTGAAAATATCGCTTTTCGAGAATGGTATTTTTTGATAAGAAATGCGCCGCAAACGGCTTACTTTCGCCTGACCACTAAACAAATTTCAGTGGTCAGGCGACCAGCGTGTTCCGCCGCTGGACCCCGGAGGCGTTGCATCCGCCTTTTTTCATTTTTTTCACTTTCCTTTATGTTGTCAAAGCAACTCCCTGAACGCCTCGAGCCGGACAAGTATCTGTTTTTCGTCCTCCGGCGAATAATCCGTTTCGATCTTTATGAAATGAAAACCGTTTTTTCTGATTTCCTTTTCGAATTGCAGACTTTCAATATCATACGGATGGCAGCCTTTGAGCAGATGATAAACAATTCCTTTCAGCCTGTGGGTGCGCATTGTATCCAGGACATTTTTCACTCTCCGGTCATTGTCGGCAAAAGTCGGACAATGACAGGCCGACTGGTACTTTTCGGCCAACGCCCGAAGCAGGCCGGATTCGGAAAAATCGTCGCATACCGGAACGCCGGCCAGAACCCGTTCCGAGGTACAGAGTTCATCGGCGACGACTTCCATGCCGGCGTTTTCCAGCAGGCGCATGATTTTCAGATTGGGAAAGGAGATCGGGGAACCGGCCAGAAAAACACCGGGATGGCCTGAAATCCGGGGACGGGTATAATTATCGAGCAGGGCGGCAACTTTTTCCGTCCAGGATTCGACGGTGTCCTGCAGAAAAGCATTGGCGATCACCACAAACCAGACGCCGGAAATTTTGCGCTGCCGTCTCGCCTCGATCAACCGTCCCAAAGTGCCCCAGGCCTGCGCATATTTACTTATCGAAGCCAAAAGCCGGCGTCGCGAAAATTTTTTCCCGGATTTTTCTTCAAGGAGTTTTTTCAGTTCGTATACCTCTTCCAGCCATCTTTTAAGCCCCCGTTCATGTTTCCGGAGATGCGGCAGCTCCATGAAATGAACTTCATCCGTTTTAAGTTGCAGCAGTTCCGGCAGTTTTACCGTCCAGTCGCAAGTGGTCGGAAATACGCTCAGCGAACAGGTTTTTTCCGGCGCTTCCCCGCATTTGAAGTATCCGGCGCATGATTTAATGACGGGACAGGCCAGCGCCGGCAGATCGCCCGCCGGCCGGCACATGGCCGGCGAACCGCAGCGCATTCGGAACGGCTGAAATCCGAAGGCGTCGAAAAGTTCAAGCGGCACCTGAACGCAGGCCAGTCCGGCAAACGGTTTTCCCGTATTCCGGCCGCCGCCGGCCAGCACCTGCAGAAAATATTCCAGTTCCCCGGAATAATCATCCCGGCCGCGAAGCGAAGCAAGCTCGGCATCATATTCCGTCCGCAACTTCCGGTTCTCAGTTTCGATATTCATGGCAGTTTACCTTTTTCAACCAGTTTTCCCGCCCGTTCCCGTGCAGACGAGAACAAACTCCGGTTAAGCCACCGGACCGATAAAGCATTGTCCTGCGGGCAGGCCTCCACACACCTGAAACAGGAAATGCACTCGGGTTGAAGCACATCCGCTTTTTCCTTTTCATCATGTACTTCCCGTACTTCGACGGGACAAACCCGGCGGCAGTTGCCGCAGCCGAGACAGGCGTCAACTTTTTTTCTGAAACGGATCAGGCCGACCCGGTCGAACAGGCTCATCAGAGCCAGCAAGGGGCAGAACAGACAGAAAAAACGATCCCTGAAAAACATCCCTACCAGGAAAAAGGCGGTCAGGGAAAGAGAAATAATCCCCATGACAACGGTTACAGGGTTGGTGAGATCCAGCAAAAAATAGGTGAATTTGCCCGCGAATACGGGCATCAGAGGTTTCGCCGGGCAAAGCTGGCAGAACGGAAGCTCGAAATCCGAATGGAGCCCCGCATTGCCGATCAGCAGGGGAATCAGCAGCAGGAAAAACAAAAGCAGATATTTGACCGGTTTCAGCCGGTCCGTCAGCTTCCAGGAAAATTCCGCTTCTCTGATGCCGAGTTTTCTTCTCAGCGAGCCGATCCAGTCCTGAAGCGTTCCGAAAGGACATATCCAGCCGCACCAGGTCTTGGAAAAAATTACGGTCAACAGCGCAAACCCGGCGAACATTCCCAAAGCCGACAGGCAGTATTTTTCTCCCAGCGCGGCGAGCGAAACCTGCGTTCCCCAGAAAGGCCCCTGCAACGCCATCAGGTAACAATGGCCGGCGCAGCCGCTTACATAAGGGCAGGAAAAGCAGGGCAGACAATGTCCCAGTTTCAATCCCAGGCGGCCGCCGTAAGTCAGCAGGAAAAAAGATCCGGCCTGAACCCAAAAACGTATCCAGTGGAGTTTCATATCCGGGCTCTGCTCCTCATTCCGATAATTACCGCCAGAAAACCGGCCGCGCACCCGCCGAAAATCATGATCCCCGGCGCCATCCGCCGGTTGGCAAATCTCGAGCGGTGCAGAATCCGGGTACAGGAAACGATATAACGGTCAGTTCCGTCCCGGTATTCCGCCGCCGCCGTCAAGTGTTTGAACGCAGTTTTGCCCTTACGGTTCAGTTTCCGGTCATCGGCCGGAACATACCTGCATTCGCCCTTGGCTCCGGTCATTATCGCCGCCGGGGGAAAATTTTCATCATACACGCATACCGAACCGGATGGGACGGGACGCCCGGCAAATGCCACCCTCACTGTAACGGCAGCCCCGGTTTGCGGCCAGTAATCAAAACGGGGCAGGAAGGAAATCTGCAACGGACATTGAATTTTTACCGGAACTTCAGGACGGGAATTTTTATTCCCCGCCGGGCCGCGGGCAAAAAGAACCAAGGAAGTCTGCGCGGAATAAAAGCAGACCCGGTTACCGATCTTCCGGCGCGCTTCGGCCCTGACCGTGAAACAGCCGTTGCAAGCTGAACGAACTTCGGTTTGCCAGGTTCCGTCCTTTAGCGCCGCCGGAAGTTCATACCACCGTAAATTCCGCTTACCGGCTTTCTTGCCGGAAGTGCAGACAACCCGGACATTTTCCAGTTCCGCCGCCTTCCCCGGCTCCCCGGAAATCTCCCCGTAATTGATTTTCAACGGCAAAATGACGGAACCGTCCGGTTCTTTAATCAACTCCCCGTATGAAATCCACAGGCAATTCCCGTTCACCTCCGGGCAGAGCCTGTTTCCCGCCGCGCCTGAAGCGGTAAACAACAATAGCGGGGTAAAAAAGAAAATCAGACTCCAACCCCGTTTTCGGGCGCCAGCTTCATATTTCATAACCGGCTCCCAATTGCTTCATCATTCCGGCAAGTTTTTCAATTATCAGTTGCAAGTTTTCCGGCCGGTGGGGAAAATCGCAGCCGCAGCAATTCTTCTTCCCGTCCAGCAGGGTGTAGCTCCCGCCGCAATTCTTCATGAAAAAGAGCGGACAATAACAGAATTTACAGTTAAATTCCGCGGTTTCCGAAGTATGGCACGGGAAATACGGACAATCCCGGTTCTGAAAAAAGAATTCGGGACTTTTATATCTGATCGGATTGTTCATCTTCATACTCGGTAAACTCCCGGCCCGGATCACGGAACCATATCCGCACCGGTTAATCTGAACGCGCCGTCTTCCAGGCGAAAGGAGATTTTAAGCCGGTGCCCGTTAGCCGAAGACTTGCAGATAACCCGGAATTTCCCGGGTGCATCGGTTTTTTTGCGTATGGATTGAATATTCAGACCGGCGCCTTTATACATGCGCATCGTGTCTTTACAATCGGAAAAGTGTTCGGGAGGCATGCGGCGACTCCAGAGCTTCACGAGTCCGTCCGGTCCTTGACCTTGCATGGTTTCGGTTATTTCCGTAACCAGACGGGTAACAGAGGTATATTCTTCTGAACCCGGCTTCAGTTCGAGCCACTTGCTCCGGACGGAACTGACCGGCGGCCGCTTCTTTCCGATAAGATTGACCCCGACGATAAAGGCTATTATGACCATCCCGAGCAGCGACAAACCGATTTTCAATAACCGGAAACCGCGTTTCCTCCGGTTTTCCCGGACTTTTTCCATTTCCCGTTTACCGGCGATTTCCCGGCCGATATTCTGAAAAGTCCTTCTCATCTTCACCATAACAAAAATCCTCCTCGATTATTCCTCCGGAATATCATCTTTCCAGGGATCGTATAAGCTGTTGTCCGCAGGACCGAAAAAACCGAGATTCAAGTCAGCCCGTTCCAGGTCATCTCCGTCCACTCCGGAAAACGCCATCTTTTCGGAAGTCATATGACCGTCGGTCCAAATTACATTAACCGTCCCGGCATGCCGGAAATGGAGTTTGGCGACATTGACGTCATCCGTCGGTTTTTTGGTTTTCAACTTGGCAAGATCCGTCGCACCGTAAAGCATATAAGGGGGCATCAGTTCATCCGCCTCAACCAATTCGCCGTTATATAAATGCGCCACGTCGCCGAACATCAGACAGTTCGAGGGGTCTTCTATTTTTTCGGGTTTCATGCCGCTTTCCCAGTTCCCATAGCCCTTAATATATCCGAGGCTGCCGACTCCGCTGAAATTATACCCGTACCCCCCGGATCCAAGATTTTTAGTGTTGCTGGTACTCACGGTAATAAGCATGGCCGAAGATGGACACATTTTTATCCCCCCCGTTTTCCCGAGATATTCTACCAACAGCCCCTCGGCCGGATCCCATGGGGCACTGCTGTCTGAACGATTCCCCTGCCAGTGCTGGCCAGTATAATAACCACCCGAACGTCCCGGACAATATGCTTCATAGGTTATCGCATACTGATGATTGGCAAGCCCAAGCTGTTTCAGGTTGCCGGAGCAATAGGTACGCTTGCTGATTTCCCGGCTGCGGCTCAGGCTGCCCAGCAGCAGGCCGGCCAGAATCGCGATGATTGCGATCACGACGAGTAATTCTACAAGTGTGAATTGAGTACGAATTGCCTTATTTTTTCTATTAAACATTTTCGGATTTTCCTGTTTTACGGTCGTTTTGTATTTTTTCATCCGGATTCCGGATGCATTTCCTGAGTAACTCAATACTTTCAAGTATTCGCGGCCCGAGCCGGAAAATAAGATTGCTGTTAAGATTGACATAAATCCGGTTGTTTTTGACCGCCGGTATATCCGCCCAGCAATTCCGTTCCCTGATCTCTCCGGCCCGGTTCTTCCCCATTGACGGAGCGATTATGACCTGCGGCCTGGACGTAAGCACCAGTTCCGCCGAACAGGCAAAATATCCCCGGTCAACCGCGCCGGCGATGTTCCGTCCCCCCGCATAAGTAATGTAATCATTGATGAACGACTTTTTGCCGACGGTCATCATGGGATGGTTCCAGACTTCCAGATAAACCGAAGGCCGCCCGCGTTCCGGAAGCCTGCCCAGCTCATCCCGGTATTTGGCCAGGCCTTTCCTTACCCGGTCGATCTCCGCTTCAGCCCGGTCTTCACAGCCCAATATTTCGCCCAGACGTTTGACGGCGTTAAAATAATCATTAATGCTTTCAGTCGGAAGCAACCGGAATTTAACGCCCATGGACTGAATTTTGTCTTTCATGGAACGGTCCACCAGCGAAGAAGCGACTACTACATCCACTTTCCGGACGAGAAGCTTCTCCAGAAACGGCACTCCGAATCGGCCGGCGACAGGAATATTTTCAACTTCTCCAGGATAATCGCAAGCCGTAGACCGGCCAACCATGGCACCGCCCTTCCCGAGTTTGAAAATAATTTCGGTAAGACAGGGCGATAAGGAAACTATTCTCACCGCGGATTTTCCGGTTTCGCCCCGGACGGAAAACGTCAGGCAACAGGACAACCATAAAAATAACGGAATAACGAGTCTGAACTTCCGGCAGGACAAACGGGTTGCAGCCATACGGCAAAGGGAATTTTTTCTGGCAGACATTTTCTGCCTCCTTTTTTGTGTTGCGCGCACATCGGACCATTCAGTACAAGATCTGACTTACGGTACAGCACCGCTCACAGTTGCGCGACAGTTCCCGACTTTCACGGGCTTCATTGCACTGAGACTATCCGCTAATTATATATCATCCTAACGAAAAATCAACTCTTTTATATTTTTATTGGCAAAAAAATTAAATTCTTCCGCGGTTAGACGACACCGCCAGATATGTTTCCATTCAAGTCCTGGAATTAATAATAAACCAAAATTCTTCGAAAAAATCATTTTTTGATTTATATCCCAATGCTTTCACAAACAGAATATTCAGCTCGTTAACAATATGCCT
>JAQULZ010000032.1 GCA_028718375.1 Victivallaceae bacterium | reverse complement strand
CTCGATGACGATTACCGCGACGGCCTGCTCAAGATCAAATTTCACGGTTGCCTGGCCGCCCCCCCGGAAAACTGGAAATACCAGTGCCGGCTCTACGCCCCGGACGGACAGGCGGTTTTTTTTTTTGCGGCTCCGGCGGAAGCCGATGTCAAAGGCGGCGATAAGCTGGGTTATTCCTGTTCAAATGATCCGCAGCGCACCAAAGGAGAAATTACCCTGGCGGTTCCGACTCCCGAACCGTGGAGCGCCGAAGCCCCGAAGCTTTACACGTTGACCGTTGCGCTGACGGCCCCGGACGGTCAGATCGCCGATGTTACCGGACTGAAAATCGGCTTCCGGAAAATCGAAACAAAAAACCGCCGGTTGCTGGTCAACGGCCAGGACATCCTGATCAACGGCGTCAACCGTCACGATCACGACGACACCCGCGGCAAAGCCGTCGGAATTGAACTCATGCGGCGCGACCTGGAATTGATGAAGCAATTCAATTTCAACGCGATCCGGACTTCCCACTATCCCAATGCTCCGGAATTTTACGACCTGTGCGACGAATACGGGTTCTATGTCATTGATGAAGCCAACCTCGAACATCATGGCTTTCATAATGATTTCTGCAGCAGTCCGCAATGGTCGGCCGCCTTTATCGACCGCGCCGTCCGGATGGTGGAACGCGACAAGAATCATCCCTGCATTTATGCCTGGTCGCTGGGCAACGAATCCGGCTGCGGCGAAAACCATGCCGCCATGGCCGGCTGGATCCGGTATTTCGATCCCTCCCGCACGGTGCATTACGAACGCGCGTCGTACTGCGGCTTTTCCGGAAAAGAATCGGGAAAAAACTTGGCCCTGACTGATTATATCGCTCCGATGTACGTTTCCGTCGAATCCTGTGTCGACTGGGTGCGGAATCAGGACGACCCGCGGCCGTTAATCCTGTCTGAATATTCCCACTCCATGGGCAACAGCAACGGCAATTTGAAGGAATATTTCGAAATTTTCGAAAACTATCCCGGCCTGCAGGGCGGTTTCGTTTGGGAATGGATCGATCACGGCATCCGGCAAACCGATAAAAACGGCACGCCGTATTGGGCCTATGGCGGCGATTTCGGCGATGAGCCGAACGACGCCAACTTTTGCGCCGACGGCCTGGTATGGCCGGACCGCACCCCCCATCCGGCCATGTTCGAATACAAAAAACTGGCGCAGCCGCTGGCGGTGACCGCGGTCGATCCGGCCCGGGGGCGTTTTGAACTGTTCAACAAACATTATTTCATCGATCTGAGTTACCTGGAAATGAACTGGGAACTGAAAGCGGATGGGAAGGTCATTCAACACGGCAAACTGCCGGTACCCGCGCTCGCTCCGCGCCATAAACAGGAATTCAAACTGGATTTCGGCGAAATCGAGCTGAAACCGGGGCAAGTTTGCTACCTGCGGCTTTCCTTCCGGCGGACTGAAGCCGCCGTCTGGGCTCAGGCCGGACACGAAATCGCCTGGGAACAGTTCGAAATGCCGTTCCGGGCCTTGATGATACCCGGCCGGGACAACCCGGAGCCGTTCGAGCTCGATAAAAACTCCACGTTCGCAAACGTCCTGCAGCTTAACGGAATTCTGGATTCGGCCGGAGCGCTCAACACTTCCGTCTGGCGCGCCCCGATCGATAACGACGGCATCAAAAACTGGAGCGGCACCGATGATTCCCGAATCCTGAACATCTGGCTGAAGCAGGGTCTGGATCAAAGCCGCCCGGCAGTGGAATCGGACCGGTTTGAAAACGGCTGCCTGCTGGTACGGCAGCTTGTTAAATGCCGCCCCGCCGCTATCGTTCACGACCAGGCTTACCGCCCCCTGCCCGGCCGCGCGGTGCTGGTAAAAAACACTTTCAAAGTACCGGACGAACTGAACGATCTGCCGCGGCTGGGAGTGGTACTGACTCTGCCGGAACGGTTCAACCGGGTCGAATATTTCGGGCTGGGACCGGATGAAAATTACTGCGACCGGCAAGCCGGAGTCTGGTTCGACCGCTTTGAAAACAGCGTCGACGGCATGTACGTCCCGTACATCCTGCCTCAGGAAAACGGGGCCCGCTGCCGGGTAAGCTGGGTGGCGCTGCGCGACCTTAACGGTAACGGCCTGCTGGTCGTCGCGCCGGAAAAAATGCAGTTCACGGTATCCCGGTTTTCGGCGCAGCAGTTGTATGCCGCCCGGCACACCAACGAATTGAAACCGGAAGGCGGTGTGTATCTGTACCTGGATTACGCGCAGCGCGGGTTGGGCACCCGTTCCTGCGGCACCGACACCATGGACAAATATAGACTGAAATCAGGGGTTTTCCGGTTCAATTTCATCCTGACCCCGCTCCGGCCCGGACAGCAACCGGAAGCATTATCTCACTGCTATTGCTGATTTCCGGCTTGAAAAACCCCGCGTCAGGAAGTAGTCTTATATTTCGCTTAAATCTGAAACTCATACTAATGAGCGATCAGTCATAGATAATGGCGATGGCGGATTTTGAGACGGATTTTGGTTATAAACCGCAGAGCGATACAGAGTATCGCGCGAGGATTTATGGCAAAAATCGGCTCAAAAGAACCATCGAAATGTCTATGAATGAGAGCGAATTGGTATCACTTCCTGAAAGCAATGAAAACCTGGGATATCCCAAAATTACTGCCGCTGTTGCGGGAATGCGGGGAAATCGCGTTGGAATATTACGCCGATCCGCCGATTGAACTGAAAGCGGACCAGTCGATCGTCACCGCCGCCGACCAGGCCATCGAAGCCCGGCTGGCGGCGGAATTCGACCGCCCCGATAAAGGCAGTTACCTGATCGGCGAGGAAACCGTCACATCCCGTTCCGAAACCTATATTCAAAACGCCCTGACCGGCACCGCCTGGATAGTCGATCCGATTGACGGCACCGCGCCTTACTCCGCCCACCTGCCGGCCTGGGGGATTTCCGTCGCCCTGATGGAAAAGGGGATAATCAAAGCCGGCGCAATTTATCTGCCGCCCCAGAACGACTGTCTCTTTACCGATCATGACCGGGTACGGCGCTGCGCCGATATGCGGGGCAATGGAAAACTGGAAGATTTCAGCTTCAAATTCCATCCGCTTACCCCCGACGGGATCATCAGCATTTCGCAGCACAGCGCCAAACATGCCGTTTTCACGATGTCCAATCAGGTGTTTGCCTGGAGCGGCTGTGTGGCTTCATTTTATAATCTGTTCATCGGCAAAATATTGGCTTACGTCGCCTCGTTAAATCTGTGGGATATAGCCGGTTCACTGGCCATCCTGCAGCATTCGGCTATGGTCGTCCGCAGCCAAACCGGCAATTACCTTTCCGACCGCATTGACAATGACCTCTTCGATCTGAAACCCGGCAGCCCGAACCGCTGGAAACTGCGCGGTTTCGCAATCGCCGCTCCGGATGACGCCACAATTGATTTCATTCTGAACCGCTCCAGCTTACCGAAGTCCTGAAATATGCCGGCGAGAAAAAAAACCGAATCCAAATCCTCCAGATTCGAAGGTATCGTCTTCGTAGTGAGTCTGGGCTGCCCCAAAAATCTCGTCGATACCGAAGTGATGACCGGAATTCTGCTCAGCAACGGTTTTCGGCTGAGCCTGGACCCGCGCCAGGCTGACATTTATCTCATCAACACCTGCGCTTTCATTCCTCCGGCCCGCGCCGAAACCGCCGCCGCCCTGGAAGAAGCCGCATCATGGAAGCGGAAATCTCCCCGCCGACGCCGGATTATCGTTACCGGCTGCCTTATTCACTGGGACCGTTCCGGCGATTTCCGGAAACAGTTCCCGGCGGTAGACCTCTGGGCGGGGGTCGATGACATTCCCCGGATCGCCCGGCTGATAAAACGCGCCCGTACCGCCGGCAATACTCCGCTGCCCGGCCCCAATTCCAGCCCGCCGTCATTCCTCTATGATGAAAATCTGCCGCGGCTTCAGTTGACCCTGCCGCATATCGCATATCTGAAAATTGCCGACGGCTGCGACAACCGCTGTTCCTACTGCGCCATTCCCGACATTCGCGGACGGCTGCGCAGCCGGACCTTGCGCTCGGTCGTCGCCGAAGCGGAAACCGCCAGGAACAATGGAGCGGCGGAACTGCTGCTGCTGGCTCAGGACACTACCGCTTTCGGCAGCGACCGCGGCGGCCGGGACGATCTGTCCGCCTTGCTCCACGCCCTGGATCAGCCCGAGGGAAACTTCTGGATTCGGCTGCTTTACACCCATCCGGCCCATTTCCGGCCGGAACTGATCGAACTGATCGCCGCCGGAAAACATATTCTGCCTTATATCGATCTGCCGCTCCAGCATATTTCCGATAAACTGCTCAGCAGCATGCGCCGCCGGATTTCCGCCGCCGCCACCCGCGAGCTGCTCAAACGCCTGCGGCAGAATATCCCCGGTCTGGCCATCCGCACTACTTTCATTACCGGCCTGCCCGGCGAAACCGCGGACGATTTCAAACTGCTCCGGGATTTTATCCTGGAACAGGAGTTCGAACGGTTGGGAGTATTCAGCTATTCACCCGAACCCGGTACGCCGGCGGCCGGGTTTTCCGCTCCGGTGCCGGCGGCAGTCGCCGCGGAACGCGCCGCGGAATTAATGCGTGTTCAGGCAAAAATATCGTTAAAAAAAAATAAATCACTTGTCGGACGCGAATTTGATGTTATTGTTGATGTTGCAGGGACTTCCAGCGCCGTCGGCAGAAGCTATATGGATGCTCCGGAAATTGACAATTGCGTGGTATTACCCAAAGTCAGGACGGTAATGCCGGGAAAAATTTACCGTAGCGTCATCACAGGGGCGGCGGAATATGAATTGACGGCTAAACTTAAAACTGAATCAGGAAGGCATAAATGAATGTTCCGAACGTACTTACGCTGACCAGAATTGTCCTGATCTTCGTTTTTATCATTCTCGCCGCCAACGCTAACGGCCCGATAAAAATGTTCAATACCTCACATCTGCTGCGGGTCCTCGCCTATCTGGTGGCACTGATCGCCGCATTCACCGACCTGGCCGACGGTTACCTGGCCCGGAAATGGAATCAGGTTACGGATTTCGGCAAACTGATGGATCCCCTGGCGGATAAGATTTTCGTCGCGGGAATCATGCTGATTCTGGTGGAATACCAGTTGCTGCCTTCCTGGGTGGCGGTGGTGATTATTTCCCGCGAATTCCTGGTCACCGGACTCCGGATGCTGGCCATCCAGAAAAAAACCGTAATCGCCGCCGACATCTGGGGAAAAATCAAAACCGTCCTGCAAATGGTTATGATGGCGCTCGGCGGTCTGGCCTGGGTCGGACTGTTCGATCTGCATAATGCCGTAATAGACGGCATATCCGTCTGGGCGATATGGATCGTCTTCCTGTATCTGATCGCTGGAATTACCATCTGGTCAGGAATCGGCTATTTCGTCAAGTACAGGACGCTCTACATCACTTCCCTGGGGTGACGGCGGTCAGGACATGGCGTGGATCATGGTGTCCAGATCCTGAAGCATGACCCCGGTTCCCAAAGCTACCGCCTTGAGCGGGTCTTCCGCCACAAATACCGGCAGCCCGGTCTCCTCGACAATCAACCGGTCCAGCCCCCGGAGCAAAGCACCGCCGCCGGCCAACATAATGCCGCGGTCGATCAGGTCGGCCGCCAATTCCGGCGGACAGCGTTCCAATGTGCCGCGGACGGCTTCGACGATGCTGGCGATCGGCTCCTGCAGGGCACTGCGGATTTCGCTGGCAGTTATTTTAACCGTCTTGGGCAGGCCGGAAACCAGATCCCGCCCCTTCACTTCCATGGTTTCTTCTTCAATGACCGGATAAGCGCTGCCGATCTCGATCTTGATGCGTTCGGAAGTCCTTTCACCTACCATCAGGTTATAGACCCGTTTCATATGCTGGCAGATCGCCGCATCGAGTTCGTCGCCGCCCACCCGGACGCTGCGGGATCCGACGATCCCGTACAATGAAATGACCGCAACTTCAGTAGTGCCGCCGCCAATATCGACAATCATGCTGCCCTCGGGTTCGCCGATCGGCAAACCAACCCCGATCGCCGACGCCATCGGCTCCTCAATAAGAAAAACTTCGCTGGCTCCGGCCCGTTTGGCATTGTCCTTGACCGCCCGGTTCTCGACTTCAGTAATCCCCGAAGGCACCGCAATCAGTACCCGCGGCGGCAGCAGCCGCTTCCGGCGCGGCATCATGCTTACCGCTTTTTTGATGAAATAACGCAACATTTCCTCATTGATGTCAAAGTCGGCAATTACGCCGTCTTTCATCGGCCGGACAGCGCGGATATTGCCCGGGGTACGCCCCAGCATGCGTTTCGCCTCATTGCCGATCTCAAGGATTTCTTTAGTATTTTCGTTAATGGCGACAACCGACGGATCACACATACAAATACCCTTTTCCCGCACGAAAACCAGACAATTGGCGGTCCCGAGATCAATACCGATATCGCTGGAAAAAAATTGCGTGAGTTTTTTTAACATAGTTCCCCGTCCGGTTGCTGGTTTATATTGATATAACTGTTCCCGTATATTATGATACCATTTCAAACGGCATTTTCAAATTTTTTTCGGATTTTTCAAAAAAAGCCGGTTTCCCAATCCTGCGCCCTTATTACAGGGGGAAGATAAAGCGGATTTGACTGCGGATGATACTTTCATGGCCGCAGTTTCCGTTCTGTGAGCATTGAAACAAGCGGCGGCTAAATGCGGTTGGCGGGGAAAAACACCGAAGGCCGAGACAGGATTTTATTGAACGTTAATCAATATTCGCGCTGTAAACCGACTACTTTACCCTGGATCTGCACCTGGCGGTCGGGATAAATCCGGGAAGTGAATTCGGCATTCGCCGGACGCAATTCGACTCGTCCTCCGGGCAACGGAAAATAACTTTTTACCGTGGTCTCGTTCTCCACCAGCGCCACTACTATATCACCTGATTTGAGACTCCCGCGCCGTACCACGATAATGATGTCGTCCTCATATATCCCCAGGTCGCGCATGCTCTGGCCTTGGATTTTCAACGCAAACGCGTCGGTAACATCCTTTTCCGCCAGCATCGAGGTATTGACGAATATCTCGCCTTCCTTGAATTCCAGGTTGTCCGCCGGAGAACCGGCGTTGATCCGGCCTAATATAGGAACCGGCAATAAAAACGACAGATGTCCGGGTTTTTTCCTGAAGCCCCGGATACTGATGCTGCGGGCTTTTGAAGTACGAGTGATGTAGGTTTTGCGTTGCAGGGCGCGTAAATGGGCAAAAACTGTCGAGGTTTTGATATTGAAAAAATCAGCTATTTCATATACCGTCGGCGACATCCCCTCATTTTCAATAAAATCTTCGATATAATCAAGAATGATCCGTTGTTTCTCAGTCAGTTCCTTCATCCAGATTTCCTTTATCCGTGTTAGCAAAAACTATTACCGCGCGATCAGTACTTTCCCCTAAGTTTACCAAAAAAACAACCGAAAGGCAATATCTGCAAATTTTTTTTGCCGGATAATTTTAACGAGCCGCCGGCAAAAATAAATTGAATGTCCGATTTTTGCCGTTACGGACGAGCGGATTTCAGTTTCTGAGCGACTGAGCATAAAAAGCCGCCGGCTGGAAAAATAAACGCCGGCTCTGACCGAGCCGGCATCCAGGCATTCTGCTGTTCGGGAAAAATTACTCTATTGCAGACCGCTGGCAAACAAAATATATTTGTTTTCTTTCTTGTCTTTTACCACATACACACTGTAAAGCGCCTGCCGGTCAGAAACCTTGCCCTTTATTTCCTTTTTGAAATTCCATTTCCACATGTAGCGGATAATCAGAGGGTTGGAGACCGCGCCCATATATTCCTGCGATTCCAGTTTGCCGCAAGCCTGAATTATCGACCGGTGCCATTTTTTGAAATCTTCCCGGTTTAATTTCTTGCTTTTGCAGAATGCCTTATAATCGTTGTTTTTCAGAGCCTTGAAATAATTCTCAGCTTGGGAAGAAGCGAATTTTTTTGCCGCTTCCGTTTCCGCCGGCTGGATTTTGCTAAGGTTGGGTTTTACTTCGTTTTTCGGAGGCTGCTTGACCGTACTGCAGCCGCACAGCAAGACAATGGCACTTGATACGATGAGACCTGATTTGAAAAAATTCATCCGAATTCTCCTTATTTTTAAATTTAAAATTTATCCCGCAAGCGTTATCCTGTACTACTTCGGTTTCATTTCAATGGAAAACATACTGCTGCTGACTTTGACGCTCCGTAAATTCAATTCCGCCACCATCAGGAATTTGCTATTTTCACCCGGTTTCAGTTTGAGGCTGTTCATAAAATCGAGTCCTTTGGTAATCAGAACGGAATTCTTAGGCATCAGGGTCAATTCAAAACGCAAAGCCCGGTCACCGGTTTTCGGAACGATTTTAGTCCATTCCGCGGGAACAAAGCGCCGTACCCGCAAATCGAACGGACGATAATACAGAATGACATTATCCGGGGTATTCATATACCATTCGTCAATCCGGACTTCCTTGGCGGCACAATTCCTCAATCGCAGCTTGACCGCGGCGTTCTTGTCCAGAATGACGGCACCGTCATTTCCCACCGGATAAAGCGCGAGGGAATAATCCTTAAGTTCCGGATAATTCTTCCGGGGCAGAGCCTTGTCGTGGAAACCGCCCTTCAGTTTGTTCGGGTTATCGTCGACCACCGTCCGGACGCAGGCTGACAAGATAACCGCAATTATCATTCCCGACGCAAACCAGCGTAATTTTCCCGTTATGCTTCCCATTTCAGCGCTTCTTCTTTCTGGTCTGGCGGTCGCCGATCCGGCTGCGGAAAACCAATACGCAAACCAGCACGGACGAAATCCCCAATACCAGCAAACTGAGGTCATCTTTGAAAAGTTCATTGACCGTAGTCTGTTTCGCCCCTTCCATGAAGGTGTTCTTATTGAAATTGACTACGCCCAGCAAAACCCAGTAAACGCCCCACCAGAGCAGGAGACAGACGGCCGACGCCACTACTTTGAAAGTCTTATCTCCGAGCCAGAGTCCCAGATTCCGCGCCGGATAGGACGCGTAGGTCGGACCGATACTTTTTCTTTTGCTCATAAATCAACTTGCCTTCAGCTGACCAACCGCTCTCCGGTAAAGATACTGCCGCCCCTTTCATTATGCAAATTACAAAAGCTTCATAAATCCGGATAATTTCCTTTTCGCTCTTTTTTCTCCGCCGCAATTGAAATACGCGCAAATCCACATTACCTTACGTTATGTTATGTTACGGCAATCAAGGATCAATCTGAACCCGGAGTGAACAACATGCAGCATTTGAACATCCCCCCGGTGAATCACGTCATGGTACTCGGCGGTCAGGGCTGGGTCGGCCTGATAAACCATCTCGGCGACGAAACCACGATTGTCAACGCCGCCCGTGTTTCCTTCGGGAAACTCAAGGAAACGATGGATGACCGCGATATCACGTTACTCGAATACCTGATCGCCAACCGGCACACCAGTCCGCTCGAACATCTGGTGTTCACGTTCAGCATCCACTGTCCGCTGTTCGTACGCGGTCAATGGCACCGCCACCGCACCTGGAGTTACAATGAAATTTCCCGCCGTTACACCGAAATCGACCTGGAATTCTATACTCCGCCGAAACTGCGCTGCCAGGCCAAAGAAAACCGCCAGGCCTCGGTGGAGAATCCCGACTTCGACGACGCTGCGCTGCGCCGATTGATTTCCGATCATAACGCCGCGTCGCTCAAACTTTACGAAGAACTGCTGGCGAAAGGCGTCTGCCGGGAACAGGCCCGCGGCGTACTTTCCCAGAATATGATGGTTACGTTCTGGGGTACCGTCAACCTGGGCAACCTGCTCCATTTCCTCGAATTGCGCGACAGCGATCATGCCCAGTGGGAAATCCGGGAATACGCCGTCGCCATAAAAAAACTGATCAAGCCTTATATCCCGAATGTCGCCAAATATTTCGCCAAGCAGGGACAAGTCTGGTAATTGAACGCCTGAGATTGAAAAATGGAAAAAATACGCATAGCCCTGACGATGGGCGATCCCGCGGGCATCGGGCCGGAAATAGCGGTCAAAGCCGCCGCCAATCCGGAACTTAACTGGTCGGCGGAAATCATTCTGTACGGCTGTCCGGACGTTATCCGTGAAGCCGGGCGGCGGTTTGCACCCGGCGCAAAACTGAAAATAAACGCCGTCGGTGATTTGCGATTCGCCGCGGTACCGGTTGCCAAGGCGGATGCAGCCTGCGGAGCGGCCGCCCGCGCGGCAGTGATCGCGGCGGTGGGGGACACTCTGGCGGGTAAAACCGACGCCGTCGTCACTGCTCCGATGAACAAGGCCTCGGTCAATCTGGCGGGGGTTCCGTTCACCGGACATACCGAACTGATCGCGGAACTTTGCGGCTGCCGGCGTTTCGCGATGATGCAGTCCGCCGACGATCTGCGGGTGGCATTCGTAACCACTCATATTCCGTTAAGTGCGGTAACCCGCAAAATCACCGAAAAACGGATTATTGAAGTCGCCCGGCTGCTGGAAGACGCCCTCCGGGCGGAAGGGATTGAACATCCGAAACTGGCGGCGGCGGCGCTCGATCCCCACGCGGGTGAAAACGGTTTCATGGGCAGCCGGGATGAAACCGTGGTCAAACCGGCGCTGGAGAAACTGCGCGCCGGCGGAATGACGATTGACGGGCCGTTTCCGTCGGACACCCTGTTTATCGACCAAACGCGAACCCGTTATGACGGAATTCTGGCGATGTATCACGATCAGGGACATATTCCGTTCAAAATACTGGCGTTCGGCTACGGGGTGAATTCCACCCTCGGACTGCCCATTATCCGGACCAGCGTCGATCATGGAACGGCGTTTGAAATCGCCTGGCAGGGCGTCGCGAATACCGGCAGTATGCGCGCTGCCATAAAACTCGCGCTCGCCCGCGCCCGGAACAGGTAAAAAGTTCTTGCTTTCCCCGAAAATCAATTTTCTAAAAGAGTTTTGAAATTAAGCTACCATGCAGAATCTGAAATTTAAAACCGTTTTATTTGCTTTCGCCGGAATCATTTTGTATGCTTCCCAGGTGATGCTCTACCGGGAAATGGTCGCCGACGGCGCTTTTCCGTTTTTTTCCGCCGTTTTCTTCCTGCTCTTCCTGGCTTTCTGGACCGGGATCGGCGTCTTGCTGTCCCCCGTCGAACCGGCCTCCGAACCCTATTTTCTGTTTCCCCTGCTCAGCATCCCTTCCGCCGGCCTGTTGAGTATCATCGCGGTCAAGCTGCTGACTGCCGTCCGCCCCGTCAACAGTTACGCCGATCTGGCGCTGACCGCCCTGGCCGGCGGTTTTCCACTGGGAATGCTTTCAGGAATCACCCTGGCCGCGGTAAAACATTCCGTTTCCCCCCCTTTGCAGAAATATGCCGCGTTTTTCGGCGCTATCGGTTACTTGATCGCCGGGCTAATCCTGTATCCCCTGGCTCTGTTCAACGTCCTGACCAATCCGCTGGTCTATACCTGTGCCGCCAATATCTTCATTCCGGGCGTCGCCCTGGCGGTTTTCACCCTTAGACCGGTCCGTTTGCTGCGTTACCGGTTACTGACTTTCGCCGCCCTCCTGATCGCAGTGAATCTTTCCCTGCTGCAGCTGGAAAAATACGCCGACGCCAATTTTTTTGCCGTTCGCTGCCCGGACTGGCAACTCGTCAAATCGTACCTGACCCATTACAGCCGGGTAAGTCTGCTGACACAAACCACCCCCGACCGGCGTCCTTCCCGTTTCCTGCTGCTCAGCAACACCCGGATGCGGCAGATTATTCCGGATGACTGCGGACTTTATAAAACCGCGGCAATACCGCTCAGCCTGCAGTTAGACCAAAGGAAATTGCGCGTCCTAGCGATAGGACCGCGATTTTCCTATGTTCCCACTCTCCTGAGCGCCCTGCCCTACGTGCGCCGCGTCACCCTGGCAACCGGGGACCGGAACCTTCCGCCTTTGACTATCCTCCAGTGTTTTTCACCGCCGCCTTCCCGAAAACTGAGCGCAGTCGATTCGGACCTCGCCGATTATCTCCGGAAAAACCGATCCAAATTCGACCTTATCATCTGGCTTTATCCCGACCGCTGTTACCTGAATTTCGATACCCTGCTGAAACTTTGCCGCCTGAACCTGCATCCCAACGGAGTGCTGGCGGTTCCCGCGAGCCTGCTGCTGGTCAACAATGCGCAGAACAATTGGCGAAAACTGTTCCGAAACCGGATTTCCCTGCCGGGCAAAGCCCTGATGTACGCCTTCAGCGACGCGCCGCTGACCGCGGATCTAAAGCTGCTGGAAAAACGCCTGGATAAGCTGGACGATGCGGAAACCAGACTGTTTCCGCCGGGAACCTTTGCCATCATTTACTCCGTTCCGCATAAAACCACTCCCGTCATCCTCCGGCCGGATCCGGAACGCACCGAGGACCAGTTGCTGAAAGCATTCGTTTCCCCGAATGCCGGACCGCTTGGCCTGCTGGTGCTGGTGGCTGCGGCCGGATTTTATTATCTCGGGCGTTTTCTCGTTCTGCGCCGCCATCGGTTGCAGGCCGCGGCGGGACTTTTTGAAAACGGCCTGGCGGCAATGCTGCTGATGATGATACTGATGACTTTGTATGCCCGGAGTGAAGGAACGTTTTACTATAATTTCGGAGTGATGCTGACCGCGGTAAGCGGAGTGCCGCTGGGACTGTTTCTGAGCCGGTTCAAAGTGCAGCGCCCGGCAATAATTACGGCAGTTATAATCATTTTCCTGAGCCTTCCGTATTTTCGGGAATACCATGCCCCTTTTATCCCCGGCCTGGCCTGGGTCAATTTTCTGTGCAGCGGGATAATTATTGCCGGCCTGTTCAAACAAAATCCGGATGCCGGCTTCAAACTGCTGTCGGTTCATTTTCTGGCCGGGGCGCTCGGCGCCGCGCTGATATTCATTCTGCTACCGGCGCATTTCAGGCTGCCGGCGGCTCTCTTCATCGTCGTCTGGTTCAGGATTCCCCTGATTTTTTCCCGGATGACCCTCGGTAAACTCGATCCGGCCGGAGGTAACTGATGGTAAAAACAATTTTTAATTACTGGTGCGTTATCTGCTGTTGCGCCGCTTTGCGGGGACAGGCACCGCCGCCCTCCTACAAACTGGAAAAACCCGCCGGGCCGGAAGTGGATTCCGTTCTGGCCTCGGTCAACGGCGAACCGATCACCTTAGTGGACGTACTTTACGAAAGCTCTTACAGTGAAGCGCGGCTGTATGCGGTTTATTCGAGCAAAGATATTTTCCGCCAAATCCAGAGCCTGCGCCGCCAGATTCTCGATGAAATCGTCGACCGGAAATTAATTCTGCTCGATTATGAAGCCCGGAAACCGTTTGAAGTGCCGCGGCAATACGTCGAAAACCTGATTGACGAACTGGCAATGAATTATGGTTGCCGCGACCGTTCGGAATTGCGCGAGAAAGTCCGGGAAGCGGGCACCAGTCTGGAGGAACTGCGGGAAAAAGCCCGGACGAAAGTAATCACCCAAATCATGATTTCCAATTATATTTATACGGTTGTCAATCTCACTCCCCGGGAAATTCACGATTATTATCAGGTCCATATCAAGGATTTTTCCACTCCCCCCCAAATACGGCTGCAATTACTGCTGATTGCCAAAGACAACCAAGACGCGGAACGCATCAAAAAGGAACTGCGCGAAGCGTTCAAAAAAACCGATCCGAACGTTTTTACCGGGATGGTGAGACTGTATTCCAGCGGTCCCGGGGCGATGCGGGGCGGCGATCTCGGCTGGATCGAATGTCCTGAACTCAGGCCCGAATTCGCCCAAGCGATAAAAGACCGGAAAACCGGGGCCATCGTCGGGCCGATAGCAACCGATGAAGGCACTTATTTCCTCAGAATCAACGGCCGGAAAGCGGCTAACAAAGCGGCTTTCACTCAAATGATCCCCCAAATCAAGGAACAAATGGAAGCCAGACGCCGCAAAGCGGCTTACGATAAATACGTGGCGCAGCTCCGTGAAAAATCCGTCATCCGCTATTTCTGACCGCTGCCGCAGATAGCGGCAATTATTTCCCGGTCGTCGAAATCAAATAATTGGCCGCCAATGTCCTGATACGTTTCATGGCCTTTGCCGGCGACCAGAATAATATCCCCGGCCCTCGCCAGTCCGGAAGCTTTCTTTATCGCTTTTTCCCGGTCGGGTTCGATGATGAATCCGCAGTTGTCCGGCAGCCCGGTTTTTATTTCAGCAATGATTCCCAGCGGGTCTTCTTTCCGGGGGTTGTCGCTGGTAATGACAACGAAATCGGAATATTCGGCGGCGGCCTGGCCCATACGCGGGCGTTTGCTGCGGTCGCGGTTGCCGCCGCAGCCGAACACCGTGATAATCCGCGCCGGAGCGATGCTCCGCAGGGTCCTCAGGACATTGCGCAACGCATCATCGGTATGGGCGTAATCAACAAAATAACTCACCCCGCGAGCGTCGCCGAAACCTTCCAGCCGCCCGGGAATGCGGATTTTTCCGCTCAATGCCGCCGCCGCGGCTTCCCGGTCAATCCCGGCCGCGGCGGCGGCGCTGAACGCGGCGGCGGCATTGGCGGCATTGTATTCCCCGATCAGGGGAGAATCGATCCGAAAAGTTTTGCCGCCGAATTCCAGGTCGAAAGCACTGCCGGCGGGCCGCGGCAGCAGCCGGACGATTCGGCAGGCCGCGCTTTTCGCCCGGCCGTAAGTGACGACTTTTCCCGGCTGCAGCGCGGCGGCGAGTCTGCTGCCGTAGTCATCGTCGATATTGATCACCGCGGTACCGTCTGCGGCGAGATAATCGAGAAAGAGACGCCGTTTGGCGGTAAAATAATTTTCCATATCCCGGTGATAATCGAGATGGTCGCCGGTCAGGTTGGTGAAGACTACGGTACGGAATTTCGCGCTGCCCGGCCGGTACTGGTCCAGGCCGTGACTGGAGACTTCCATCACCGCGTCGCGAGCGCCGTTAGCCGCGATCCGCCGGAATAAATCCTGAAGTTCCCAGGCATCCGGAGTAGTGTGCCGGGAAGGAACGATACTTTTGCCGTCGCGGCATTCGACCGTGGTGATCAGACCGGTTTTCCGCCCGTTTTCGGCAAAAATATGTTCGAGCAGAAACGCCGTGGTGGTTTTGCCGTTGGTGCCGGTTATCCCGTGCAGCCGTAATTTTTCTCCGGGGCGGCCGAACCATAATTCGCAGGCCATGGAGTAAGCCAGATACGGTTGTTTCACTTTCAGATAGGCGATGCCGGGTATATATTCCGCCAAATCCTGACCGTGAATAATGCCCGCCGCTCCGTTGACTATTGCCGCTTTAATGTAATCATGGCCGTCGCTTACCCTGCCGGCTATGGCGCAAAACAGAGTCCCCGGTTTAACTTGGCGCGAATCGCAGGTGACGCGGGTAACCGGAATATTTTTCGGAATGACCTGCGCTTCGAGCAGGGCCGTCAGGCGCAAAGCATAATCGTTAAGCGTCTTCATCCGGCCACACCTTTTCCAGCTTCATTCCCCGGGAACCTTTCAGAAATACGGTCTGTCCGGGACGCAGGAACGGTTGCAGGACAGTGCGTGCCGCTTCCGAATTTTTACAAAACCGGCAACCGGACGGCAGCGCCAGGTCCACCCCGGCCCGTTCATATTCCGGCCCGGTCAGAACAAAAACCGCGTCCGGGAACAGTCCGAACGCCTGCCCCAGGATTTGCTGATGCAGTTGAAACGAAGCTGCGCCGAGTTCCAGCATATCTCCCAGCACCAGCACCAGGTTTTGCGGTTGAACAAACTCCTTCAGCCAGTGCAAAGCCGCGGCCATACTTCCGGGACTGGCATTGTAGGCGTCGTTGATCCAGTCAATCCCGCCGATGCGGGCGACTTTCATTCGCATTCCGGGCAAAACACAGTTCCGCAGTCCCGCCGCGATCGCGCCGATTTCAATTCCCAGCCCCCGGGCAACGGCCGCTGCCGCTGCCGCGTTCGCGGCCTGATGCGCCCCGGTCAGCGGCCATTCCACGGCTATCCGTTTATCCGGATCAGCAAAGACCAGTTCAATCCGGCTGCCGCCAATACTGCCGCCATGGTAAACAGCCCGGACGTCAGCGCCGAAACGCAGTACCCGGAAATTTTCCGTCTGTTTCAGCAGATAATCACTTTCCGGGCCCGCTGCGGGAATCACCGCAATGCCGCCCGGTTTCAGGCCGGCAAAAACAGCGCTCTTTTCCCGGGCTACGCCGCGCAGGTCGCCGAAAGCCTCCAGATGACAGGGGGCAATCGAGTTTATCAGCGCCACCTCCGGTTCCAATATTCGGCTCAGCGGCGCGATCTCGCCGAAATGATTCGAACCCATTTCCAGCACACAGAAACGATGTCCCGAATTGAGATTAAACAAATTCCGCGGCACCCCGACCTGATTATTGGTGTTGTTTTCAGTGGCGCAGACCGCATCGGCCCCGGCGGCCGCAGCCAAAATGGATTTGATGATTTCCTTGCAGCTGGTTTTTCCCATACTGCCGGTAACCGCAACCGCCCGCAGTTCAGGGAAACGGCGCCGGTGAAAATTCGCGATCGCCTGGTACGCCGTCAGCGTATCCTCGACCAGCAAAACCGGGATTTTCCATGCCGGTTTAATCCGAACGGCAGAAGCCGTTTCAATACACAACGCCGCCGCACCGGCGGCGAGCGCGTGGTCGAGGAAATCGTGGGCATCAAAATTCTCGCCGCGCAGCGCCAGAAACAACGCTCCCGAACAATCCTCGCGGGTATCGGTCCGCACCCCGGACAGCGCAAAATCATCCGGCAAAGTTCGATTCCATTGTCCGCAGCTGGCCAGCTGTAAGTCGTCCCCTCTGAAAATGTTGTTTCCCATAGCCGAACCCGGAATAATCAAAGGATCGAAGCGAAATAATCAATGGTTTTCAGCAAACCTTCGCGCAACTGCACTTGGGGTTTCCAGTTGAGAATTTTTCCGGCCAGGGAAATATCCGGCTTGCGCTGTGCCGGATCATCCTGAGGCAGCGGTTTAAAAACTTTTCTGGAATTGGAATTCACCAGTTCGATGACCAGATCCGCCAATTCCAGCATGGTGAATTCCCCGGGATTGCCCAAGTTTACCGGACCGGTAACGTCCGGGGGCGTTTCCATCATCGCCACCAGTCCCTCGATCATATCCGCCACGTAACAGAAACTGCGGGTCTGGCTGCCGTCGCCATAAATGGTCAGCTCCTTGCCCCGCAGCGCTTGAACGATGAAATTACTGACCACCCGGCCGTCATAGGGCAGCATGCGCGGCCCGTAAGTATTGAATATCCGTACCACTTTGATCGCGATATTCAACTGGCGGCGGTAATCGAAAAACAAGGTTTCCGCGCAGCGTTTGCCCTCGTCATAACAACTGCGTACGCCAATACAGTTGACGTTCCCCCAGTATTGCTCGGTTTGCGGGTGTTCGAGCGGATTGCCGTAAACTTCCGAAGTGCTCGCCTGCAAAATGGGAATATTCAGCCGCTTGGCGATGCCGAGCATGTTGATCGATCCGGAAACGCAGGTCTTGGTGGTATGGATCGGGTTGTTCTGGTAATGCACCGGAGAAGCCGGACAGGCCAGGTTGTAAATGGCGTCCACCTCAATATAAATCGGAAAAGTAATGTCATGCCGGATCAGCTCGAAATTCGGGGAATCCAGCAAATGCCGGATGTTGTTCTTGGAACCGGTATAGAAATTATCCACGCAAACCACATCGTGGCCGTCCGCCAGCAGCCGTTCGCACAAATGCGAACCGATGAAACCGCCGCCGCCGGTCACCAGGATCGTTTTTCTTTTCTGCATATTCGGATACCTTTTTTACGCTTAAGGTTTATCGTCGATATTGACTATCGCGTTGACGCGGTCGCGCAGGAAAACCACCCGGTAAATCGAATCGGGACTCGTCCAGTAAACCCAGGTACTGTTGAGCACGGAAGGCGTCCGGCAGGCCGCAGGCGCGCCGCAGGCCAGCAACACCTGCGCTCTGGTCATCCCCCGTCCGACTTTACCCTGAAGCAGCAGTTTCACTTCCTTCGGCTTCATGCCTTTAGTCAGTTCGGCGCGGTTTTTCAAGGTGAAAACCTGCCGGATATAAGCTTCCATCGGCAGCATCACCAGGGCATAGTCATAATCAATGGTAAATTTCTTCCCGTCTCCGGTCTTAAAGGAAAGTTTGTAATCCGTGGCTGTGACCGGCTCGACTTCCGTCCCGAAAGGCAATATCTTGCCCCGCTGAATATTCAGACAGGAAATCCGGTCCGGTTTTTCATACCAGATATTCTGGTTCAGATAGATTTTACTGCCCAGGGGCTGCTGCAGCACTTCAGCGACAATGACCTGATGGGTACAGCCGGCGACGGCAACGGCAATCAGGCCGGAAAAAACCAGGGTAAGCATTCGGCGCAACATAAAAATATCCTTTTTAATCCGGTAACATTGAAATTGCGTTTCCACGTTCACAAATACACTTCCTGCGGACCTATTTGTCAAGTCGGTTTATGATTTTTTAGCGCATTTATTTACCGCCCGTAAAGCGCCGTATATTTTTCCCGCAGATAGCGGATATAAACTTCGGGACGAATTCCGGTGCCGACGGCGCGCCGCAGCACTTCCAGCAGTTCAAATTTACTGCCGTGACAATGAATGTTCCGGTTCAGCCAGTGCCGCAGCCCGGCAAAATTTCCCTGCTCCAACTCGGCGTCCAGGCTGCCGCATGCTTCCCGGCAGCCTTCCCACAACTGAGCGGAGATCAGATTGCCCAGGGCGTAAGTCGGAAAATAACCGACCAGTCCGGCCGACCAATGTACATCCTGCAGGCAACCCCGGGCATCATCCGGAGGCACAATGCCGAGATATTCCTTCATTTTCGCGTTCCAGGCCTCCGGCAGATCGGCCACGGCCAAAACTCCTTCCAGCATGGCGACTTCCAGCTCAAACCGCAGCATGATATGCAGATTGTAAGTAGCTTCGTCGGCGTTTACCCGGATAAATCCCGGTTTGACCGTATTCCAGGCCCGGTAAAATTCATCCAGCGGAACGCGGCGCAGTTCGGGAAAAGCATTTTGCAGCCGGGGATAAAAGAATTTCAAAAACGGCCGGGAACGGCCGACCAGGTTTTCCCACAGCCGGGACTGGGATTCGTGGATCGCCAGCGACGTCCCGGTTGCCAAAGGGGTGTTTTCCAGGGACTGAGCAATATTCTGCTCGTAAATGGCGTGTCCGGCTTCATGCAGAGTGGAACTCAGAGCGTTCAGATTATCCGTTTTGACGGCAGTAGTTATCCGGACGTCATTCAGATTGAAGGCGGTCGTAAACGGATGTACCGCACTGTCGAGCCGCCCCCGGTTGAAATCGTAACCGATCGCCGCAGCCGCTGCGCGCGCCAGTTGCCACTGCTTATCGGCCGCAAAGACTTGTTTAAGGCAGCTTTGATCCGGTTCGGGGTGCGCCGCTATTTCATGCAGCAGTTCAACCTGCGGCGGGCGGAGCGCGGCAAATATTTCAGTAATTACCGCGGTCTTCAGGCCCGGTTCGAATTCCGCCAGCAACGGATCGTAAATGTGATCGTAAGGCGCAAAAAAGCCCGCATAATCCCGGCATAATTTGAAAATCCGGCTCAGAGAATCCCGAAACAGCAGGAAATCGGCTTCGGCATAGGCCTTTTCCCATTCAGAATGAGCCAATGAAGTCGCATGAGCGAATTCCGCGACATGCCCGGCGGGAACCTTAATATGGCGGTCGTAATCGCGGGCGGTTAACCGGATCAGGCAGTAATCATCGGATTCGGGATCCAGATTTTTCATTTCCGGGACGAGCTCATTCAGCAGTTCGCCCAGCTCGGCGCCGGTAAATTTCTCATGGGCCAGACCGGACAACAGCGCCGCCTGGCGCGCCCGGCCCGCCGCCGCCGCCACCGGCATTTCCACCTGCTGATCCCAGTCCAGGATCGCGGCAATGCGCTGCAGCTCGAACGCCTCACCAACCAGTTTTTTCAGTTTTTTCAGTTTGTTGTGCATAGTTCCTCCCGGGAAGCGCCCCCAACTGACCTATGGACCCGATTTATCCGTTCAGCGCGTTTTGTCCGTTGCGTCCCCTCCGTCAAAACAGCCGGCCCAGCAGGGCGCAGACGGCGAATTCCGTCCGCAGCGGCCGCTTTCCCAGATGAACCGGACGGCAGCCGTGCTGCGCCAGCAGTTCGACTTCATAATCGGTGAACCCGCCTTCCGGGCCGACGCAAAGCGTTACCGGTTCCGAAACCCGGGACGGACAGACGTCCGCCGCCGCCGGATGCGCCGTCAATCCCCGGGTACCGTTCACGATTCCCGGCAATTCATCTTCGGCGAACACCTTGAAGGCGCGCCGGAAACCGATCTCCGGCATTACTGTGTCACCGCCCTGTTCCAATCCCAGGAAAATCTGTTCGCGCAGCGCCGGTTCGGTCAATGCCGGCGAACTCCAGTAACTTTTTTCGACCTTGCGGGCGGCAATAAAATAAATCCGCTTTGCCCCGAACGCAACTGCCGCTTGAATGACTTTTTTCAGGGTGTGAGGCCGCGGCAAAGCGCACACTAAAGTCAGCGGCAACGCTGCCGGCGGCGGAGCAGTCAATTCCAGGCGCAATTGAATGCTCTCATCCGTGAGTCCGGTAACCTCTCCCGCGCCGATCCTGCCGTTGAGCAAACCGGCCTTGACCCGATCCCCAAGTCCGGCTCGTAATATCCGGCGGAGATGTTCAAACCGCCGGCCGCGCAATACTGCCGTATCGGCAGCAGTGAAATCAGTCTCAAACAACAAAACCAAATTCATATTGACATTTTTGCATTTGCGGCTCTATTACTAAAGTATGGATTAAATTTATCGCGGCCGGGCCGAAATGCAAGCCGCAGGAAAGAGTATGATCGTAGGAATCGGTACCGACATAATCAAGATCGAACGGATGCAGACCCTGTTCGAACGCCATGGCAAAGCTTTTGTCCAGCGCATATTCACCGAAGATGAAAGAATCGAAGCTGCCGGACGCAGCAATCCGATCGAATATTATGCCGGCCGCTGGGCCGCCAAAGAAGCGGTATCCAAAGCCCTGGGCTGCGGCATCGGCAAGGACTGCGTCTGGCAGGACATCAATATCCGCAGCACGCCTCAGGGCAATCCCGAATTCACTTTGACCGGCCGGGCCGCCGCCAAAGCCGCCCTGCTCCAGGCCCGCCATTTCCACATCAGCATTGCCCACGAACGGGAATATGCCTGCGCGATGATCATTCTGGAATCCTGATCTCCGGGAAAATTCATGATTTTTTTCAATCTGAACTGGAATTATCAGTCAGGCAGGTTATAATTAGGAATTCGGTCGTTGGGGCGTGGTTGCCGAGCGGTTAGGCAACGGTCTGCAAAACCGTGTACACCGGTTCGATTCCGGTCCACGCCTCCAGTTTATTACCAGCAGGTTATATAATTATTGCACCGAATTTTATATTTTTTATCTCCCCAAAAATTCCCCAATTTTTAAAATTAATTTTAGCCTTGAATCGTTCCAGCTTGCAATTCGGCCGGCTGAAGATAAAATAAAACAAACAAGGAGAAGGAAAATGAAAACGCTCGTAACAATGTTAATCGCAGTGATTGGAATCGGCCTCTACGCCGAACAAGCCAAAGAACAGCAGCTCAATAAACAAATCGCAATCCTGGAATCCAAAATCTTCGCGCTGGAAACTGAAAACAAGAAACTCAAAACAGAGCTGGATAAAAAAGATAAGGCTATTAATGCCCTGGCCATACGGCTTGCAACCCGACCGGCAGTCAATAAATCAAACTCCGGCAAATACGATTATGCGGAGGCACAACGCAAGGCCGCAGAACTGCAAAAAAAACAGCAATGTGAACAACAAGAACAATCTCGTAAAAATAATTTAAAAATAATACAGGAAAAGATTAAACTTTATCAATTTCGAAAAGAAGAAAAAAATACACTATCATCCCATAATTTGTTTAAATTAACGATTGGTTGATTATTTTGAGCCTACGAATTTTCATTTTGACTTACCCCATTTTCGGTTTTTAAATTTTTGAGCCCGGATCAGCATCTGCTAAA
>JAQULZ010000031.1 GCA_028718375.1 Victivallaceae bacterium | reverse complement strand
GGCGGATTTTGAGATGGATTTTGGTTATAAACCGCAGAGCGATACAGAGTATCGCGCGAGGATTTATGGCAAAAATCGGCTCAAAAGAACCATCGAAATGTCTATGAATGAGAGCGAATTGGTATTACGATGATATGTGGGGTAATCTCTGGCGCCGGATGAAAAACGGCTGCGCGACCGGTGAAATAATCCGGCCGGCGGTCGAAGACTGGAACAGTCTCGAGAGTTGGCCGCCGCCGGGATCCCGGCGGCAAATGATCAGGCGGCCCCGCCCCGGAGGATTTCCCGGTAAACGCGGCGGCGGTTCTCGCTTATCCGCCGCCGCAGGAGCGCGGTCAGTTCAGTATGGATCCGCTCGGATATTTCCATGTCCTCCAGCAGTTCGTCAATGGTTTTCAGTTCATTGGAGTAAGCCATCTGCTGCAGGATAGTTGAACTTATCGCCGGCAGCAAATCGGGATGAGCGGTTTCCAGATCTTTCAGGCGCCGCATCACTTCCCGGAGATTCTCCTCATGGAACTTGGCGCATTTTTCAATATCTTCCGGATAGTCTTTGAAAAAATCGTTTTTTCTCAGTTCGGCCAGTTTTTCCCGCGCGCTGAGCACGCCGACGGCGAGCGCGCAGCAGTTCAGATAGGCTTCATTCAACCGGTAAGCCCGGTATTTCCGGCCGCCGAAGCGGCAGCTAAATTTGCCGATCAGTTCGACCAGCGGATGTTTCCGGAACAGCTCGGAAGCCAGGGAAAGCGGCGGTCCAGCACTGCTGATGATGGTTTCAAGCTGTTGATCCAGGCAGAAATACAAGTCCCGAAACAACCGCTCGGGAATGAACCCGGAATCGAAAAGCTCCCGGAAGGAATCGCGCTCCGCCCGCAACACCTGCGTCCAGATCGAACGCCGCAGCGCCGGTTTTTCCCCGGCTTCAGTTTTCACCAGCTTGTTGAGCTCGGCCTGCCGATCCCGGATTTTATCCCGGTATCCGGTTTCCAGCTCTCCGACGACGGGCGGGGGAAAATGCCAGACGGCGACCAGTTTCCGGAGTTTTTCCAGGCTTCGCCGGCAGGCCACCAGTACCGCGTGAACTTGCGAAAACCGCCGGTATGATGATGCCCGATCAAGTTTGAACCTGCTGAGCAGTTTGCCGATGGTCATCCCCTGGGCCAGCAGCGTGAACACTACCACGCCCAGGGTTATCTGGACGATCAGCGACCGGTGCGGCAGGTTTTCCGGCAGGCTGAACACCAATGCCAGCGGCACCGCCCCGCGCAACCCGCCCCAGAAGATCAGCACCTGATATTTCCAGTCGATTTTTTGATCTTTATCCCGCCGGCCCAGCAGCGGGCAGATGCCGAACACAATTATCGCCCGCGACACCTGAATCGCAATGATGCCCCAGATAATGCTGTTCAGTACCGGAAAATCGAACGCCTGCCGTCTGAACAGATAAAAATCCTCGGTAAACCCCAGCAGCAGAAAGATATAGCTGTTGGCAACGAACGACATGAAGTCCCAGAATTGCCGGAGGTGATTTTTGGTTTGCGGCGTGAACCGGCTGATTCCGTAATAACTGACGACTACCCCCGCCCCCAAACAGGCCATCACGCCCGATACCCCCAGTACCCGATCAGCGAAAATGAAGGCGGCGTAGGCGACGATCACCGACAGGGCTATCTCCACCATGGGATCGTCGCCGGCCGGCAGGACGAGCTGCACCATCAGGTAACCCGCGGCGGCGCCGACCAGCAGTCCGCCGAAAAAGATGAACAGGAAATCGTACGCCGCAATTCCGGCCGTACTTAACGAAAAAGCGGTTCCGGTCAGCAGGATTTTGTACACCAGGCTGTACATCACGATGGCGGTGGCGTCGTTGAACAGGCTTTCGCCGTCGATCAGGATGCGCAGCCGTTTGGGGGCGCCGACAATCTCAAACAGGGAAATCACCGCCACCGGGTCGGTCGCCGAAATCAGCGCGCCGAACAACAGCGAACCGGCCGGAGTCAGCGGGGTAAAGCAATACATGATAAAACTGATGACGAAAGTCGAAATCACCAGACCCGGCCCGGCCAGCAGGAAGGTTGGAGTAAAATTCCGGAACAGCAGCTTCGAATCGATATTGATCGAGGCGGAAAATATCAGGCTCGGCAGCAGCGCGTACATGATGAGATCGCGGTTCAGGCGGAAATGTCTGAACTGCCGCAATTCCGGCACCTGACCGCACAGGTAGTAAAACCCGATGCCTACCAGCACCAGCCCGACAGTATAGGGGATTTTCAGCCGCTTGAAGCCGACCGCCGCCAGCACCGCCACGAACAGCAGCACCGCCGCGACACTGATCATCCCGGGCAACCCCAAAGCCATATTCTCCCTCTCTTCTTTATTCAAGGGTAAAAAGCGTGAAACCCCGTGATAAATACCGCTTTTTCAATCGCGGCAAAAAAATTCGCGACATTAATTATTTTATCCGTAACGACTGCACTTTTCTATAGATCAGCGCGCCCAGATAACAGACTCCGGCAATGACCACGATCGTGGGTCCGCTGGGCATTTCGATCTTATAACTCAACATCAGGCCGCTGCTGGTAAAGAGCACGCTCAGGATCACCGACCAGAGCATCATCGACCACAGCCGCCGGGTGAACTGCCCCGCCACCGCCGCGGGCAAGGTCAGCATCGCAATTACCATGATGATGCCGACGATGTTGACCATCAGTACAATCGTCAGCGCCGTCATGATCAGGATCACGAAGTAGATCAGTTTGACCCGCACTCCGCGCAATTCCGAAAAATCGGAGTCGAAACACACTCCCAGAATATTGTTGAACAACAAAATCGCCGGCAGGATGATGACCGCATCGAGGATTAAGGTCACATAAATATCCTCCTGCGCGATCAGCAAAATATTGCCGAACAGATAACTGTGCAAGTCGACTTCGCCGGGCGTCCGGGCGAGGAAGAGCAGCCCGGTTGCCATGCCGATCGCCCAGATTGCGCCGATAATCGTATCTTCGCGCTGCCGGGCGTAAAGACTGACGAAACCGATCACCAAAGCCGCGATCACCGCGGCGACGATCGCCCCGAACAGCGGCTGACACCAGTTCAAGCGGTATTCGACCCGGAAAAACATGGCCGCCCCGATGCCGCCGAGCACACAGTGGGCAATGGCTCCGGCGAGCGAGGTGATCCGGCGCGTCACCACGAAGGTGCCGATAATGCCGAAAGCGACGCTGGCCAGCAAGCCGACGATGAACGCGTAACGCAGGAACGGCAGACTGCCGTAAAAAATTTCATGCCATAATTCAGTCATGGCCGTGCTCTCCGGGGTGATCGCAACGGTAATCGTGCCGGATCAGACTGACGTCATAACCGTAAATATCGGTAATCAGATTGCCGTTGAGTTCATTGGTCGGGTGCACCTGCACCGTCCGGTTGACGCAGATCACGCTGTCGATCCGGTTGGAAACGAAACCCAAATCGTGCGATACGGTCAGAATCGACATCCGCTGATTGAGTCTATAGAGCGTCTCGTAGAACTGCTCCTGCATGCCGGGATCGATGTTGGCGGTCGGTTCACCCAGCAGCAGCAGTTTCGGATTGCAGGTCAGGGCGCGCGCGATCAGCACCCGCTGCCGCTGCCCGCCGGAAAGATCGGCGAACGGCCGCCGGGCCAGGTGTTCCACCGCCATTTCAGCCATTGCCTCCTGCGCCGCGGCGCGGTCCTGCCGGGAATAACGTCCCCAGAAGCCGCGGCGCAGCCGCCCCATCATCACGACTTCGGAAACGCAGACCGGGAACTCATGATCCAGATGGATATACTGCGGCATGTAACCGATATAGCGGCGCGCTTCCGCCGGCGTTCCGCCGAAAACCGTGATGCGGCCCCGAACCGGTTTGAGCAGCCCTAGGAGCAGATACAGCAAAGTGCTTTTGCCGCCGCCGTTCGGCCCGACAATACAGGCCGACTCCAGTTCGCGGAAAGTCAGGTTGACCTTTTCGAGCACCGGCAGATTGTTCTCATAAGAAAAATCCAGGTCTCTTATCTCGATAATGTTATTTTTTTTCATCGGTCCGGTCGGCGGTTTTTTCCCGCCGCATCGCCGCCTGGATTTTGGCGGTGAAGGTAATGTAATTATCCACCAGATTATAAGCCAGGGGATCGAGTTTGATCACCGTTCCCTTAATCGTTCTGGCGATGACACTGGCCGCCTTACGGTTGAATTCCGGCTGGACGAAAACAATATGCACCTTTTTTTTCAAAGCCAGCGCAATCACTTGCTGGAGGTGTTTGGGAGAAGGCTCCTTTCCGCCCGGCTCGATCGCCTCCTGCTTCAGGCCGTAACGGCGGGCGAAATACCCGAAAGCCGGATGATAAACCAGAAAAATTTCGCCCTTGAACGGGGCGAGCATTTTGGTGAGTTTGGTGTCCAAAGCGGTCAAACAGCGGCTGAAATTTTTATAATTCAGTTCAAAATATTCGGCATGCTGCGGCATGGCCTTAGTCAGGATATTGCAAATGTTGCGGGCCAGGATCAGATCATTTGCGGGATCCAGCCAGATATGCGGATCCATCAGTTCCACCGGATGATCATGCCCGCCGGCAGCGGCAGAGTGGCGGTCGTCCTCGTCGGCTTCCAGCGGCTGAAACCGAATGCCTGCGGTGATGTCCATCCATTGGGTGACGGAACTTTTAAAGGCTTTTTTGAGTTTCAGTTCCTCGAACGGCAGCCGCACCGAAAAAAAGAAGCGGGCTTTCGCCATCGCGCCCAGATCGCTGGCGATCAGGGTAAAGGAATGCGGATCCTTGCCGGGCGGAATCAAGGCCTTGACTTCCGCATAGCGGCCGGCGATTTTGGCGGCGATGAAGGCGATGGGCTGAATGCTGGCATAAATGAGCAGCGGCCGTTCCGGCGGTTTTTTGCCGTTCAGTTTGGAATCGTCTTTGCAACCCCATAACCAGGTCAGGGCAACGAACAGCAGCGGCACACGTAAAAATCCGTTAAGTTTCATGAACCTGTTACTCCCCGCATTTCTTCTGATGGGCGGAATGCCCGTCCCGTTCACAGGATAACACCCAGGAATCGCACTCCCGGCATTTTTTCAGCACATGGTCTTTGCTGAATTCCTGCCAGTGTTCGCGCTGCGGCGGAGTCAGAATGCCGGTGCCCTTGCATAACGGACAGGCGCTGTCCAGCGCGGTCAATATTGCCGTCCGGATAAACTCGGACCGGTTACGGACGCCTTGCATAGCTTCCTTCAACGCCGGATCGGCTTTGAAAGTAATCACTTCGGAATTTAATGACTTCGCCATCGGTCGTTTCCTCATTAAATTATGGACTGTTTAAAATAATGTAATACCGGGTAATATTATTTGCAAACCCGATCGCTTTTTGTACTAACCGGTTTGCTTTTGAGCGTTTTGGGTATATAGTGGTGCGGTTTTGAATGTCTTATTTCAGCAACCCTGGAATTTAACAGCTAACGCAACAAACGGGAACGGAAAAATGGCGGTAGAAGTACTGGTTGGAACCCAATGGGGTGATGAAGGCAAAGGCAAACTGATTGACGTTCTGACGCGCGACGTGGATATGGTAGTGCGTTTTCAGGGCGGCACCAATGCCGGTCATACCGTCGAAATCGGCCGGGATAAATATATCCTGCATCTGGTCCCGTCCGGTATTTTCCGTCCCGGCGTGACCTGTGTCATCGGCAATGGGGTGGTAGTCGATCCGGTGGCGCTGAAAGCGGAAATGGAAGAGCTTGCCGCGCGCGGCCTGGATGTTTCGGTCATTGAGTTGAGCAGCAAGTCCCAACTGATTTTCCAATACCATAAGGAACTGGACGCTCTGAAGGAAACGGCATCCGCCGCTGGCCGGAAAATCGGCACTACCAAACGCGGCATCGGTCCGGCTTACGCCGACAAGGCCAACCGGATCGGGATTCGCGGTGCTGAACTCCAACAGCCGGAGAAACTGGAAAGACTTTTCCGGGAACAGGCCGCCGCCTATAATAAACTTTTCGCTCAGGCCGGAGCGCCGGAACTGGATACTGATGCGGAATGGCTCAAAGTCAAAGCCGCCGCCGACTATCTGGCGCCGTTCGTGAAAGACACGGTATTGAGCGTAAACCGCGCCATCCGGGAAGGAAAAAAGATTTTATGCGAAGGCGCACAGGGTATGTGGCTGGATATCGATCACGGCACTTATCCGTTCGTAACCAGCAGCAACACCACTGCCGGCGGCGCCTGCACCGGCGCCGGGATCGCGCCGCGGCACATCGGTACCGTCTGGGGAGTGATGAAAGCCTATACCACCCGGGTCGGTGAAGGCCCGTTTCCGACCGAATTGTCCGGCGCCGCCGGCGAAAAATTACGTCAGGCCGGCGGGGAATTCGGAGCCACTACCGGGCGGCCGCGGCGCTGCGGCTGGTTCGACGCCGTGGCGAGCCGCTACTCGTGCATGGTAAACGGCGTCGACAAGCTGGCGATCACGAAACTCGACGTCCTCGATGCCCTGCCTGAACTCAAGCTCTGTACCGCCTACGACATCGGCGGCGAAATCACGGCGGATATGCCGGCCTCCACCGATCTGCTGGCGGCGGCCCGGCCGGTTTACGAAACCATGCCGGGCTGGAACTGTCCGACGACCGGAATACATACTTGGGCGGAACTGCCGGAAAACGCCCGGAAATATCTGCAGCGGATAGCGGAACTGGTTGAAGCCGAAATCGCCATCGTTTCCGTCGGGCCCGAACGCGAGCAGACTTTCTGTGTGTAATTCAAGTTGTCATAATGATCAGCTCGAACCGGGAAAAGCCACGCTTTGCCTGGTCAACTACAAAACCGAAGAACTGACCCGGCTCTGTTTGCGCAGCATCCGCAAATATACCCATTATCCTTATGAAGTGATCGTCGTGGACAACGGTTCCGCGGACAGGTCACTGGATTATCTCCGCAGTCTCGACTGGATCACCCTGATCGAACGCCCGCCGGAAGCAATGACCCGTACCGGTTCCTGGGCTCAGGGAACGGCGCTGGACCTGGGACTGCAAGCGTGCCGCACCGAATTTTTCCTGGCGCTGCATTCCGACACCATCGTTCACCGAAACGGATGGCTGGCGGATTTAGTCGCCCAGTGCGGCCCCGACATCGCCTGCGCCGGCGGCGGCAAACTGGATTTGAAGCCGAAATGGGCAATTCTGCTGAAAAAATACACCGACTATCAGGAATGGCGGCGCCGCCGGCGGGGAACGGACAAAGCGTTCTATATCCGGGCGATCTGCGCCCTTTACCGCACCGAAATTCTCCGCCGGGAAAAGCTGAGTTTTTTCGACCCGGCCAAAAACCTGACCTGCGGCGAGGAAATTTATCATCAACTGCTGGCGGCCGGTTACCGGGTTAATGTTCTTTCGCCGTGGAAAATGGCGCAGTTAATTCATCATCTGGCACACGCCACAATGGTGTTCAATCCTGAATTCACGGTACGCCGGAGAACCGAAAAAAAATGCAAACGGCGATTGGAAAAGCTGCTTAAGTCCCCTATAGTAAAAGCGATCCAAAACGACAGTTCATTGGATAAATAACTGCGTTAATAAACCACGAAAGACACGAAACACACGAAAAAAAGAATTTTAAAAAAATCTTTCGTGTATTTCGTGTCTTTCGTGGTTATAAAAAAAGGATTGGTTATGGCGGACGTACAACAACTTGAACTGAACTGGATCGGCAAGGGGAGATGGCCGCAGCTCGAACCGCGGATTTTGCTGGAGGAGCGCGACAAATCCTACGGCAGCCGCCACACCGAAAATATGCTGATCTACGGCGACAATCTGCTCGCCTTAAAAGCCCTCGAACAGGATTACGCTTTCCGGGTAAAATGTATCTATATTGACCCGCCCTACAATACCGGCCAGGCCTTTGAGCACTATGATGACGGGGTGGAACATTCCCAGTGGCTGAACCTGATGGCGCCGCGGCTGCATCTGCTCCACCGATTATTGAGTAATGACGGTTCGATCTGGATTTCCATCGACGACGATGAAAGCCATTACCTCAAGGTTCTGTGCGATATGATCTTCGGCCGGCAGAACTTCGTTGCCAACGTGGTTTGGCATAAAAAGTACACTAGAAGTAATGATGCCAAGTGGTTTTCAGACAATCATGATCATATACTCGTATACGCCAAAAATAAAGACAAATGGAAAATAAACAAACTGCCGAGAACAGAAAAACAGGATAAAGGTTATTCTAATCCTGATAATGATCCCCGCGGAGTGTGGGCATCGGGCCCATGTCATGCCAAAACCCCAAATGCAAAGGATATTTATCCGATCACAACTCCATCCGGAAAAACAATTATGCCTCCGCCCGGAACCAGTTGGCGTTTTTCCAAAACCAAAATGGAACTTTTATTGCAAGAAAACAGGATTTATTTTGGAGCGGAGGGCAATAATGTACCCCGCTATAAGCGTTTTCTTTCTGATGTTCAGGATGGTCTGGTTCCTTTGACCTTATGGATGAAAGACGAAGTCGGGGACAACCAGGAGGCGAAGAAGGAAGTCAAGGCGTTCAACGCGGAAGATGTGTTTGGAACGCCGAAGCCGGAACGGCTGATCGAACGGATTTTAACGCTGGCGACCAACGAAGGCGATCTGGTGCTGGATTCGTTTCTGGGTTCGGGGACGACGGCGGCGGCAGCGCATAAAATGGGCCGGAAATGGATCGGGATCGAACTTGGGGAACATTGCGACACCCATTGTCTGCCGCGGCTGAAGCAGGTTTGCGAGGGGACTGATCAGGGCGGCATTTCGAAAGTATTGAACTGGAAAGGCGGCGGCGGATTCAGGTATTACCGGCTGGCGCCGAGCCAGGAAAGAAAAATGAACCACGAAATACACGAAACACACGAAAATTCGTGGTTAAATTAGGAAGGAGACACATATTTTGCCGTCGGGTAAACATCAGCCGGGCCAAGCTGCCATCCGGGTTGAGAACGTCCGGAAAGTTTTCCGGATGGGCGAAGTGGAAGTTCCGGTACTGCACGGCATCGACCTGGAAATTCCCGAGGGCGAAGTGTCCGTCATCCTCGGTGCGTCCGGTTCCGGCAAAAGTACGCTGCTCAATCTGATCGGCGGTATCGACCGGCCGTCTTCCGGGAATATTTTTTTCCGGGGCGAAAATATCGTCAACTTTTCCGACCCGGAACTTACTGCGTACCGCCGGAAAAACATCGGGTTCGTTTTTCAGTTCTACAATCTGGTCGCCACTTTGAACGCCCGGGAAAACGTGCAGGTGGCGACCGAAGTGGCGGAAGATCCGCTGCCGCCGGAAAAAGCGCTGGAACTGGTCGGGTTAAGCGATTGGCGGGAACATTTTCCGGCGCAGCTCTCCGGCGGCCAGCAGCAGCGGGTGGCGATTGCGCGGGCGCTGGCCAAAAATCCGGCCCTGCTGCTGTGCGACGAACCGACCGGCGCGCTCGACGCTGAAACCGGCCAACTGGTGCTGCAAACTCTGATCGACCTGAATGAACGGCTCGGAGCGACGATCCTGATCATCACTCATGCCATGCTGATCTCCCAACTGGCGCACCGGGTTTTTTACCTGCACCGCGGGCGGATCGAGCGGGCGGAGCGCAATAAAAAACGCCAACAAGTCCGGGAGATCAAGTGGTGAGCGTCCTCGACCGGAAATTAAGGCGGGATTTGTCCAATTCCAAATGGACGCTGCTGGCGATCGCCGCCATCATCATGGTCGGAGTGAGTTGTCTTGCGGGAATGCTCGGGGTCTTTTACAATCTTGAGCAGGCCAAAAGCACCTATCTCTCCCGGTGCCGGATGGCGGATTTCTGGGTCACGGTCAAAAAAGCCCCGGTACAGGCCATCAACGATCTTACCGGAATTCCCGGCGTTTCGGAAATCCGCTCCCGGATTTCCTTTCCGGTAATCGTCGCGCTCGACGGCGTGGACAAACCGATCAACGGCAAAGTGATTTCAATGCCGGTCAAACCGGCCCCGGTCATCAATAACCTGGTACTGCGGCAGGGCAGTTATTTTTCGGAAAAGCGGCGCAATGAAGTAATCGTTTCGGAAAAATTCGCCCGCGCCCGAAAACTTTTTCCCGGCTCGCAGCTCAAGCTGGTGCTCAACGGCCAGCTCCGGCCGATGTATGTGGTCGGAGTGGCGATCAGCAGCGAATTCATGTATATCGCGCCGCCCGGCAGCATTATGCCGGACAATACCGATTACGGGATATTCTGGGCCCGCCGGGATTTTCTGGAAGATGCTTACGGTTTCCAGGGCGCCGGCAACGATATCGCCGGGCTGCTGACCCCGGCCGCCCGGAAGCGGCCGGACGCCGTTCTGCGGGCGGTTTCGGACCAACTGCGTGATTACGGCGTGTTCGCGGTTACTCCCCTGGCCGATCAGGAATCGTATCTGACGATCAGCGCCGAACTGGAAGGGCTGCGAATGCAGGCGGTAATCCTGCCGCTGATCTTTCTCGGCGTGGCGGCGATGGTATTGAATATTGTCATGATGCGCACCGCCGAACAGCAGCGGGTGGTCATCGGAACGCTTAAAGCGCTCGGCGTCGGCAACGAGGCCATCATGGCGCATTTTCTCAAGTTCGGCCTGACCGTCGGGCTGACCGGGGGAATCACCGGCGTTTTGCTCGGTTACGCCCTGGCCTGGTCAATGACGGATCTCTACCGGCTGTATTTTTCGTTTCCCCGGCTGGAAAATCATTTCTACCCTTCGGTCGGACTGCTTTCACTGGCGTTAGCCGCGGCCTGCGCCCTGCTCGGCACAGCCCGCGGCGTAAAGGCCATCCTGCGCCTGAGTCCGGCGGAAGCGATGCGGCCCAGTCCGCCGGCCGTAGTCGGGAAGATTTGGCTGGAATATTTGGCCTGGTGGAACAAACTCGATTTCCGCCGCCAGATGGTGTGGCGGACGCTGTTCAGAAATAAACTGCGCACCGCGATCGGGATCGTCAGCGCCGCGCTGGGTTCCGCCATTCTGGTGCTGGCGCTGGGTCTGGCCGATTCATTCAACTACATGCTGGCGTTTCAGTTCGACAAAGTGCTGCTGGCGGATTATGTGCTGGGCTTCCGGAATCCGGTGAGCAACGCGGCGCTGGATGAAACCCGGCGCTTGCCCGGCGTGTGCTATGCCGAACCGCAGCTGGCGTTGGCCTGCGAGCTGCGCCACGGTCATTTCCGGAAACGCGCCGTGGTTACCGGCTTGCCGCTGGCTTCCGTACTCAATGTGCCGCGCGACGCTGCGGGGCGGAAGCAGCATATTCCGCCGGTCGGCGCGCTGGTCACCAGCCGGATGGCGGAACATCTCCACGTAAAACCGGGAGATTCTTTCATCATGACGCCGATCCGCGGCGTGAGGACGCCGCGCCGGATTCAAGTGGCGAATATCGTTGAAAGCACTTTCGGGATGGGAGTGTATCTGAGCTACCAATATCTCAACCGGCTGCTCGATGAAGACGGGGTGCTGACGTCGGTATTATTGAAAACCGGACGGACGGCGGCCGAGCGTACCGCCTTTTTCCGGCAGGTCAGGGCCTATCCGCAACTGTCGGCGGCATCCTCGACGGCGACCCAGAAAATAAAACTTAAACAGGAATTCGTAGAAAAAATGAAGGTGATAACGGCAGTAATGATCGTTTTCGCGGCAGTGATCTTTTTCGGTTCGATCCTCAATGCCGCGATGGTTGCCTTTTCCGAACGCAACCGGGAAATCGCCACTTTCCGGATCATTGGTTACCGGCCGCTGGAAATCGGTGAAATCTTCTTCCGGGAAATCGCCCTGATCAATTTTACCGGCACCCTGCTCGGCTTGCCGCTCGGCTATGTCCTCCTTTCCGGCATGGCCAGGATATCCCGGAACGATATGTATTCCATGCCCTGCCGGATAACTTTGACGTCCTGGATCGAAGCCGTGGCGCTCGGCGCGTTGTTCATTCTGGCCGCCTATTGGATAATTCAATCGGTAATCAACCGCATGAAATGGGCCGAGGCGTTGCAAATGCGGGAGTAAAAAACATATAACACACCGGGGCTTCCCGGCATAACGCGGACCGACCAAAGCCGAGGAAGGGTAAAGGTGCAGGGCATTGCCCTGCCGCCGCCGACGGAAGGCGCGGAGGGGGTTTGGGGGGCGAAGCGCCCACCAGAAAAAGAGGAGGCAAGCATAAATAACATTAACCTATTTAACAAAAAGATAACCAAAAAATAATACCGGAAAATTTGACCGAACCCGTATAAACCGGAGGAAATAAGATGAAAAAATGGCTTGCCGCAATTATTGCCGGGGTAATAATCGTCGCACTGGTACTGCTCCTGGAACGCGGCGCAGCGGTACGCACCGCCCGGGTGAAAACCGGGACGATATGCGCTTATGTGGAGGAACGCGCCCGGACTACATTGCCGCGGATTTACCATTTGACCATGCCGCTCAGCGGCCGGATAATGCCGATCACGCTGACTCCGGGAACCGCGGTAAAACGACATGAAATCATTGCGCGGCTGGATGATTCCAATCTGCGTACCCGGCTGGTCGAAGCCGAAGCCAAGGCGGAAGGCATCAGACGCCAAATCGTGCTCAACAAATACAACGCCATTGAAGAAACCGCGCTCAAGGAATCGGACGCCTGGATCAAGATCATGGGCAACGCGGTTACCGCTTCCTGGAAAAAAGCCGAAGCCAGCAAAGCTCAGAACCAGTATGCGCGATGGTATCAGGAAAGCACTCAAAAAATGAAACAGGCGATCAGTCTCAAGGAAAAACATCACGCGCAAATGGTGGCCGCGCAAAGTCTGGTCAACTATGAATCTGATCTGGTCATGTATAATGCGATGCGTACCTGGGACGCGGTAATCAGGATGTTGCCGGTATATATCCGCCAGTATCTCGGCCGGAAACTCCTCAACCGCGAAGTCCTGAAGCAGAAACTGAATGAAATGGAGGCGGCGCTGGATCAGGCCAAGCGCGATTTGCAGCGCACCGTCATCACCAGTCCGATAAACGGGATAGTGCTGGAGCGCTATGTCCAGAACGAACGGGTCATGAATGCCGGTGAACGGCTGCTGGACCTCGGCGACCTGGACCATCTGGAAGTTACTGCCGACGTTCTGTCCATTTACGCGTCCGACATCAAACCCGGCGATCAGGTTGAAATTTTCGGTCCCGTCATCGGAAAAAATCCGCTTGCCGGTAAAGTCATCCGGGTTCATCCCCGGGGCTTCACCCGGATTTCCTCCCTGGGAGTCCGGGAGCAGCGCGTTCCAGTGAATATCGCCATCGATCAAACCGCCCGGGCCCGGCTCCGGCAACAGCACCGCTTTCTCGGGGTCGGATTCCGGCTGCAGGTGAAAATCATCACCGGCAAAAGCGAGAACGCGCTTATCATACCCGGAACGGCGCTGTTCCGGAACGACTACGGCAACTGGCACGTTTTCGCCGTCATCAACGGCAGAGCCGTTGAAAAGGAAGTCAAAGTCGGTCTCACCAACGATGCCGAAGCTGAAATCGTCAGCGGTCTGCGGTTGGGCGATCAGGTTATCATCGCTCCCCCCGCGGACGTTCGGGATGGAGTCGCCGTTGAAGAAATTCAGGAATGCCGTTGACTTCTTTTTCACCTGGTGGTATTATGGGCCTGGTTAATTTTTACGGGTTAATTAAAAACAATGGCCTTCCTGCAGCAGAAAACAACTTATCATGACTCTTTTCTCCGCCGGGTATTCAATTACCTGAAAGAATATGATTTTCTTCAGATCGGCGCGTTTTCGGCCTTGTTCGCCATCGGGGTGATATTCATTTATTCCACCGGCATTCAGGTCGGGACTCCGACTGCCGCCGAAGCCTGGATAAAGCAAATCCAATGGATAACCGTCAGCCTCCTGGCCTGGGCGTTGTTCGCAGTTATCGACTACCGCCAACTCAGGCCGTTAACCGTGATTTTTTACATTTTCAGCGGATTGTTATTAGTCGCCGTCCTGGTCTTCGGCGCCAAAATCAACGGTGCGCAGCGCTGGCTGGTATTCAGGCCGGTCGGTCTGCGCCTGCAACCCTCGGAACTCGCTAAACTGAGCGTTATCCTTTTTCTGAGCTCACTGCTCTCAACCCATGGTTTCAACGTCAACAAACCCCGGAATCTGTTCTACCTCGGACTGGCGGTGCTGCTGCCGTTTTTGCTGATCGCCAAAGAGCCGGATTTGGGCAGTTCCGTCATTCTGCTGCCGTTAAGCGGGCTCATCGTTTTCGCCGCCGGACTGCGTTGGCGTTATATCATCACTGCGGCCGTTTTTATCCTGCTCGTACTCGGCGCTGAAATCGCCAATGAAGTTTACCGGATTCATCCCCTGTTGAAAACTTATCAGAAAGAACGGGTATTGACCTTCCTGGATCCCGAACGCGATTTGAACAACCGCGGTTACAATCAGTTTCAGGCCAGGCTGGCGGTAGGGTCGGGCGGCATAAACGGCAAAGGAATCGGTCAGGGAACTCAGAACGCCCTCGGTTTTCTGCCGCAATCGGTGTCGAACAATGATTTCATCTTTTCCGTAATTGCCGAGGAAACGGGTTTCATCGGATGTTCCGTACTGATCGGATTTTATCTGCTGCTACTGTATTCGCTGCTGCGGACCGCGTTCTCGACACCAGACCATTTCGGACGTTATATCGCAGTAGGCATGGCCGGGATGTTTTTCGCCCATTCCTTCATCAACATGGGAATGAGCGCCGGACTGACCCCGGTAACCGGTCTGTCGCTGCCGTTCGTAAGTTACGGCGGCTCATTCATCATTTCCGCGATGTGCGGCCTGGGCATCTGTCAGAGCGTCTACCGCCACCGCCACCGGATCTAATTCTCCGTCCGGGCATAGCTGCCCAGGATTTTGAAGAACGAACAGGACTGTTCGATTTCAGCAAAGGCCTGCTGGACGTTCTTATTGTCCCGGTGTCCCCGGATGTCAATGAAAAAACAATATTCCCAGTTAGCGTTCTTCATCGGCCGGCTTTCCACTTTCGTCATGGTAATGCCGTGGTTTTTAAACGGTTTGAGGCAGTCGTAAAGCGCGCCGACCTTATCTTTCACCGCAAAACAAATGGAAGTCTTGTCGTCGCCGGTGGCCTGGGTTCTCTGCTTGCCGAGGATCAGGAAACGGGTGGTGTTGTTACTGAAATCCTCGACGTTTTCCGCCAGAATATTCAGCTCGAACAGCTCCGCGGCGATTTTCCCCGCCAATGCGGCCGAACCTTTTTCCTCAGCGGCAACAGCCGCCGCCGCCGGAGTGCTGGCGGTTTCAATACAATCCACGCCGGGCAGATTTTTCTGCAGGTATTCGCGGCACTGACCGAGCACCTGGATATGGCTGTAAACCCGTTTTATTTTGTCAAAAGGTTCCCGGCCCATCAGGTAATGATGGATCGGCAGATTCAACTCCGCGCAAATCGACAGATTGGTGTTGACCAAGGTGTCCAAAGTATGGGTTACCGCTCCCTCAGTGGAATTTTCGATCGGCACGCAGCCGTAATCACTGCGCTCGGCCTCGATATCCCGGAACACTGCGGCAATGCTGGCGGCCGGATAAAGTTCGACATTGTGGCCGAACCTGCTCAGGGCCGCCTGGTGGGTGAACGAACCGGCCGGACCGAAATAAGTTACCCGCAACGCACTTTCCAGCTTGAGCGCCCCGGACATGATTTCCCGGTAGACGGATTTCAAAATATCATCGGTCATCGGGCCCTGGTTATATTCGCAGATTTTCCGCAACAGGTTTCTTTCCCGTTCGGGAACGTAAACCGGGCTGTTATTCCGGCGCTTCCAGTTGCCGACCTCCTTGACCTGCTGATAACGTAAATTGAGCAGTTCGACAATCTGCCGGTCTATCTCATCGATCTTGTTTCTGATTTTATTCAATACCATTATCTTACCGCAAGTTGGTTAATTCGTGAACTTTCTTTAAAATTAATGTAAGATTGAGCTTTTGTCCAGTCCCGATTACTTTAAGTTCTTGCATTTTTACCAATAATCTGTTATTTTTACGTCTGCCGCGCTGTCCAAGTAAAATTGGGTTTTGTCACTATGTCGAAAAAAGCAGTCGTATTATTGAGCGGCGGGCTGGATTCCGCAACCTACCTGGCCATCGCCAAATCGGAAGGGTTCGAATGTTACGCCTTGAGTTTCGCTTACGGCCAGCGCCATCGCTGTGAACTCCGGGCTGCTGAAAACGTCGCCGCAGCCGGCGGAGTCAAAGACCATGTGGTCATCAATATCGATTTGCGTAAATGGGGCGGTTCGGCGCTGACTGACGACATCGCGGTCCCGGAACGTAAAGCGGCGAAAAACAGCGGCATACCGGTAACCTATGTCCCGGCGCGCAACCTGATTTTCCTGTCGCTGGCGGCCGGCTGGGCGGAAGTGCTCGGCGCCCGGGATATTTTCATCGGGGTCAATTCGGTGGATTTTTCCGGTTATCCGGACTGCCGCCCGCGCTTCATCGAAGCCTTTCAGAACTGCGCCACCATCGGCACCAAAGCCGAAGACGAAGGCTGGAAATTCAACATCCATGCCCCGTTACAATTTCTGAACAAAGCTGAAATCATCACCCGCGGCACCGCCCTGGGAGTGGATTATTCGCTTACCCGCAGCTGTTATAATCCCGCCCCTTACGGGCAGGCGTGCGGCAAATGTGACAGTTGCCACCTGCGCCGCGCCGGTTTCGCCAGAGCCGGAATTAAAGATCCCGCCCCTTACGTTTCCGCTCCCCAATAATTTTTTACGGTGAAATACGGCAGCACTATCAAATTAGTTCTTCGACGGTTTATGACATAAACAAGTTCAAAAAGCGAAAAACCTGAAAGACCGAGAAAAGTTTATACCAATGAGCGATCAGTCATAAATAGTCGATACTGAAAACCCCTTTAACGACTTAGGGTTTTTCAGTATCGACTATTTATGGTTCTTCTCAAAAATCTGTATCAATGTCGAAAATATTTTTCCGAGCGGGTATTTTGCCTTTCGGGCTACAAGTCAAGTCAAAAAAGCCGCATAACGGAGCTGCGCTTCGGCCCTTCGGGCACTTATAGGCTTTTTAACTTGACTCGACGCCCCGGCAAAAGAGCTGATAAACAGTTCAAAAACAAAAAAATCGTTTTTTTGTTTTTGAAAACAGTGCTGATCTTCGCTTTTGATTGAGCTGTCAAGTTTTGGAGCGTATAAATAGCGAACGAAGTGAGCGGTTTTATGCCGTGGAAAAATCCGAAAACCGGGAATTTTTCCGGATATCCTTGATTTTATGCTGTTATCAGCTATATTCAGCATTAATTGATTTTGTATGTTATACTAATGAGCGATCAGTCATAGATAATGGCGATGGCGGATTTTGAGATGGATTTTGGTTATAAACCGCAGAGCGATACAGAGTATCGCGCGAGGATTTATGGCAAAAATCGGCTCAAAAGAACCAGCGAAATGTCTATGAATGAGAGCGAATTGGTATTAAACCTGCGGTCAGGGTTCGTCCCGCTCCAAGGGAACATACGGACATTCAGATTTTGCGGCATTGCCGGATTTCGAGACTGCGGTCGGCATTTCGGGTGATGACGGAGCCTCTTTTTGTACCGGTGTTTTTCCCTGACCGCCCGAAACTCGGGGATTTTTTTATGAAAAAAAGCATCGGGACTATTTCCATCGTCATTGCCAACCGGGACAGTATTCCGGCGGTAAATAAGATTTTATCCGATTTCAATGAAATTATTCTGGGACGCATCGGCATACCCTACCGTCCCGAACGGCTCGGCATCATCGCGATCATCATCGAAGGCACTGCCGACGAGGCCGGCAGTCTGGCCGGGAAACTCGGTATGCTCGACGGCGTGAAAACCAAGTCCATGATCCTGTGCAAATAGCGGTCTTACCCTTTAAATCTACGGAGTTGGCCATGCACAAGACCCCCAAATCATTGCGGCTGCATATCGCCCTGTTCGGGCGCACCAATGTCGGCAAATCGACTTTTCTGAATATCGTCGCGGGACAGGAGGTGGCGATTACTTCCCCGGAGCCGGGGACGACCACTGACGTTGTGGAAAAACCCATGGAACTTTTGCCCGTCGGCCCGGTACTGTTCCTGGATACCGGCGGGCTGGACGATAATTCGGTGCTGGGCGGTGAGCGAATCCGCCGGGCGCGGAAAACCCTGGATCGGGCTGATGTAGTGCTGCTGGTCTGTGAAAGCGGCTATTTCGGGGAATATGAACAGCGGATTTTAGCCGCTGCCGGGGACCGGAAGCTGCCGGTCATTGCGGTCGTCAACAAAACCGACCTGATGCCGGCTGCTCCGGCGTTCCGGGAAAAACTCCGCGCCGGGACGGCCGGCATCCTGGAATGCAGCGCCACTGACAGGAACAGCCGCGACCGGGTTGTCAATGAGTTGAAAGCGCTGCTGCAACTGGTGCTGTCGGAAGAATTCCGCAAGCCGCCGCCGCTGGTGGGTGACCTGCTGCCGTCCAAAGGGTTGATCGTATTGATTATTCCGATCGACATCGAAGCGCCGAAAGGACGGCTGATTCTGCCGCAGGTACAGACCATCCGCAGTGCCCTGGACCACGATACGATCGTCATGGTGGTGAAGGAACATGAATATACTCATGCCCTGAGTCTGCTGAAAACCCCGCCCGACCTGGTGGTCTGCGATTCCCAGGTAGTCATGAAAATGGTGGCCGAAACTCCGCCGGGGGTAGCATGTACGACATTTTCGATTCTTTTTGCCCGGTTGAAAAGCGACATGAGGCTGCTGCTTGAAGGAACTGAGGCCATCGGCCGGCTGCGTTCCGGCGACCGCATCCTGATTGCCGAATCCTGTTCCCATCATCCGTTGGAAGACGACATCGGCCGGATCAAAATTCCGCGCTGGCTGCGGCGGTACACGAAAGCGGAGCTGGAATTCGACAGTTGCGCCGGGCGGGATTTCCCCGAAAACCTGACCGATTACCAACTGATCGTCCAATGCGGCGGCTGCATGAACAACCGCACGGAAATGCTTTCCCGGCTGCGGCGCGCCGCCGAGGCCGGCGTTCCCATGACCAATTACGGTTTGTGCATCGCGCAGACCCACGGGGTTCTGGAGCGGGTACTGGTCCCGTTTGCCGGTAAAATATGAATTGGGGAATAACCCGAAGGAGTTTTCAATGACCATTAATCCGAATCTGACCGCGGCGGAATACACCCATACCGTTATCCGGCCTTCTGAGATTGACCCATACCTGGATGGAGACCGGGACTTCATCGATGACTGCGCCATCCGCGCGGAGCTGGAGACGCCGGCGGCGCCCGGAGCGGGCCGGGTACGGGATATTATCGCCAAATCACTGGCCATGCAGACGCTTTCCCTGGCTGAGACCGCGGTACTGCTCAGGGTTGACGACCCCGATTTGCTGGCCGAAATGAACGCGGCGGCGTTGCGGGTCAAAAAATTTGTTTACGACAACCGGATCGTTACTTTCGCGCCGCTTTATCTGAGCAGTCTGTGCGTCAATAATTGCCTTTACTGCGGCTTCCGGCAGGAAAATAAATACGAAGTCCGGCGGCGGCTTACTTTGGCTGAAATCCGGCGCGAAACCGAAGTCCTGGCCGGGAATATCGGCCATAAGCGCCTGATCGCCGTTTTCGGTGAGCATCCCGCTTCCTCTACTGAATACATTGCGGAATCGCTCCGGACGATTTACTCCGTCGAAGCGCCGACCCGGTGCGGCGTCGGCGCGATCCGCCGGGTCAACGTCAACGCCGCGCCGCTTCCGGTCGAGGATCTGAAAATATTGCACGAAGTCGGCATCGGCACGTTCCAGGTGTTCCAGGAAACCTATCAGCGTGATTTGTACGCCAAAATTCATCCCGGCAATACCGTCAAAAGCAACTACCGCTGGCGGCTGTACTGCATGCACCGCGCTATGGAAGCGGGCGTTGACGACGTTGGTATCGGGGCGCTTTTCGGGCTGGGCGACTGGCGTTTCGAAGTCCTGGGACTGGTGGCGCACGCCCGGGAACTGGAAGCAAAATTCAACGTCGGCCCGCATACGATTTCCTTTCCCCGGCTGGAACCCGCCTGCAACGCGCCGCTGGCCAGCGGTGCCGGTTCGGGAGTGTCGGACGCGGATTTTCTGAAACTGGTTACCGTACTGCGGTTGGCGGTACCCTATACCGGGATGATCGTTACCGCCCGTGAAAGCCGGGAAATCCGGAATGAATGCGTTTCGCGCGGCTGCACCCAGGGCGACTGCGACTCAAGGATCGGCGTCGGAGCTTACCAGGAGGCCGGCAGCGAACAGGAGGCCGCTAAACAGCAGTTTCTGCTTGGCGATACCCGCAGCCTGGAGGAAATGGTCATTGATTTGGCGAAAAAAGGAATAATTACCTCGTTTTGCACCGCCGCCTACCGTTGCGGCCGGACTGGCGGCTGCATCATGGATCTGCTGAAAACCGGTCGCGAAGGCCAGTTCTGCAAAGTGAACGCGGTGCTTACCTTCCGGGAATGGCTGGATGATTTCGCCTCGCCGGAAACGCTGGAAATATGCCGGCCGGTGCTGGAGGCCGAGATCGCGGCGATCCGGGATGACTTCAAACCATCCTTCTTCAAGGAATTCATCGCTTATTACCGGCGCCTCGAAAACGGCGAGCGCGACCTGTATTTTTAAAAATAACCGAGTTGAAGCAAGCATTGCCGGGTTCATCCCGACCGTATTTCATATCCTTTCCCGGCCTTCATTTTGATTTCGTTGAGGCTTAATCCGTACGACTGCATAGACCGTTTGCTCCATTATGCCGATTTTTGACTTGACTATATGGCGGAACGGGATAGTCATAAACCGTCGGAGAACCGTTATTTTACAATTCCCGGCGGAATTTTTCCCTTAAAACTTCATAATCGGCGGGCATTCGGATGGTTTCAGCCTCGGGGTGTTGTTTTTTGAACCAGGTTATCTGGCGGCGCGCCAGCTGCCAGGTGGCGGTGATGATGCGGTCGCGCATGGTGTCGTAACTGATTTTTTTATCGAGATATTCTCCGATAATGTTATAACCCAAGGCCTGGTGCGCCGTCGGCGTTTTCAGGATACCCGCCTTGAGCGCTTTTTCGGCTTCTTCGATCCAGCCGGCGTCGAGCATTACCCGGGTGCGCTCGGCGATCCGCCGTTTCAATTCGTCCCGTTCCCGGCAGAGTTTCCAGGCAATTACCGGATGGCGCGGTTTCGTTTGCTGCCGGGTTTGCAGTTCAGTGATGGATTTGCCGGTCAGGGTAAATACTTCCAGCGCCCGGATCAGTTTGCGGCGATGCCGTTGCCAGCGCACGAAATCCGCCGGGTCTTCCCGGCGCATCAATTCCTTAAGTTGTTCATAACCGGCGGGATGATCGTATTTGGCGTCCAGTTCAGCCCGCAGTCCGGCGTCGCCGGGAAGCGGATCCAGACCGTAAAGCCAGGCCCGGAGATAAAACCCCGTACCGCCGACAATAAACGGCAATTTACCGCGGGAACGAATTTCACCGGCAGCTTGCTCGGCCAGTTCGACGAACCGATAAACGTCGAGTTTTTCTTCCAGTCCGTATAAATCCAGCAGATGATGCGGAATCCGGGCGCGTTCCGCGGCGGACGGTTTGGCGGTGCCGACGGCCAGGCCCCGGTAAAACTGCATGGAATCGGCGGAAATTATCTCGCCGTCGAAATCCGCGGCCAGCCGCAGTGCCAGCGCGGTTTTGCCGGTGGCGGTCGGCCCCATGATAACTGCTGCGTATTTTGAGCCGGGCATTGAATTATTCTCCCGTCAGCGGGATGTTTCCGGGGCCTTTTCCGGAGTTTTGACGGCGCGCAGCAGATTGGACAGCAGAAAAATACCGACCCCGATGCAGATCGAACTGTCCGCGAGGTTAAAAACCGGCGGCCAATGATAGCCGGCGATATGGAGATCCAGGAAATCCACTACCTCGCCGCGCCAGATCCGGTCGATCGAGTTGCCGATAATGCCGCTGACTACCATGGTCAAAGCCAGATAACGTTCGTTGAATCCTTCCGTCAGCCAGCGCAGAAAAAATATCGCCGCGCTGGTCACCGCCGCCGCGACCACCAGCAGCAGCCAGCCGTATCCGGTCATGATGCCCCAGGCCGCGCCTTCATTGGTAACATAAATGAGGGAAAAAAAATTTTTCACCACCAGGACGCTTTCACCCAGCCGAAAACGGTCGGCGACCACAACTTTGCTCACCTGGTCAGC
>JAQULZ010000030.1 GCA_028718375.1 Victivallaceae bacterium | reverse complement strand
TGGCGCTAAAAAGATGGAGAGGGATTGCCACGCGCTATGCAAAGAGAACCGCTTCATTCTTGGCGGCTGTACAAATTCGTTGCTTGGCAGTCTGGGCAAAAATCTCGTGACGACACAATCTAGTGTCGAGTCAAGCCTGTAAGGTCGGCAAGACCGAGGGGATTTGTGCAGAGCTGTCGAGCGTTGTTGGCGCAGGGCGATGTGCCCATCGGACAAACCGGCAACGCTCGACAGAATGCACAACCCCCCGGCCGCAAAGCGGTTGCGTTCATCCGCCCCTGGATTTCGCGACTCTGACCAAGCCGTTACCTCGGTAGCGGCGTGTCAGATTCGAGACCATCCAGCATCCGGATGATTCGCAATCTTGTTGACCTTACAGGCTTGACTTGACACTAGCCCTTGGTAATTACCGGCAGTTGGATGCGGAACTGTGCTCCCCCCGAAAATCAATTTTTGCCAAGATTTTTGGAATATCCCTACTGGATCGGCAGATAATAGAATTTCCCGGCCTGAATTACAGTTTTATCCCGCCCTGGCAGATTTACGTTGATGCCGGCCGGCGGCGCTCTGGTTCCGGCATTGAACAGCGCCGCCAGAGAAAATTTCTTTTTATAGGCGATAACGGAGTAATTTTCCAGATGTGCCAGCCGGGCGGCGGTTTCGATGCCGTCTGCGAAAAATCCGACCTGATCGATCAGTTTGAGTTTCAGGGCGTCCGAACCGAGGAATATCCGGCCGTCAGTAAGAATGGAATTCCGGAGCTGTTTGGGACTTAACCCCGGCCGGCCGGCGGCGACGATTTGGATGAACGCCTCATAGACCTGATCGATTTGAGATTGGATGATGGCGCGCTCGCCGGGCTTCTCCGGCCGGGAACCATCAAGCAGGTCTTTGTACCTGCAGGAAGTATAAGTGTCGCTTTTTACGCCGATTTTCTTAAGCAGCTCGTAATATTTATAGTTCTGGATAATGACCCCGATGCTGCCGGTGATGGATAGCCGGTGAGCGATGATTTTATCGCAGGCGCAGGCGAGATAATATGCCCCGCTGGCGCCCAGGGAACCAATGACCGCAACCACTGGTTTGCCGGCTTTCCGGATTTGCAGGATGGCATGGTGGATCTGGTCGCTGGCGACAACTTCGCCGCCGGGTGAATCGATCCGCATGATTACCGCCTTAACGGATTTATCTTCCTCCGCCATAGCCAGGTGCTGGCAGATTTTCGTTGCGGAAGCCATGCAGGCGGCGGCAAAAGGCGAGGTGTCCTCGTCGGCGGAAATCAACCCGTTGACCGGGATAACCAGAATGGTGTTAAGGGAAGATTTGTCGCCGGAAATGAACTGGCGTTCATAGGATTCGAACTGATCGCCGCTGGTTTCACGGATGCTGCTGATGCCGTTGGCGATGATGACGCCCAGAATTGCGGCCGCCCCGAAAGCGATGAAGGAAAAAGCTCCGAAACCCACTAACGCCCAAAGACATCCATGAGATTTCTTCGGTTTCTCAACTATCACTTTTTCAAGTTGGGGTTGAACATTATTGCCGATTTCCTGTTCCATTTTTCCGCTCCTGTTTATTCCAATTACTGACGTTCATTTTAATTTTTGCATACAATTCCATCGCGGTTTTTCGATTGAAATCTCCGCAGGTGGCACTGAGACAATTCGCGGACGCCGCTGCCAGTCCCAGGAGAAACGCTTCCTCAGTGGCCGTCCCGGCCAGGTATTCGTTGAAGAATACCGACGCGTTGGTATCCCCGCACCCCAGCGAACTTACAATCTTATCCAGCACCGCCAGTTCGTAAGTGAAAAGTTTCCCGTCCCGCATCAGATACGCCTTGCCCGGTCCGTCGGTTACGGCAACCGCTTTCAGACCGTACCGGTTCAGGAGTATCCTCATTGCCCCGACAGCGTTTTCCGCGACAGCGACGGTCTTGATTTCCGCAGTGTTGACTTTGAGAATCAGTTCGCCGCCGACTTCCAGCACCGGCGCGATATTCTGCCAGGAATCGACCAGTAAGGGCAGTTGCGCGTCCCGGACGATTTCGGCGGCGCGCCGGTAAATTTCAATAGCACTGCCGGTCGGCAAAGTGCCGCACAGCGCCACCCCGTCAAATCGGTCGACATTTTGCCGCAGCCATTTGTGGAACTGCTGCGCCGCCGCCGCGCTGATCGGGAATGAGGGTTCGATCAGTTCCGTCATCGACTGGCATTCAAGGTCCAGACAGGTGTAACAGGTACGGGTGGGGGGTTTCACTTTTACCGTCCGATGAATAACTCCCTCTTCGTCCAGACAGCGGCACAGCCGCCGTCCGGTATCGCCGCCGGCAAATTGCAATAATTCCGTCCGCGGATTGCCCCAATTGCGGGCGGCGCGGCAGAAATTGATACCTTTTCCGGAAGCGAAACTGTGCATATCATAAGCCCGGTTTACGGCGCCGGGACGCAATACTTTGAAAAACAACGTCTGCTGCCAGGCCGGGTTGGGGCCCAGGGCCAGGATAGGTTTGAAGCGGGATTCAGTCATAACAATGTTTCCAGGATTTCCAGGATTTCCGCATCTTCGAAGCGGCGCGGATTGCTGTTCATACTGCCGCTGCGGCAATTCTTCAGTACAAACGGGAAAATTTCCGGACTGAAGCCGAACTTGCGGAAATTACCCGGAATTCCCAGGGTTTTACCCAGTTGTTCAATCCGGCCGATAAAACCGCTGCCGTCAGCACAACCGCACGCGGCGGCCAGCTCATCCAATGCAGCGGAGCAGACGGCCTGATTCCGGCGCAGGATCAGCGGCAGCAGGATAGCGCAGCATAAGCCGTGGGCGACGTGCAGTTTGCTTCCCAGCGGATGCGCCAGGCCATGCACCGCTCCCAGGCCGCTTTGTGCGAATGCCAAAGCGGTAATCATACTGCCTTCGGCCAGCTCCCGGCGGGCCTGCCGGTTTGCCGGATCGGCACAGGCTTTCGGAAGCGCGTTGAAAATCAACGGTACCGCCCGGGCGGCGAGCGCTCCGGAAACGGTATTTGCTTTGCGGGAGAGATACGATTCGATCGCCTGAGTCAGAGCATCGAATCCGCTGTGGGCGGTAAGCTGATCCGGACAACTGTAAGTGAGTTCCGGATCGATGATCGCCAAATCCGCCAGCAGAGCGGGATGCCGAAGCGATTTTTTTATTTCGGTTTCCGGATCGGTCAATACCGCGTTGGGCGTGGCTTCGGCTCCGGTACCGGCAGTGGTCGGCAAGGCCGCAAAAAACAAACCCTTGCCGGGAATGGTTTTCCGGCTATAGAAATAATCGGCGGTCTCGCCGTCCAGCGGGATAAGCCCTGCCGCCGCCTTGGCCGCGTCGATCACGCTGCCGCCGCCGGCGGCAACTACGGCCGAGACCTTTTTTGTCCGCCCCTGCCGGATGATGTCATCGACCGCACTCAGCGGCGCTTCTGCCGGGACTCCGCAAAAGGTAATAAGTCTGAAGTTCTTCAACAGCCGTTCCAACCGGGCTGCCAGACCGGAAGTTGCAGCATGTCGGCCGACCGCCAGCAGCACCCGGGCCACCGGCGGCAACTCACCGGGCAGGTAGTCCGCCACTCCGTCGCCGAAGATGATTTTTCCCGGAAAACCTAAATTATAACTGCTCATTTTCACTCACTTGCGGTTCGGGAGACTGAATATTTAACTCCGCCAGAAAATCCGGATCGGTTTTGGCGATAATCTGAATGAGGTTTCTGGCGGCTTCGACTTCGGCGCGCTTGCGGTTGGAAGCAATGCCGCTGGCTTTTGTCTGGGCGGCGGTCACCTGGACGGTGAAAACCGGGGCATGGTGCGGCCCGGTAACCGACAATACTTCATAAAACGGTGCTTCATTCCATTTTTTCTGGACATATTCCTGCAGAATGCCTTTGGGATTCAGGTGTAAAATCAATTTCCGGGGGTCGGGAAACTCGTGTTCGACCAGTTCGACGACAAATTTTTTCGCCGTTTCCAGTCCGGCGTCCAGATAAAACGCCCCCAACAGAGCTTCGAATAAATCCGAGAGAGTCGAAGTCCGTTCACAGCCGCCGTTTTCCTTTTCCCCTTTGCCGGTGATCATGAAATTGCCGAGGTTGATGCTTCCGGCGAGCCTGGCCAGGGAATGCTGATTGACCATGGCCGAACGCATTTTAGTCAGATCGCCTTCCCGGGCGCCGGGATAGAGGCGGAACAGGTATTCGCTGAGAATAATTTCCAGCACCGCATCACCGAGAAATTCCAGCCGCTGGTTGTCGTACGCCAGGGAATTCTCGACGGCATACGTGCGATGAGTGAGAGCTTCGCGCAATAATGATTTATTTTTAAAATCGTAATTGATCAGGAACTTCAGTTTTTCAATATCTTCAGGCATTTTTCCGCTCGAATTTCTTATTTTGATTCCAATCGCCGGTGGCGTATTTGACGCGCGTCAGGCGTTCCGCCCGCTCCAGTAACGCCGCTTCCGGCACGAAGTTAATAAAGTTCATGTCGAACTGTTTTTCAAATGCCCGCAGCAATTCTTTTACCAGCAGTTCCCGGCGGCCTCCGGCCGCTGCCAAGGCGATACTGCCTTGATGAAGCAGGCCGGTTTTTGTCCGCCGCTGGGCGGCTCCGGCGTATTTTTTCCCTGCCGCAACTACGTCGTAACGGGTAGGAGTAACAAAACATCGCATCGTCGCCCGGTCTACCGGGCCGCAGGTGTCGGAAGCTAAACCGGCTTCAATCCCGAATTTATCGAGCGCCAGCAGTACTGCCCGATGAAAAACCCGATAGGATTCGAGCCGGCTCAGTTTACAGATCGGGTCGGCTGCAGGAACCACTGCGGTATAAGTCAGATCGCAGTCGTGCCAGACGGCCCCGCCGCCGGTGGGACGCCGCACCACCGTGTATTTCCCGCCGCCGGGCGCGGCGGCGTAATGCTGAACGTAACCGATGCTCACCGCCGGGCGATCCCAGGCGTAAATCCGGATCAAAGGCCTGCCTAAATTTTCCGCCTCCAGCAATAATATTTCGTCCAGGGCCATATTGTAAAAAGGGTCATGGGCGGCGTCGGAATATAAATACCACTGCTGCGGGGAATTGCCCGGCTTTCGCGTTCCCGTTTCGGGGGAGGATTGAATCGGCCGGCCGTTCACTTCTTGCGGACGCGGGTAGTCAGATATTCAGCCCGGCGGAACAACCGTTCGCCGCGCAGGTCGAAGCCGCTTATTTCATGATATTGGCGCGCAAAGTGGTCGGTTAGTTCCTGCAGGTGCTTTACCGGCAGAGAGCGGTGCCGGCAGGTCAAAAGATAAGATGAGATCAGCCGGGCCAGATCATGAGTCCGCCGCTTGGCGGAAAGCTTCCGGGGATAACAGCGGCTGCCGTCGAAATCGATCAGCCCGATCTCGTAAGACCCGCCCATGGCCGGGATTATCAGGATATTGGAAATCTTGATGTCGCCGTGCATTACTCCGGCATCGTGAATTGTGGCCAGTACTTGACAAATCTTATGCGCGAAGGTCTCGAACTTGCCTTCACCGGCCAGATCGTGGATTACCTGGGTGGCGAGCTGCGACGATTCCGGAAAACTGCTCAGCAGGTAGGACGCCTCGATCAGCAGGCCGCGCCGGTAATTCAGCGCCCCGTATACTTCCGGGGCGAAAACCCCGGCGGCCAGCACGGTCTGGGAGGTTCTCAGGACTTTAAACGGCCGGGTCTCCCGGACGGAATTCTTCAGCTTCCGCTTGAAGTTCTTATTGTTGTAGCGCTTGAGAAAATATTTGCCGCCGTCAATTTCGATCACCCCGGCAGTGGTGCTCTTCGAATCCTTGACGAGCGTCACGGTTTTCAAAAGCGAATCCAGTTCCTGCAATTTTTCCAGCACCTTAGGTGAAAGTTTTACTGATACGAATCCCTGCAGGGAGGCGTTTTTGAAAAACCGGAAACCGCTGCCGTCAGCGTGATTTCCGCCGTTTGTCGTCTGATTGTTCATCCGCCGCAATGCGCCTCAAAGATTTTCAACTATTAAATCGCCGACTTCACGGGTAGAATACCCCATTTTGCCGGCCGCCATGGATTTGAGTTTTTTACCGGTCACGAAGGCAACGCTTTTTTCCACGGCTTCGGCCGCCCGCGTTTCGCCGATGAAATCCAGCAGCATAGCCACGGCGCTGACCGCCGCCAGCGGGTTAATGACTCCCAGTCCGGTATATTTGGGAGCGGAACCGCCGATCGGTTCGAACATGCTGACGCCTTCGGGATTGATATTGCCGCCGGCGGCGATGCCCATGCCGCCCTGGGTCATGGCGCCGAGATCGGTGATAATGTCGCCGAAAATATTGCAGGTGACAATGACGTCGAACCATTCCGGGTTTTTCACCATCCACATACAGGTCGCGTCGACATGGCAGTAATCGGTTTTTATTTCCGGATATTCGGCAGCCACTTCATAGAAAGTCCGCTCCCAAAGGTCGAAGACGAAGGTCAGAACGTTGGTTTTGCCGCACAGCGTCAACTGACCGATTTTGCCGGCGGCGATATCTTTTTCGCTGAGTCCGCGCCATGGACGGGCTTTGGAATGCCGTTTCACGGCCTGCTCGAACGCGAAACGGATGCAGCGTTCCACCTGCATCCGGTTATAGACCATGCTTTGAACGGCGACTTCATCTTTGGTCCCTTTCATGGAAATGCCGCCAATGCCGGTGTAAATCCCGCCGGTATTTTCGCGGACGACGACGTAATCGATATCTGCCGGAGTTTTTCCGGCGAGCGGAGTCTCGACGCCCGGATAAAGTTTCACCGGCCGCAGATTAATGTACTGGTCCAGGTCGAACCGCAATTTCAGGAGAATGCCTTTTTCGAGAATGCCCGGTTTGACGTTGGGATGACCGATCGCTCCGAGGAAAACCGCGTCGAATTTCTTCAGCGTTTCAGCCGCGTCATCGGGCAGCACGCTGCCGGTGGCCAGATAGCGGTTGCCGCCCCAGTCGAAACGAGTTTGCTCAACGGCAAAATTAAATTTTCCGGCTGCCGCATCGAGCACTTTCAAGCCTTCGGCTACAACTTCCGGCCCGGTGCCGTCACCGGGTAGTACCGCGATTTTATAGGTTCTAGTCATTTTCTTTCCTTCGCTTGGCTGTAACAATGGGTAAAAAAACAGGACTGAATTAAAAAATTACACGCTGAAATCCGAATTTTCAAGGATTTCACATCAAAAAAGCTGCGCTCCGCAGTTTGCCCGAATCAGATATTGACGGTAATCATCCCGCTTCCGTAAGCGAAAATAAACATCCCGGTCCCGGCCAGCAACAGTACCAGCGTGGCGATGAACAATACCGGCAGCCAGTTGCGGTTGATGAACAGGAAGGTTTTTTTGATCGGACTGGCGTTTTCGGCTTTGGTAGCGTGCCCGGACATGAATGAAAAAATATCATTGCGCAGTTCCGCCACGCTCTGGTAGCGGCCGTCCGGAAGGCGGTTCATCGCTTTCAGACAAATTGCCTCCAGCGGCGCCGGGATCGGGCGCTGCGGGTTTTTCATCGCACTCGGAGGTTCGATATTTCCTACTACCGTATCATGCAGCATTTTATTTATATCATTGCGGTTGGACAGGGGATTTTCAAAAGTCAGAATCGCGTACAGAATGCAGCCTAGAGCATAAATGTCGGTACGTTCATCCTTTTCCGCGTTTTTGCCGGCGGCCTGTTCCGGAGCCATATAACCGGGGGTGCCTTTCGCGACCCCGTCGAGAGTCATGATCACCCGGGTTGGTTGCGCGGCCGGTTTAAGTCCGGCGGCGGCAGCGGCAGCGGTCATCTCATCCGATTCTTCCTCCGGGCCGATGAATTTCGCCAGTCCCCAGTCCAGTACCAGGACTTCGCCGAAATCGCCCACGTGGACATTTTCCGGTTTCATATCCAGATGGATGATCTTTTTGGAATGAGCGAAGTCGATGGCGTTGGCGACTTTCACGAAAATCCGCAGCAGAAACGGCAGGGTATACAGTTCCAGAGCAGCGGGATGACCGTTGTTCAGTTTCTTCAGGATCACCGCCAGCGAGTGGCCGCGCAGATATTTCATCGTGAAATAAGGGGAACCATTGGCGTTGATGCCGATGTCGTGGATCGGGACGATGTTCGGATGTTCAAGCCGCGCCGTGATCCGGGCCTCGCGGACAAAGCGGTGCACATCCGCTTTCGGGCGGTCCTCGAAATCCGGAATGATCGCCATCGCGACGTTACGGACCGTATCCTTATCGCTGACCTGCAGGATGGCTTTCATCCCGCCGAAACCGATACTGCGGACGAACTTATATTTTTCGGCCGGTTTCGGAGTTAATTTTGCGATATCTTCGTCCAGACTGCCCTGAATGGTTTGCCGGTCCCGGGCCACGGCCACGGCAGGGGCGGGTTTAACGCCGCTGCTGTCAATCTGAAGGTCGCTGGCAGTCAGATAACTGGTCTTGTCCAGGGAACCTTCGGCAAGCGAATGTTCCTGGAACTTTTCCAGTGCGGTTTTCTTCACTTTCCTCATAAATATTTACCATTGCCTCCATCAAATGAAAATGACCGTCATTTCAGAATGAAACTCCGGTCACTTCAATATCGGTCAAAAATTATTTTTTACTGCTTCGGTGTTTCACGGTTCTGATTTTTTTATGCAATTCCGGTTCTTTTTCGCCGCGTACCAGTTCAGCGGTGATCGTGCATTTGTCCACCTCGTTGACCGACGGAACGGAATACATGATTTCCAGCATCAGTTCTTCCAGCAGCGAGCGCAGACCGCGGGCGCCGGTGCCTTTGGCGACTGCCTCACAGGCGAGGGCGCGCAGCGAATCTTCGGTAAAGCACAGTTCAACTCCTTCCATCGCCATCAGTTTCTGATATTGTTTGATCAAGGCATTCCGGGGTTCAGACAGAATTTTCACCAGCTCGTCTTCGCTCAACGGATTCAGATGGGAAATCACCGGCAGCCGGCCGATGAATTCGGGAATCAAACCGAATTTGATCAGGTCTTCCGGCTCGTACTGCGCTATTTGGGCAATTTTACCCAATGCGGCTTCCGCCTGCCGGGGCGTCAGTTTCTTTTCACCGGTACTGGAGGAAAAGCCGAGCACCTGTTTGCCGACTCGGCGCCGGACGATGTTATCGAGCCCGATGAACGCCCCGCCGCAGATGAACAGAATATTGCGGGTGTCCACCCGCAAATATTCCTGCTGGGGATGCTTGCGCCCCCCCTGAGGCGGAACGCTGGCGACCGTCCCTTCAAGTATTTTCAGCAGCGCCTGCTGGACGCCTTCGCCGGAAACGTCGCGGGTAATCGAAACGTTTTCGGTCTTGCGGGCGATCTTGTCGATCTCGTCGATGTAGATGATGCCGATCTGCGCTCTTTCGATATTGTAATCCGCGGCCTGAACCAGGCGCAGAATGATATTTTCAACATCTTCGCCGACATAACCGGCCTCGGTAATGGTAGTCGCGTCGCAAATGCAGAAGGGAACATGGAGCATCCGGGCCAGAGTCTGAGCCAGCAGAGTCTTCCCGGTTCCGGTCGGCCCGATCATCAGCACATTGCTTTTCTCGATCTCAACGTCGCCGAAATTTTTGTGCAGTTCGGAATCGTCCGCGTCCCGGAATTGGGTCTGCAACCGCTTGTAATGGTTGTGGACGGCAACCGCGAGTACCCGTTTGGCGCGTTCCTGGCCGACTACGTATTTATCGAGTTCGTCCTTGATCTGCTGCGGCTTGGGAACCACCAGGGACGCGACTGCGGTTTTAAGGTCTGTTGTTCCGGAAGCCTTTTCCCTGGCGGCGTCCTTTTGATAGAGGTCGGCGCAAAACTTGGCGCAGGTGCGGCAAATTGCCGCACCGCTGGCGCTGGTTATCAATTGTCCTACCGCCGGACTGCCCGCGTTGCGGCCGCAGAAAGAACAGCATATCGGTTTAGGTTTTTGTCCTTTCGTCATAGAGTGTAAAATTCCCGCTGGTTTATTTGCCGTGTGAAACGCCTTTTACTACTCCGTCGACCAGCCCGTATTTCTGAGCTTCGAGGGCCGACATGAAATAATCGCGTTCGGTATCTTCGGCAATTTTTTTCAGGTTCTGCCCGGTATGGTGGGCCAGGATCTGGTTCAGAGCTTCGCGAAGGCGCAGGATTTCCTGGGCCTGGATACTGATATCGGCCGCCGTCCCCTGGGTGCCGCCCCAGGGTTGATGGATCATGATCCGGGCGTTCGGCAGCGCGAAACGCTTTTTCGGAGTGCCTGCCGCCAGCAGCACCGCCCCCATGCTGGACGCCTGGCCGATACAGTAAGTCCGGACATCGCAGGAAAGCACCTGCATGGTGTCGTAAACCGCCAGTCCGGCGGTAACCGAACCGCCGGGGCTGTTGATGTAAAGATCGATGTCTTTTTTAGGGTCGTCGGACTGCAGGAACAGCAACTGAGCGATGATCAGGTTGGCGACATTGTCGTCAATAGGGGTGCCGAGCAGAATAATCCGGTCTTTCAGCAACCGGGAATAAATGTCATAGCCGCGTTCTCCATGACCGGTCTGTTCAACCACCATCGGAACCAATATTGAGTTATCCATAATCTGTACTCCCTGTTAAGTTATGCGGAAACTATTACTACGGAAAATCCCGCTGATCCAATTTCTCTATCCGGTTTCGGCTTCAGTTTTTTTAGCGGCGGCGGGTTTTTCCTTTACTTTTGCCTGATCCGCCAGGAAGTTGGCGACTTTTACCGCCAGCATGTCCAGATGCATTTCTTCCAGGCCGCCGACCTTTTCCAGCATTGAACGGAATTCCTTTTCGTGATAACCGTAACGCGTGCTCATGCCGCGGATCTGGCCGTCGATTTCATGCTGTTCAACGGAAATCTTTTCCAGCTTGGCTATTTTCCGCATGATGAAAATCCGGCGCAGTTTCAGCGTTGCGGCTTTTTCCGCTTCTTTCCGGTGGGTTTCCAGGTCTTTTTTAAACGCTTCGGCTTCGGCTTCACTTTTCAGGCCCTGGGCCATGCGGTGCAGTTCGTTCTGCACCTGGTCGGCGAAGATATTCGGAGGCAGATCAAATTTCCCGATTTTGCCGTCCAGCACCTCGTAAACCTTCCGGCTGATTTCCGCATGCCGTCTCTTTTCCGCTTCATTTTTGGCCACGGTACCGAACATTTCCCGCATTTCAGCTATGGATTCGAACTTCATTTTGGCGGCGACTTCCTCATCGGTCAGCGGATTGCGGCGCTGAACATTGAGCACTTTGACTTGGTAGTTAAGCTGCTTTCCAGCCAGTTCCGGGTCGCGCCAGTTTTCCGGGTAAACCGCCTCAAATTTATATTCCCCGCCCTTTTCCGCTCCGGTCAGGGCTTTTATCGCCCCGGGAATCAGTTCCGGTTCGTTGAGCCACAGCCAGTTGCTTTCCGCCGCGACCTGACGTTTCAGGGACAGAGAAGCGTCCTCCGGCAGTTCGAAATCGGAAGTGTAGGAAACCTTGAGCATATCTTCCGGCTGAGCCGCAGTTTCAATATCCGCGTAATTCGCGTACATATTGCGGTAATAATCGATTTGCTTGCCGACGTCTTCGTCGGTAACCTCGGCCGGCGCCGCTTCGACTTCAATCCCCTGGTATTCCGGCAGATCAATTTCCGGGGCGAGATCGAAAGCGATGGAAAACCGGTATTCGTCATCCAGTTTCAGCGGGGCCGTTTCCCTGGGAGTGCCGTAAGACACTATGTCCAGGGATTGGTCGGCGATGACTTTGTCGAATGCGGCGCGGTACAGTTTGCGTTGCAGTTCATCCAGCACTTCCTTATTATAACGCCGGATCAGCATTGGCGCCGGAGCCTTGCCCTTGCGGAATCCGGGAATGACCACCATTCCGGAAAATTCCCTGACTATATTCTGCACCTCATTCGTCACTGCCGCCCGGTCCGCGACAAAAAGAAAAGCCTTTTGGCAGGCCTTGTCTTCTTTGGAACTCATCATGAGGTTGTCGCCGAGTTTGCTATTGCCCATAATCCACAGTCCTTATTCCATTTTGATTTTACTTTACCGCCGTAACCGCACCCTCGTTTCCGGCGTTCGGAGCAGGTGCAGTCCGGTTTATGCCGCTTCCGGCCTGAAATATCGAAAACCTCTAATATAATCTTTTATTCACCTTTTGCAACCTGAGAGATACAAAGATTTTGTGCATTTTTAATTATCATTTCCCCGGAATTTGCCGAAAGGGACGGCAAATACTTGGCCATTCCTCCGAATCCAGCTTTGACAATTCATTTTTATCTTGTATATTGCTTTCAGTCGAGATATAGTTATATCAGCGCTAACTTATTTTAAACGGCTAGAGGCGATAACATGGCTGTGAAACCTAAACTTATTGTTCTTTCGGAAAAGCTGCGCGGGAAGAGTTTTGAGCTGGACAAGGAAGTCGTTACCGTGGGGCGCACCGAGCAATCCGATATCTGCATTAAGGATGCGACGATAAGTACCAGCCATTGTGAATTCACCCGGAGCGGGGACAGTTATATTCTGAAGGACTGCGGCAGCACCAACGGCACCCGGATCAATAACGTGCCGGTGCCGGAAGGAGGTCAGGAATTGAAAAACTCCGACATCCTGCAGTTCGGCGCCGTGGAGATATTTTTCGACAGTAACGACGGTACGGCGACTTCCATAACCAGAACTCATACCGGGATCGATTTGGACAGTACGGAAGTAGGGCTGTCTACAGTAAAAAATCTGGGTAATTTTTCGCCTTATCAGAAGGACGGCAAAGGGGGAGGCATGAGTCAAAAGGTCATGCTGAGCCTGGTGGTTCTGCTGGTCGTTGCGATCATTGTTCTGATCGTTTACGCGGTGCTCGAGATTTATTCGGATGCCGGTGCGCGTAAAACCAAAGGAAAGGGAATGCCGCAGAATCCTCCCGGACAAACCACCGGAGCCGCCAGATAAGCCAAACAAAGCTTTTTCACCAATTAAACTTTCAGGGTACCTTTGTCCTGCTTGACAGGTACCTTATTCTTAACGGGAGAACTGCCTTGAACCAGGATAATAATAACCAAGAAGTTCAGCCGCCGGTCCCGGAACCGCCGCGGAACGAAAAACCGGAATCCAGACCCCCGGAATCCACCCGGAAACCGGCCGGACCGGGAGGGAGCAATAACTCCGCCTCGCGGCGTCCTCCGTCCAAAGCGGCTTTTGTCTGGCTGCTGATTTTTGCGCTTATCGGCCTTTTTTTTGTCCTGAAATCCGTCCAGAATCCCAAACAACTGGAATGTGACCAAACGACTTTCGAGAAAATGCTGGCCTGGGGATACATCAAAACCGCCCAAATAAGTTCCGAAACCGACCGCCTGATGGCGATCGATGGAACTTATTCCTTTACTTCCCCGGCGGGAAAAAAATCGGCCGAAGCAGCGGAGGCGCATTTCCGGGAAATAAAGAACAAATACGCCAAGATCGACCGCCGCGGCCAATACCACACCAGGGTATTGTTTTCCGAGCGCCTGGACCAGTTGCTCAACGCGACGGCCGTCGACGTCAAGCCGAAAGACAACTGGTGGGGACTGATCGTCGGTATTCTCCCGGTGCTGATTATCGTCGGGGTCATTTATTTTCTGTTTTCCCGGCAGATAAAAGGCGCCGGACGCGGCGCCCTGCAGTTCGGTAAAAGCCGGGCGCGCATTATCCTGCCTTCCGATCTGAATGTCACTTTCGACGATATTGCCGGCGCCGACGAAGCCAAAGAGGAAACCAAGGAAATTATCGATTTTCTGGCCGACCCGCTGAAATTCCAGATGCTGGGCGGCAGAATCCCCAAAGGCTTCCTGCTTACCGGTCCGCCGGGCACCGGCAAAACGCTGCTGGCCAAAGCGGTCGCCTGCGAAGCAAAAGTGCCGTTTTTTTCCATCAGCGGGTCCGATTTTGTGGAAATGTTCGTCGGCGTCGGAGCCAGCCGGGTGCGCGACATGTTCGATCAGGCCCGCAAAAACCTTCCCTGTCTGATCTTTATCGATGAGATCGACGCGGTCGGCCGTTCCCGGTTCTCGGGATTGGGCGGCGGTCATGACGAACGGGAGCAGACCCTGAATGCGATGCTGGTTGAAATGGACGGGCTGGAATCGAGTACCGGAGTGATCGTCATTGCCGCCACCAACCGTCCGGATGTGCTGGATCCGGCGTTGCTGCGTCCCGGCCGCTTTGACCGGCAGATCGTGCTCGACCTGCCGGATATTCTCGGTCGCCGCCAGATTCTCGAGGTGCATTGTAAAAACATCCGGCTCGGACCGGATATCGATATCGATATCATCGCAAAAACGACCCCCGGCTTCAGCGGCGCTGATCTGGCTAATTTGTGCAACGAAGCCGCCTTGCTGGCCGCCCGTACCAATTCCGAGACGATCAGCCAGAAAGATATGGAGGAAGCCCGCGACAAGGTTCGCTGGGGACGCGAGCGCCGCAGCCGCCGGATCACGGAACGCGAACGCCGGCTGACCGCTTACCATGAAGCCGGGCATACCCTGGTTGCGATGTATTCGGAATTTGCCACTCCGGTACACAAGGTGACGATCATTCCGCGCGGTCAGGCCTATCTCGGCGCGACGCTCACGCTGCCGGAAGAAGATACCTATACTCAGAGCCGGAAAGAATTGACCGATGAACTGGCCGTGCTGATGGGCGGCCGGGCCGCGGAAGATTTGATTTTTCAGGATGTTACTTCCGGCGCCAGCAGTGATATCGAGCACGCTTCTCATCTGGCCCGGCTGATGGTCTGCCGCTTCGGGATGAACAGCGTAATCGGACCGGTTCAATACGGCGAAACCCATTTGCAGGTGCATGTCCGGGCGGACGGTATTCCGCCGGACTCCTATGGCCCGGACATCGCCAACGCCATCGACGTCGAGGTCAAGAAAATCATTGACGAAGCCAGCGCCAAAGCTTATGAAATTTTAACCACGCATAAAGCTCAGCTCGAAACGCTGGCCAAAGAACTTCTCGAAAAAGAAACTTTGACCATCGCGGAAATCCGGACCCTGCTCAATATGCCGGGAAAAGAACCCGCTGCCACTGAGGCCCCCGCTGCCGCCCCTGTCCCGGAAAAAACTGAATCGACGGACGCCGATGCAACCGGATGAAGTTGGTCCGGCGGTCGTTGAGAAACCCGGGGGGTGTTTCCTGAAATGCCGGGTTCAGCCGGGTTCGTCGCGGAATGCAGTCCTCGGGGTGTATGGCCAGGCCCTCAAAATTGCCTTGACGGCCCGGCCGCTGGACGGCAGAGCCAATAGGGAACTGCTCAGATTCCTCGCGAAATATTTCCGTCTGGCCGGAAGTTGTATCCGAATCACCGCCGGGGAAAATTCCCGGAACAAAACCGTTTTTATCAGCGGCGGGAGTAAAGATATCATCATCCGCAAACTTTGTCCATGACCGGAGTTTGTGCCGCTGACCGGTCATTTGTAATTGCGCCGGTTCATTGTATATTTTACGTTTTCGCCGGATTTTTTCAATATCAATATGGATTTACAGGTTAAGACATGTTCAGAAAAGAGATCAAGGTAACGGATTGTACGCTGCGTGACGGCGGTCTGATCAATAAATGGCAATTTTCGCACGAAATGGTTCGCAAGGTGTTCCTGGCGCTGAATCAGGCCGGCGTGGATTATATGGAGCTGGGCTACCGGGCGTCCAAAAAGATGTTCAGTCCGCAGGAATACGGACCCTGGCGGTTTACTGTGGACGAAGATGTCCTGCGGATAATTCAGGATACCCCGGTAAATATGAAACTCGGCGTAATGGTGGACATCGGCCGCGTCGAGGAGGACGACATTGCTCCCTGCGCCGACAGCCCGCTGGACTTTTTCCGGGTCGCCACTTGTCTGCATGACATCGACAAGGCCATCGCCCTGGCCAACCATATCGATGCCAAAGGCTATGAGTCGTTCATCAATATCATGGCGATTTCCACGGCCAGCGAATTTGAGCTTTGTGAAGCGCTGCGGCAGATCGAGGCTGAAACTAACGTGGTGGCGGTAAATATTGTTGACAGTTTCGGTTTTCTTTATTCGGAAAATGTCCATCATCTGGTGAAGCTCTTCCGGGAGAACCTGGCTGCTAAAAGTACCGGCATGCACGCTCATAATAACCAGCAGCTGGCGTTTGCCAACACCATCGAAGCGATCCGCAAAGGCGCGAACTACCTGGACGGGACGGTTTCGGGAATCGGGCGCGGCGCCGGCAACTGTCCCCTGGAACTGCTGTTGAGTTTCCTGAAAAATCCCAAATTCTGTCTCGAACCGGTGCTGCAGCTTATTGAAGATGTTTTTATTGATCTCCGCCGGGAAATCGAATGGGGGTATCTGATCCCGTATATGATTACCGGCATCCTCAATGAACATCCCCGTACCGCCATCGCCCTGCGCCAGGATCCGAAAAACCGGGATAAATACGCTGAATTCTACCGCACCATGACTACTCCCGAATGTTTTTCGGAAGAGTAATGGAGAAGTTTTGTCTTTTTTCCCCGTTTTTATTGCATTTCGACCGTTCGGCTTACATATTACGAAAATTTGCACCTTGAATTTGGTAATAATAATTCGGATTTGAAATGAATACAGACTATTACGACTTCGGCAGCATAGAAAAAAAATGGCAGGATTACTGGCTGAAAAACAAAACTTTCAAAACGGAAGATTTCAGCCCCAAACCCAAATATTATGCCCTGGACATGTTCCCTTATCCCAGCGGCGCCGGTCTGCACGTGGGGCATCCGGAAGGCTATACGGCGACCGATATCGTCTGCCGTTACAAACGCATGCGCGGTTTCAATGTCCTGCACCCGATGGGCTGGGACGCCTTCGGTCTGCCGGCGGAGCAATACGCCATCGAAACCGGTACCCATCCCGCGGTTACTACGGAAAAGAATATCGACGTTTTCCGCCGCCAGATCCGCTCGCTGGGGTTCAGCTATGACTGGGACCGCGAGGTGAACACTACCGATCCCGAATATTTCCGCTGGACGCAATGGATTTTTCTCCAGTTGTACCGGAAAGGCCTCGCCTATATTGACGAAGTCGCCGTCAACTGGTGTCCGGCGCTCGGCACGGTGCTGGCCAACGAGGAAGTCATTGACGGCCGAAGCGAGCGCGGCGATCATCCGGTTATCCGCAAACCGATGAAACAATGGATGCTCAAAATCACCGCTTACGCCGAGCGGCTGCTTCAGGATCTCGACGAACTCGACTGGGCGGAAGGCATTAAGGAGATGCAGCGCAACTGGATCGGGAAATCGATCGGCGCCGAAGTTGATTTCAAGTTAATTGCGACCGGCGACAAAATTACGGTTTATACCACCCGTCCGGATACTTTGTTCGGTGCGACTTACATGGTACTGGCGCCGGAACACCCGCTGGTGGAAGTCATTGCGACGCCGGAACGGCACCGGGCAGTGGCCGCCTATCGCGCTCATGCCGAACGCATGAGCGATCTCGACCGCACCGAACTCAATACCGAGAAAACCGGCGTGTTTACCGGCGCTTACGCGGTCAATCCGGTTAACGGCGAGGAAATTCCGGTCTGGATTTCCGATTATGTGCTGATGACTTATGGCACCGGGGCGATCATGGCGGTGCCGGCGCACGATATGCGCGACTTCGAGTTCGCCGAAAAATTCGGGATTCCGGTCCGGTGCATCATCGCGCCGGATGCCGCGGAAGCCGCCGCCGCCGGGGTCAGCGTGGAAGCGGTGCTGGCCGGTAAATCCTGCTGGCCGGGCAATGGGAGAATGATCAATTCCGCCAATGATGCCGGGCTGGATATCAACGGCCTGGAGGTGCGGGATTCCAAGAAAAACACTACCGCCTGGCTCGAAGAACGCGGTATCGGCAAAGCGGCGGTCAATTATAAACTGCGCGACTGGCTGTTCAGCCGCCAGCGCTATTGGGGCGAACCATTCCCGGTAATTCACCTGGAGGACGGTTCCATCAAACTCGTCCCGGAAGACGAACTGCCGCTGCTGCTCCCCGAGCTGGAGGAATTCAGACCTTCCGGGACCGGAGAATCCCCGCTCGCCAACGCCCGGGGCTGGCTCGATTACACCGATCCCGAAACCGGCCTGAAGGGCCGGCGCGAAACCAACACCATGCCGCAATGGGCGGGCTCCTGCTGGTATTATTTGCGCTATATCGACCCGCATAATAAGGAACTGCCGTGGGATTTGGCCAAGGAAAATTACTGGATGCCGGTGGACTTGTACGTCGGCGGCGCGGAACACGCGGTGCTGCATCTGCTTTACGCGCGGTTCTGGCATAAGGTATTGTACGATCTCGGCATCGTCCATACCAAAGAACCGTTTGTCAAACTGGTTAACCAGGGCATGATTCTCGGGCTTTCCTATAAGGACGGGCGCGGCGCCCTGGTGCCGACCGATCAGGCTGAAATCACGGAAAACGGCCCCGTCAACCGGGCGACCGGAGAGAAGCTCGAGGAGTTTCCGGCCAAGATGTCGAAATCCCTGAAAAACGTGGTCAATCCCGACGAGATCATCAAGGCTTACGGCGCGGACAGTATGCGGCTGTATGAAATGTTCATGGGGCCGCTGGAAGCGACTAAACCCTGGAATACCAAGGGCGTCGAAGGCGTGTTCCGGTTTTTGAAGCGCGCCTGGCGGATGATCGTCAATTCCAAAGTCGCTGATGCCGCCTGCAGCCGGGAACAATTGCGCGTCCTGCATGCGACGATCAAGAAAGTCGGGGAGGATATCGAAACTTTCGATTTCAATACGGCGATCAGTCAGCTGATGATTTTCGTCAATGAATTTTCCCAAACCGAGGTCATACCCCGCGAAGCGGCAGAAATTTTCGTCAAACTGCTGTCGCCGTTTGCGCCGCATCTCGGCGAAGAATTATGGCAGCTGTTGGGGCATGACGCTACGATTGCTTATGAACCCTGGCCCGCATATCAGGAAGAATTTCTGAAAATCGATGAAATCGAAATTCTCGTCCAGGTACTGGGCAAACCCAAGGCCCGGATCATGATGCCGGCGGCCGCCTCGCCGCAGCAGCTGGAAGCCGCTGCGCTCGCCGATGCTCAGGTGAAAACGGTACTTGCGGGAAAAACCGTCCGTAAAGTCATTTGCGTCCCCGGCCGCCTGGTCAACATCGTGGCTGACTAGTGTCGAGTCAAGCCTGTAAGGTCAACAAGATTGCGAATCATCCCCGACTTTGCCGGCAATTTGGTTCTTCACAAAAATCTGTATCAATGTCGAAAATATTTTTCCGAGCGGGTATTTTGCCTTTCGGGTTACAAGTCAAGTCAAAAAAGCCGCATAACGGAGCTGCGCTCCGGCCCTTCGGGCCCTTACAGGCTTTTTAACTTGACTCGACGCCCCGGCAAAAGAGCTGATAAACAGTTCAAAAACAAAAAAACAATTTTTTTGTTTTTGAAAACAGTGATACTCAACTCGGGACTGCATTTGCGACCTTAACGGTTTGCGTTCCATTACAGATTTTTGAGAAGAACTGGCAATTTGGACGAAAAATGCTTAAGTAGCGCTGCTATTCGCGCTTTTTCGCCGTGAATTCCGGCTTTGCCGGATGATTTTCTCGTTACAAAGTCCTAAGTCCGACAGGCTGCCAGGGATAAAATTTGCTATTTCAGTCCCGGGCGGTTAGATTATAAATAGAAAACCGGTATTAACCCGAGGTGACTGAATATGCTCGATAAGATTGCGGCCTGGATACAGGGATTTACCGGCCTGGTGCCCGCCACTCAGCATAAGATAATCGTTTCCATCACTGCCGTAATTATTTTATGGCTGCTGCGTTTTTTCGTCAAGCGCCTGATCTGGGACAACACTCAGAAAATCGAAACGCGCTACCGCTGGCGCAAAATGATCGGTTATATTTATGTCCTGCTGATTTTCGTAGTGCTGTTCCGGATTTGGTTCAATCCCAACTGGAATATCGTGAATATCCTGGCGCTGGTCGCTGCCGCCGTAATTATCGCCTTGCAGGAATTGATCCGGAGCATTGCCGGCTGGTTCACCCTGATCTGGATGCGCCCTTTCCAGGTGGGCGACCGGATTCAGATCGACAACGGGATAACCGGCGATGTCATCGATATCCGGCTGTTTAAATTCACCCTGAACGAAGTCGGCAACTGGGTACACGCCGACCAGAGCACCGGCCGGGTCATGCATGTGCCGAACAGCGTCGTGCTCGATAAAACCGTCATCAATTTTACCGAAACCTTCCCCTATATCTGGATTGAACTGCCGATATTGGTAACCTTTGAAAGCGACTGGCAGGCGGCAAAAGCCATTTTACAGGAAATCGCCGACAAACATTCCCATAAAATCAGCGACAGCGCCCAGCTGAAAATCAAGGATGCCAGCAAACATTATATGCTTTATTACAAAAAACTCACTCCCATCGTCTACACTTCGGTCGAATCCTGCGGGGTTCTGTTGACCATGCGGCTGCTGGCCGAACCGCATCAGCGGCGCGCCTGTGAACATGCCATCTGGGAGGATGTTTTGGTAGAATTCGCTCAGCATAAGACGATCGATTTCGCCTATCCGACCCGGCGTTTTTATAACAGCTTGACCGAAGGCAAAAAATAATCGGTCAGCCGGGCATTTCGTCAATTAACCGTTAAAAAACGGGGGAAATATGGTTAGAAGAAAAAACTTTGTCAGTGACGGGCTGGTGACTTTGCGCCATAAAGACCGCGGACCGCACAGCGACGGCCTGGCTGTCGGCGGCAGCGGCATCCCGGAGGTCCCGGAACCGGATATGGATAAAAATCTTTCGTTTCGCGACCGGCAGCTGCAGATTTATCATCAGACCAAAAACGACCTCGATGTTCGCCTGCACGAGCAATTGGCGGTGCTGGAAGCGGAGATCGCCGCCGGAAGGCAGGAGTTGACCAGCCGTGAAGCCGCCTATGAAAAATTCCAGTGCCTGCTCGATAAGTTTGCCGGCCTTCCTGCTCCGGCCGAACTTGAGGAAGATTCGGAAGCCGCCGCCCGGCTGGAACAACTGCGTCTGGAATTCTTCCGCACCAAAGCCGGCAGCCGCCCCCCGGTCGGCAAAGGCGCTGCCGGTCCTGCTCCCGCACCCGGTCAGCCGCCGATTTCACTGCTGCCGGAATTGAATTCGCTCGGCCAGTTGCAAATGCTGAAAATGGGGCTGTGTTTTGCCTTGCCGCTGATTATCAGTATTATCGCCGGCTGCGGGATCATCGCCTGGGTGATTATTTTCATGTGGGGAGGTTAGGGAGGTGACGCCGCGGAAAAAGCAAAAGCGGAAAAAGCCGGACAAACTGGTGGCGCGTTATGTTCATACCCTGGGTTTTTCGCGGCTGGCCGGGAAAAATCCGGAAAAGAAAAACGTTCATTTCATCCGTAACCGGGTCGTACTCGCGGCGGCAGTAACCTTGTTTATGATACCGGGAATATATTTTTGTTGTTTTTAACCTTATTTCAAATCTGGAGCATATTATGGGTTTGTTTAATAGTTTGAGAAGTGAATTTATCGACATCATCGAGTGGCCGGAAACCGAACCCGGTATCCTGGTGCATCGTTTCGACCGCCATGACAACGAGATCAAGATGAACGCCAAATTGATTGTTCGTCCCGGTCAGCGCGCGGTATTCGTCAACGAAGGCCGGATTGCGGACGCTTTTGACCCCGGTACCTACACCCTGACCACGAAAAATATTCCGCTTCTGACTACCCTCAAAAGCTGGAAATACGGCTTCGATTCACCGTTTAAGGCGGAAGTTTATTTCATTAAAACCACCGAACAGTTGGACCGTAAATGGGGAACTCCCAATCCGGTTATGCTCCGGGACGAGGATTTCGGGATGGTCCGGCTGCGGGCGCGGGGTAACTATTCCTACCGGGTCGGGGTTACCAAGGAAATGATTTCCCGTTTCGTCGGCGCTCAGGGCGATTTCGGCTGCGAAACCATTGAAGACCAGATTCGGGTTAAAGTGATCTCCTCGTTTTCGGACTGTATCGGCGAACATAAGTTTCCGGCGCTGGACCTGGCCGCCAAATATGATGAGATCGGCGCCTTTATGGCGGATAAACTCCGCGACGATTTCCAGCGCCTGGGACTCGAACTGCTGAGTTTTGCGCTCGAAAACATTTCGCTGCCGGATGAAGTGCAGGCCGCCATGGATCAGCGCACCTCCATGGGCGCTTTGGGCAATCTGAACAATTTCGCGCAATATCAGGCCGCCAACGCGCTGCGCGACGCCGCCCAAAATCAGGGCGGTTCCGGCAATATGCTGGGTATGATGATGGGCGCGCAAATGGCCGGCGGCGTGAGCAATGCCCTGCATCAGCCGCCGCCGCTGCCGGCCGAAACGAAATATTTCGTCGCAGTAAACGGCGCTCCGACCGGCCCCTTTACTCCGGCTGAACTGAAGCGGAAAATAGCGGCGCAGGAACTTACCGGCGATTCCCTGGTGTGGGCCGAAGGGATGAAGGAATGGGGTCAGGCTTCCGACAAGCCGGAACTGAGAGCATTATTCGGAGCCGCCCCGCCGCCGCTGCCGGAAAAATAACCGGAGCTGATTGAAAGTCAAAAACTTCCGGTCTTCAACTGCCGCATCT
>JAQULZ010000029.1 GCA_028718375.1 Victivallaceae bacterium | reverse complement strand
GGGCGTTGACCTGCAGCATGTTCAGATTGATTTCCCAGAGCGCCAGGAAAAAGCCGTATTCGAGAGAATCGACCGTAGCCGAACCGGCGGATTCCTGAATCTTGCCATCCTTTAAGGACGGGAAAGCATTGTTGCGCCCCAGTGAGAATATTTCACAACTGTGAAAAGTCGAAGGCCGGAACAACGTATTGGCCGCATTGGTAACGTTGAAGTTTTCCCCTTTAACCGCATGCACATAACCGAAGAGCGGCAAGTCGAGGCAATAATTTAAAGCATCCTTAGGATCGGCCTGTTTCGCGTCAATACCACAAGCATCTCTTACCAGTTTCAGGCGCAAAGAAAAATCCCGGGGATTACCGGCCTCGTCCTCTTTTTCATAGAATACGGCGGACCCCGAATTGCCTATTCTTTCGGCAAGGGCATGCGCTTTGATACCGCGCCGGACATGATGCTTGAGATGAACATCGGAAGTGAATACCTGCATGGTTTCGTCATCCGTACGCAACGTCGAAGTATAAGGGTCGAGGTTGGGCCGCGCCTGAATCGCTTCGAACCCGAAAAGAATATAGACGTTACCGGACTTGTTGCTGAGTTGTTTGATTCCGATCATTTTTGATTCTCCTTATCTGAACTTTTATTAATGAAAACCAATCCCATAATTAACCCGGAATTGAAGGTGTCTTTGCGACTATCGGCAAGGCATGAATAAATGAAAGGCAAAGTATTGCCGTTAAAACGCTGCTGTTCTCCGAGGTTGAACAGCAAGCCCATTCCTTTGTCAATCACCGCCTGAATCTGCTCACCGCGCAGAGTGGACGGATGCCTGCCCTGAGTAACGGAAAAACTGCGACCGGCCTGGGTTACCGCATAACAGAGGTCATTGAGCAGCATCCCGGTCAATGCACCGCGGATGAACAGGGAAAACTCGGTATTGGGAACGCCCTGCCAGGCCTGCCGTACAAATGCCTCAAGTTTTTGTTTCTGATTCTCTCGTAACGAGTCATAGACTTCTCCCACCAGTTCGGCGGATTGCGGACATTCCTTATTCATGATGCCAAAAACTCCCTTTTTAGTTAGTTGATATTGTTCCACCGCTTTTAATTCAAGATTGAAATCCGACGTCTCCAGTTTTTCCGGCGCTTCCCGTGCCGTATGGATAAGGTGCTGAAGCCGCCTTAGACGGGCAATAACCCGGAAATATTCCCTGCCCTTTGGCGAGGTTTTAGCGTTTATCAGGTCTTCGCCGGAAAACGCTTTGCAGAAACGTTGAAAATGAAAAAACACTTCGTCGGCTGAGATATAACATTTCTGCAAGGCTGCACTGAAAACCGCAGTCCAGTAACGGTACGCGCTTGGCGTATCCCGGTCTTGCGCGGTAAGCGCGGCTTTCATATAGGATACCACCGAATTTTGTGTAGAAGTTATCATTAGTTCCTGATTCAATACTGCCAGATAGCGCAGCGATATTCCCGGAAAGACCTGCTGAATGATCAGTTTCTTCTTCTGACCACCCTCGACGTTAACCAGAAACAAAGTTGCTTTTGAATGTGCTGGTATCGGTATTACTTCAGGACGGTATGCCCGCAGGGCCTCTAAATCTTCATGGGACTGATTTTTCCTGCTTTTCTGTTCATAATACTGCCTGACTTTATCATTTTCCGCCTTAATCCATTTCTCAAGCTGGCTGTATTTCAGTGTACCTTCCGGTACGAAAATCAATTCGGAAGTATCAGGATCGGGGGCAGCTTTTATCCGATAGCCGAGCTTATTTGCCCAGATATTCAATAATTGCTGTCGCGAAGATTCCGGTACCGGGCCCATCAAACGGGTATACTCCGAGTTTGTAATATTATCAAGTTTGTAGCTGTTTCCGAAAGCGTTACGCCCCAAACCTTTCCCCATCTGAAACACGTCGGAAATTACTTCCAGTTCAGTATTTGCCGGTGCTTCAAGGAATGACATCAATTCCAGAGAGTGCGCTATGTCTATATCCAAATCCTCGAAATCGTCCCAGTCGTCCTCCGGTTTTCCACTCAGACCCAACACTATATGCTTATTATTGCTCAAACTGCATATTACCGGTATTGCCCATTTGCCCGGAGGTACCTTGAACTTATCCCATTGACTGATAAGTTTTTTGGTCTTCTCATTTTCTACAAGCTTTTCAAAAACAGGGATTTCAGCTTTTATGCGATCAGCAACATTATGGTCAAGTTCAGACAGCCAGTTTAGGAATCCGGCAGAATAGCGTAAATATATGGCTGCCTTGGCAATCCCTCTGAAGTTGGGAGTACCATTCTTATAAAAAATATCACTGCCGCTGAACAACGGTTTTTCGTGCCAGTTACATCCTGCTGCATAGAATTCCCGCCAACTGCCGTTCAAGGCATTGCTCCCGTCAGCGGTGTCGTCATAATGCAGCCGTACCCGCGGAACGGTTTCCTCGCCGGTAATTTTCCATTCCGCCAAGCCTTTGTCTTCAGTGAAGCCTTTGAGGGCCGCCAGATAGATATCGACGTCAGCATCCGATTGCAAATCATAATTGCCGCTTTGCGCCAGTTCATCTAAATATGATATTAGCATTGTTTCCCCTCCTGTACCAGACCGTAGCCTTGAGAATTCTGTTCTCCCAGTCCTGAACTCCAAATTAAACGTTGCAAGGGTAGCGGCGCTTTTACACATACCGGGCACCGCCAACTTTTTATCGCTGTATTTTTAACACAGTGCATCATAGTCCGGTAAGGACGTTTGGCATCAATAGGAATGAATTCCACCTGTACGTCTTCCACCGCCGGCGCCTTACCGTCTCCGGCATCTTTCAGCCATGCATCTGTAAGGTCGGGCCGGATTTCCTGCAGGCGTTGCCATTTATGAATCAGATTATCGGTAAGTAATTGAGCACAGGCCGGTGTACCGGTTTCAGTCTTGTCCGGATATATGTAAGATTTTCGTTCGGAATCGCGCGGCGTCCAGGATGTGCATATTGACCCGGACTGTCCGAACGGTCGCCACACCATACTTTCTGAAAATTCAGGGGGAGCCACCATTGTCACCCGGGTAACTTTAAACGATTTACCGTTGATTGACAAATTCCCGATACGCAACAGCCCTTCTCCCAGTGCGTTCAATAGTTCCGGCCACGGTGAAGCGATTCGGAACCAGACGCGTTTACCTAACAGCATCTTTTTACGGGACTCGTTTTCTAATTGAACAAGTTGTGGTTTCGGACTGCTGCTGAGCGGGGAAAACGTAAATAGTTTCAAGCGGTTGCGATGTTCACCGTCATGCAGTTCACCAGCCAGTTCCGGCTGGACCGAGGTCAGACAGTGCATCAGAGCGGAATGAAGCCCGTGCAGATAATCAAAGCTCAACATACTTGCTTCATTCGGTGCCAGGGTAATTTCAATCTGCATATGCCAATCCTCCAGATTCGTCGTTTTTTACAAATATTATAACTAACATGGTAGGACATTATGTGTCCCAGCCGATTATTTTGTATGTTTTTCTAATATCTTTTCGGCGGCATCGGCAATTTTGCTACACAATTCTACCGGATGACGCAGTTCGACATTGCCGCCCTGATAAAGTACCCATTGAATAAGCTCATGTTCGGGCATCGCCGGAATATGGAGTAAAAAATAATTTGGGCCGTCCGGAGTAAAGGTTTGACAACGATGCAGGGGGTTGCTCAGCACGTAACCGCGTATCGAATTGGCGCAACGAACTTGTATATCACTAACTTCCAGATATTCAAGAAAATGGTCGTTAAGCAGGCTGTCAATGATCTGTTGATCCGGTTCGAAGTACTTATTGCCGTGTTCAGCTTCTACAATACGGTGCATGGCAAAATTGCGTATTTCTTGCCGCAGGAGGCAGAATCCTTTGATATACCAGGCGCATTCATAATATACCAGCGCATGCGGTTCAATCAGGCGGCTGGTGGAATTCCCATTGACGTCCAAATAATTGATCTGGATGGCCTCGTGCTCCTGCCAGGCTTGGTATATTGTCATAAAGATATCTGGATCAATGCTTACTTTTAAGCCGGGAATAATAGTCAGAGATTTAATGAAAGCCTTATCAAGAAAGTCGGGATTGACGTTTGCCAGCAGTGTATCAACCGCCTGCCGGATATTGCCGCGCAGGGGCTCCGGGAAAATATTCTCAGCCACCCGTGCCCCGAGTACCGCGGCCATCATTTCATGCTCTTCCTGAAGAAGCGGAATGTCAAAATTCCATCCATGATGTTTCAGATAATAACCGTTGCGTTCAAAATCGAAGGCCAGCGGGCATCCGAATTCATTCCGAAGCAGTTGGATATCGCGCTGAATAGTCTTAGCGGAACAAGCTATATTCCGGTTGTAATCGCAATCAACCCGGTGCAGTTCAGCAGAAAAACTTCTACAGTTCGGATAACGGTTTTCTTTCAACTGGCCGACAAATTTCTGCAGCCTGAATATCTGTTTTTTATTCAATGGCATTCAAATTCTCCTGCTCGTTAAAAATATAGCACGGTTATTAATAAAACCAATATATATACACTAAAATATGAAAGTTATAGAAATATACGTTCCTGCTCCTCCCAGTCCTCGGGAATCTCACAAAACAGCTTAGTCAGCGTCATGGATTCCGGGGTGTTACCTTCGGTGATTATTTTCTGAATCGCCGGGGAAAGATTGACCAGGTTAAGGATTTTAAACGTCTTGGACGGATCGCAGTCGACCGCGTCGGCCAGTTGCGCGACCGTGGCGTATTCGCCGGATTCCAGCATTTCCGTCCACTTATGCGCCTGTGCCAGCCTCTTCGCCATGGCGGCAGGTTCGCATTCAGATATTTCCACTTCGTTATTCCCCTCATCTGGAGCTACAATGAGCTTGCGCCCGTTCCAGCGTTTGACCAGCATCGGGATCGTCAACTGGATGGTGTCTTTACCTTCTGGAACTGTCGCCGTGAATTCCGGTTCGGATTTCAAGTCCCGGATCAGCGATTTGAGGCCATGGTGTTTAATGTCCATAATGATCCGGTCCTTATAAAGGGTAATCCGGTCAATAAGCAGATGCGCCAGTTTGTAGCGTTCCACCGGGAACAGCTCTTCCCAGACAGATTCAATCGAACCGCAGGCTTCCGCCAGGTTGTCAGTGGAATAGATTTCGCCGATACTTTCAAGCTCGCGTTTTACTTCATCCAGCGCATTGTCAAGCTCGGTATAGCGCGGCGTCAAAAGCGCGACGTCTCCACCGGCCCTGAGTTGTTTACACACCTCGTCCTGTTCAGTTTTTAACTCAGAGAAACGTTTCAGGAGTTTAGCGCGCTGTTCTTTTTTGAGTTTTTCGAGTTCCCGGTAAGTTTTCATCAGCATTGCCGGGCTTTTGAATATCCGGCTGAGCTGTTGAAGAATAATTTTATCGATAGCCCCGGCGGCGAAACGCCGCAGCGGACATTCATGCTCGGCACGGTCATTGTCTTTGATGCAGATGTAATACATATAACGCCGGTTTTTCTTTTTGGTATAGGTAATCCCAAATGAACCGCCACAATAACCGCAGACCAGCAGTCCCTTGAACGGCGCCGCAATATGATTTTTGTTTTCCCCGGCGGGGCATTTGCTGTTTTCTTGCAGCAGATACTGGACTTTGTCCCAGAGTTTTTTATCGATGATCGCCTCCTGTTCGCCTTCATAAACGTTGCCGTTATGCTGAACCATGCCGATATAAAGCGGATTGTTCAGAATGTGGTAGACGTCTTTGGGAATGAACTTATTGCCGGAATGGAATTTGCCTTTTTTTGAAGTCCAGCTCTTGGTATGACGGCCTTTGCCGTTAAGGATACGGGCGACCTCGAAACCGGAGCCGAGTTTCGTGTAGGTCCTAAAAATTTCCCTGATGAGTTTCGCCTCCTTGGAATTAATCATAAGTCTTTTATCTTCAACGTCATAGCCCAAAATTGGAACGCCACCGCAAAATTTGCCTCTGCGCTTGGCTCCGGCGATTTTATCTTTAATGCGCTCTACCAAAATTTCCCGCTCGAATTGGCAAAATGTCATGAGAATGTTGAGCATCATGCGGCCTGAAGAAGTCGAGGTATTGATGTCCTGGGTCACGCTTATAACGCTGACATTGTGCTGTTCAAAAAACTCTGCCAGATTCATAAAATCCAGCAGAGAACGGGAAAGCCTATCAAGTTTATACACGATGATTATGTCTATCCCGCCAGCCTTTATATCATTCATAAGTCGTTTCAATGCAGGGCGTTCTGTATTGCCGCCGGAGTAGCCGCCATCATCGTAATGTTCGGGAATAAGCTGCCAACCGTTTTCCTTTTGGCTCTTGATATAATTTTCCGCGGATTCCCGCTGCGCGTCAAGGCTGTTGTAGCTCTGTTCCAGCCCCTTCTCGGTACTCTTCCGGGTATAAATAATGCAACGTTTGATTTTTGCTTCAGATGATTCAGACATATTCAACCTCGTTTCTTATTATTTTTTGAGGGCAGCCCCCACCACTTCCGGCCGTTCCATTGGGTGCCGGTAATTGCGGTGGCGATGGCCGACAGTGAACGGTACATTTGTCCGTTGTACTCGAAACCGTCCTCACGGACGATGGTTTCGTAGAGTTTGCCCTTCCACTCGCGGACGAATCTGGTTCCAGGCAAAACTTGGCCGTCGATTTCAACTGTGGTTTTCGGTTTCCTGTCTTCGAGACTATCGGCGATTTCATCCAGCCGGTTCCGAGTGGATTCATCCAAGCCGCCATAGAAAAGTTCCTGAATCCGGAAAGCCAGCCTTTTTCTCAAAAACGAGCTTTTAAAATGCGGTGGTTCGGTGCCGTAAAGGTCGCGCCATTTTTCCTGCAATTCAGAAAACGGCATTTTCTGCAATGCCGCCAACTGCCGCAGGACGGATGTACGGTTTCTATCGTCTGTCATTGTCTTTTCTCCGGTTTGATCATGAAACTTTTATAGGCTCCGCTCATATAGAACTCGTTCAAGTCCAAGCCGAGCAGTTGCGATTCCGCGTCTCCCGGCCAGAGGCCGGTCCAACGCGCGAATTGCGGATCATGCCCCTCACAAGTACAGCCCAAGCGTTGAAGTCCGCAAACACTGCAACGTTCGATATCACAGCCGTCATGATGGGGCTGTCCCGGAGCGACTCCGCAATCCGGGCATGAGGTTAATTTTTCCTTGCTCATCTTTTTATCCTCCATTTAAAATTAGTAATTGTCTTGAAACCCTTAAGCCAACCCGGTTGGCGCCGGGGTTTCAACTAAAGGCTGGCCCCCGTCAACGGGCCAGCCCGCCGTACAGATAATCGAAAAAGCTTCGAATAATCAAAAGATTCCCGCATGAAAATGCCTATTCATTTCCGCTTCCGCAGGGAGCGTAAGCGACCGGAGTTTGAAGCGGTATTATCGCCGTCAGTCGTACTGACCCAGATGCCTTCCGGCAGACGGCGGGCGGAGAAGTGGATTTCATGCATGACGTAAGCCCATGCGGCGATAATTGAGCCGTCCGCTTTTCTGGCGGGGATCAGTATCCGGTCGAAATAGAAGGGCGTCCCAAATTTCGTATCGAGCTCAGGAACGTCGTTTTCCGGGTCGTAAAAGGTTACCAGTTCGCCGTGAATGGTGTCCCAGCCGTCATGGATTTTATATTCCACGTCGCCATTATCGTTTTCCTGATACTGTTCCTGGGCGGACTCGAAGGCGTCCTTAATGCCCGCCAGAAGTATGCTGTCATTCGGCACCTGCAGGGTCGGGGAATCGGGCGGGAGCAGGTAAAGTTTCCCGCAGACCGTCGCTTTTCCCAGACTCGCCACCCGCCGGGAACAATGACGTTCCCAACCGTTGTAAAAAAACATGATCAGTTCGCACATGGTTCACCTCCTTGTTCGGCAAGGGCGAACAGGCCTTTGCCGGTTTTCCGGAAACGCGGGTTTGCTTTTTGCACATCCCGTGAAATCGCCGCTACCAACGAATTCCATGGGGTCTTACCGGCCGGGCTTTTCCAGATACCGGAATCTTCCATGGCGACGATGAGTTCCTTGGCCGACATCGGATGTGAAACTCCTTTCAGGATTTCCGCCGCCGCGTCCAGCATTGTGAGCTTTTTGTCCGGGTTGGCTACCGGAGCCGAGACTGCCGGAGTGGCAGTTTCAGCGGGTACCGCTGGCACCGGAGCATGTTCCACCGGGCGGATGAACCGCTCGCTGTTGTTGACCGGCATGAACTTGCCTCCGGCGGTTTTTACTACCCAGCCACGGTCGGAACCGCTGATTACCTTTACTTTGACCTCGTTATGGCCGACTTTTACGATGTAGTCTTTTCCACTGTGAATTTCGTTTGCGTTCATTTTTTGATCGTTCCTTATGTTAGGTTGTTTTATTCCGGCCAGCGACCGGATTTGAGGAGAATCGAACCGGTTGGAACCCGGTACATTATGTAGACCCATGCGGCGATTATGATGCCGTTCGCCTGGCGTATCGGCAAGAGAACCCGCTCGTAATAACGGGGCACTCCTTCAAGGCGGTCAATCGGCGGTACATCCCGGTCAGGGTTATTGAATACTACCATTTCGCCGTGTACTTCCTGCCAGCCGGTCTGAATGCGGAATTCCGGCGTGGTCAGATTATACTCGAACTGCGTTTTCGCATCCCGCACCGGAGAGCCAGTTCCTTTGGCGATAATATTTTCCGGCGGGACTATTAACGCCGGATAGCCTGGCGGCAGTTGGTAAATCCGTCCGCAAATCGTGGCCAGTTCGATATTCACGGCGTTATGGCAGTAATGGTGATTGGGAAACTCTTTTTTGAGCGTGCCGTAGACAAATAATTCCGTCATCATCGTTTATTCCTCCATGACTGGGTTATGAATTTAAGGCGATGGATTTGCGGGCTTATGAGGTCTTCGACGTTGAAAACCACGCAGGTCATGTGCGGCAGATTCAGTTTGAGCCAGTTTCTGTCGCCCCGCAACGCCGTCATGATATGGGTGGTTTCGGACGAATAAATAATTGCGTTCATTTTCGGGTTGTAAAACAAACTCAGCGGCTTGTTGCCTTTCAGGATAACCACTTCCTTCGGGGCGGCTAATGAATTCAGAACCGCCGACAACTGTCCCCGACAGTCCGTTAAACAATCCAGAAATTTTTCAATCTGGATTCTGCCGTCCGGGGCACATTTGTCGGCCAGCCGCACGATGAGTTCGCTGTCGACTTCCGCGAAACGCGTCAGGTTAAATCGCCTGAACAGAGTATCGGCGTTGAATATCGTGCCGTTGACGGTGCCGAGGCAGTTCCCCGACCTGATCGGATGGGCGTTCTCGGTTTTTTCCACGCTCCCGACCGTAGCAAAACGGGTATGCCCCATCAGCAGGGTTACTTCCGGTTTCAGTGAATCCATGAATTCATCGTATTCGGGAAGCAGGGTGAAGGCGGCGGCTTCCAGCGGGCGTTTCAGCAGTTGGAAACTGCCGTCAGCATTGACAGCCGCCACTCCCGCGGCATGGGGCCCCCGTTTCCGGTTCAAGAGCAGAAGCCGCAGGAAAAGTTCCCGGAAATATTCCATGTCATTCGGGGAACGCTCGGCGTCCCCGAAGATTATGCCGGTTTGTCCGCACATTATTTCACCTCCGTAGATTCGGGGTTTGGGCGTCTGCCGTGGAGAATGATTTCACCGTAGTCATGTCGATGGGTATTTACCCAGTTGGCGATTTCCGCTTCGTCCATTTCCAAAGCAAGTTTGACTACCATCGGCACGTCCAGCATGTTGGTTTTGCCGGACTGCCGAATGGCTTCCAGAACTTCCATCAGGCGCGGCGGATAGGGATCGTCCTCGAGAAACTGGACGAACCCGGACGCCGCCAGTTTCAACAGAAAAGCCTTTGCGGCGGCTTCCGGTTCCTCCGGCAACGGGAAGCCGGGACTGCCGGTTCTGGCCAGCACGTCGCGCATGTAGGGCAACGGTTCGAGGTTTACGGTGAACGGCGCTATTTTCATGCCTTCGACGATGTCGAGATGACTTTCCCCGCTCAGGATTTCTCCTGAATCGTAAATGGGTTTGCCGTTCAGGTCGGTTTCATTGACTCGTACTTTCATGGTTGTGTCCTCCGTTTTGAGGGTTTTATGGGGGCTTTCGCCTCCGGTTATTTTATGCGGTTGCGGTCGGCCTGCCGTGCTTCCATGCCGCCGAACCCGGCAGGCGTTTCAACAGGTGATACCGGACGTTTTTGAATTCTTTGCCGCTCAGGCCGAGACGGAGCAGGAAAACCCGGAAATCGTATTTGGCGCTGGCCGGGTTGTATTCGCGTTTGGCGGCGCTGGCGGCTTTGCTGTTTTTGGCTTTGACGGCCAGTGCAAGGCAGAATATAATCACGGATTTTATCTCCCCGGAATGGGTCGAGCCCTCTGCACATCTTACTTCCGCGGTCTTAATCCGCCACAAATTCGCTAAGTTCAGGTCCCGGTAGCGGCTGTGGTCATAATGCGCCGGATTCGGATTGCGGTAGCCGAACCATGCTTCATTCAATTCGTTGTCGGTGCGCGGTTTCCGGCGGGAAATCCGGTTGATGAAGGCGTCATCGGTGCGGCGGGTATATTGGTTCAGGCGGGCGTCGCTGGTGCCGAGCGCCTTGAGAATCAGCTCTTCCTGCTTGTAAAACATTTTGGCGAGGTTGGCTACCTGTTCCGGGGTGGAATCTTCCATGCCAAGGTGAACATGCTGGGAACAGCAGCTTGTCGCGCGGGCTCCGGCGTGGCGCAGGGCTCTGACTACCTGCTGTAAGGTTTCAATATTCTCGTACTTTAGAATCGGGGTGACCACTTCAGCCCGGCGATTGCTCGGTGCGTCGATCAAACTGGAGTCGTTAACGCATTTCCAAGTCTGACCATTTTCGGCCCGGCATTCCCATGCGTCGTAGGGGCCACCCACATATCTGACTTGGCCGCCGACCACGCTCTGAATGGCTTCCGCCGCTTTCTGCCTTGAAATCCTGACGTATTCGAGTTCCGTCCCGAAGGTTTGCTCGTTGATGTTCATTTTGTCGCTCCTTTGTTGGTTTTGCTTATCTTGTTGGTATTCAACATCTTATCTTATTCTGTGTACATGTTAAATCCAATGTGCGACAATAGCAAGTCGTGTAAGTTGTTTATTGCAAAGTATTTGCATTATTTCTTGAAATTCTTTTGAGCTCAGGGCATGAATCGGAAAACAGCGGGGATAAGGGGCGCAAAAGGGCACGGTACGGGCCATCGGCTATACCTTATATATAAAGGGCGACGGTTCAGGAGGGGTATTGCCGGGGGATTTTACCCCCCGGCAATACGGTTAAGGGTTATTTGGTATCGGACGAGTCGAACGAGTCGGACGTGGCGGAATCATCGCTGTTGGCGATTTCCTCCAGGGCGCTGACGCCCCCGGCCAGCATCGACTTCAGCGCCGTTGCCTGGGACTCGGTGAGCTTGCCGCTCGTGACCAGCTCGTCGATTTTGGCTTCGGCCAGCGTGTTGCCGCCGGAAGTATAGGCGGAGCAGACTGCTTTCAGCACGGTTTTCGCCACGGTTTTCACCACAGTCAAACGTTCGGATGTACTGGTACTGTCGCTGCTGAACAGCGAACATCCGGTGACCAGGACGGCGACCGCCGACGCGAACAGCGCCGGCACAACAAGGGACTTGAGTTTAGGCATAATGCCTCCTATGGGTTGTGTCATTTCCCGATTACGGAAAACGACGGGTTGGCAAAGTTTTTTCCCGGGGCGTCCGAAAATACCGGGAACGACCCTTCGGCTTGGACAGCACCACGCACAAGACCATCTTCCCCTTTGGTCAAAGTTTTTTCTGTGGGTTCAAAATAGTATTTTCTGGAAAGACAGCCGCCCCCAGCCAGCAACGCGATTCCGATAATTACCGTCACAATTATTCTCATTTGTCATCTCCTGATGTGTTGTCAACCCAGGCGCTCCAGCCGAAACGGACGCAGGCGCGGTAAGCAATCCATGCCCGCCACTGCCATTTCCAGTAGGCCAGCTCCCAGATTTTATATTTAGCCGCGATTATTTTGCGCATATTGGCCAGGAATTCTTTATTGGCGGTTTTGAAGCCCGCCTCGGAGCCGTCGGCGTATTCGAAGCGCCAGTCATGGATGGCGATAGCGGCCTTGAATATCCGCAGGAACTCGGTAAGAATGTCGCGTCCCCACTGCGGCATCCAGTCCGGCCCGGCGCCGTTGTACACTTTATCGATCTGTTCTTCCGTTGCCGCCCGGAACGACTCCGGTGCGGAGAGATCGTATTTCATGGCGAGAATCTGAAAATCCATATTCACCTCCAGGTTGGATTTTTATATTTTTGTTTCCAAATACGGAAAATCCGTGAGGATTTTCTCGTCGTCCAGGGCTTGCCCTGGTGCCTCCAGGTTGAATTTTTATGTAATTACTTCATTTTTGCCGTCGTAACAGATTTTGCCGTCGACTTTGGAAAAGGCGAGCTTGTAGCAGCCGGTGTCGGCGGCGGCCAGAATCGCAACGCTTCCGGTGCTTTCCGCGGTGAAGCTGAAAGTTTGCCCGGCGGCGTTATCGAGTTGCAGAATAAAACTTTGTCCTTCTTCGAGATTACTGATCGAACCGTAAGCCAAAGTCGTCGCCCCAGACAGCGTCCCGTACTGCGTATCGCCGTTGGCAATATCCACTGAAATCGCACCGGTCAGTTCAGTCCCGAGACTGTAAGCGGCGGCCTTTGCCTGTTTCGAATCAAGGGCGGTTTGCAGTCCGGTGACTTCATCAACGGTGTGGTTGTGGTCGCCGGGGGCGCTCAGCCAGATAATGGCCGCGCCGGACGCTTCCGACGTCAAATATATTGAGGAAAGTATGGTTACCGCGCTCCCGGCCGAAACGGTGCCGTTCACGATCGCCATATCGGCAAAGGCGTTCGCGAGGGGAAGGGTCGCGCCGTTGTCGCAGCTTACGCCTCCTCCGGTTCCGTAATTCATGATCAAGGTCTCGGTCATCATGAGGGAGCCGCCCGTCGAACTGACCAGCGGATTGGAATTGTCGGTGGTGATTATCCAACTGCGGTCGCCGACAACCGCGCGTCCGGCGGAAATGAGGCGTCCCCGCAACTGCAGCCGCCCGGCGATCAGCATCCGGCTGCTTTCAACCGTTATGTCGCCAATAACGCCGCAGTTGATCAGCTCCATGTTCCGGCCGGCGGTGATGTCTCCGGTAAATGAAACGAACGCCGCAGTAAGTTCACCGGCAAGCGACACATTGCCAATTATGCCGCCGTTCTTCAATGTGGTCGCGGCGCTTATCGTTAGCCCGCCGGAAAAAGTGATCGTTGCGCCGTTGAGGTTCATTTGCAGCGGGACTTCCGGCATGGTGAAAGTTTCCGTTTCGGTATAAGTTCCCGGAGCGCAGTTGACGGCGATTCCCTGAAGGCCGCTCAATTCGAGCGTGTTTATATAGGCCGCCGCTTCTGAAAGCGTGGTAAAGTATTGAGTGATCTGTCCCTGGACAATGACCTGAAAACCGCTGAACACGACGGTGTCGGCTTTCCCGTCGAGTTCCGTTTGCAGTTCCGTCACTTCGGCAATGACGTGACTATGTTCGGTCTCGGCAAAATACCCGCCCATAAAATCCTTCAGGTCACTGAGCGTACCGTACAGATTTACCGCGCCATTGCGCAGAAAAAACATCATCTGCGCCAGCAATGAATCCGGCCTGCTGTATTCGCCGCTCAGGTTTTCGGCGACAGCGCCAACGTCGGAGGGTTCTAAGACTATCTCCGGGCCGGTCTGGCCGTTGATGCTGGTAATGTTTCCGGCTGAACCGATGGTTCCGGTGTTGCCGTCCGAATCCTTGCAGCGCCAGAGATAGGAGCCGTCAGGCTTCTGTTCAGGAAATACCAGCAGCGTCCCGGACGGGACTGCCGCGCTTGCGAATTCAGTGATGGTTTTGACTCTTAAAATTTGCATAAAATCACCTCGATTTTTTAATTTTTTCAGGTTATCGGCGGAATGCCGTCCGGGTCGTATTTGGGCATACAGAATGCGATGGAGGCGTATTCCGGGCGATAGGCAAAATCGTGCCGTGTCCAGGCAGCTCCCGCGTCGTCGGAAGTGTAAACGAGATACTGGTAGGGATTGGTGGTTACCGCACTTTCTATTACCAGTTTCGCTCCGTTACTGAAAATCTTTATTTTCGTGAGATCGTTTTCACTGTCCACCGTGATCTCCGAAAAATTGATTCCGTCAGTAGATTTCAGCAGCGCATAGGATACCGGGTTGTCCGTATGCACTCCGGCAAACCACAGCGTGCCCAGCCTGCATATGGAATCCACCGCCAGAAATTCCGAGGGATACGTCGCGGTCGTCCAGTTGGCGAAATCAGTTGAATAACGGATAGTCGGTTCCCCGGAGAATATGCTTGCGTTACCCGCAATAATATGGGATGAGTTGCAGGCGATTGCGGAAACACTGCTTATCCCCAGGCTCAAATAACTTATACTGCCCCAATCCGCAACGGCAAAGGGTATTTTGGCAATGCCGCCGCTGCTTAAGTTGATAAACCAATGGGTGTCGTTATTGATAATATTGTGGGGATAACCCGCTATCGCGGTAGGCGTCGCCCAGGTCGTTCCGTCGGCGGACCAGTTTATAAGGTACTCGTAATCCGCCGTCATGCCGGCAATCAGCCAGTACTGCCCGTTCCAGCCTATTGAAAGAACATACCTGAAATCCGGAGCCGGAACCGGCTCCCAATATGCCCCGTCTTCGGAAATCATCAGGAAGTTGTCGCCGCTGCTCTGTTGGCCGCCGATCAGGTATTTTGAACCGTTATAATAGCCGCAGTAAATGTTGTTCAGTGCGACGGTAACGTCATCGGTTTTGGAAAAATCATCGGTCATGAGCATGTTGCAGACCCGTCCCATCGATGAGGAATGGTAGAAGCCCAGTCTATGCCACGTATATCCGCCCAGTTGCAAGCGCTTTTGGCGCTGGGTGTGTAAAACGATAGGATTCATTATAATATGCTCCCCTGGACGATCCACGAATTCGCGGCGATTTTGCGTAAAGTCACCCCGGTGTACTGCTGGGCGACCATGCGGGAGCTGAGGGCAATACTTTCGCCGTTAAGCTGGACCGTGCTTGCTCCATTTATGTCCACAGCGCCGGTTCCGAGCCGGTCGACGACGAACACCGACCCCACCGGCAAATCCAGCGTCGAATCATTTTGGATATAAACGGCGGCGTGATCGGTGTTGTAAAATTCCAGAACTTTTCCCATGTGATCGGCGGTAATAAACAAATATCCGTATTCATTCAATTCAGCGGCGGTTATCTGGAGCCCCTGCGCCCGTTTGCCTTCCGTGTACTGCAGAAAATCCTCCAGAGTTCCGGTATTTCCGGCGGCAACCCACAAATCATAGGCGGAATCCCCGGCGTCGCCTTTATCGCCCTGCGGCCCGGCTTCCCCCTGGACGCCCTGTTCACCTTGAGATCCCTGTGCTCCGGTTTCGCCTTGCGGACCCTGTTCCCCCTGGACGCCCTGAATTCCCTGCGGGCCTTGTTCGCCTTGTGCACCGGTATCGCCTTGCGCCCCCCGTGCTCCCGTGTCTCCCGTATCACCTTTATCCCCCTTGTCGCCCTTTTCACCCTGAACGCCCTGGACGCCTTGTTCGCCTTGAGCTCCCCGCGGCCCCTGTGGACCGGTTTCGCCCTGAATTCCTTGCGGGCCCTGAATACCCTGTTCGCCTTGCTCACCCCGGGCCCCGGTTTCCCCGGTATCTCCTTTTTCACCCTTATCCCCATTGCCGAGGATAAGTTGCCAGGTTCCGGCTATTTCAGTGATATTTTTCATCGCCATAATTCCGGATAAATCCACCGTAGCCGAATCCGCGCCATAGGTGACAGAGTTCTGCGGTAACTGCCACTGGACGCCGTCGTTGTCGGCCACCGCGACGATGTTCAGGAGTGTGTTTACAGAAAGAGTATTGTCGGAAATGTTGTCCTGGGTAAAGTCATGGCGGGAGCCATCACGAACCCGTAGCCAATTCAGGTAATCCTCCTCGGTCCCGGTATTTCCGGCGTCCAACCAGACCTGATAGGCGGAATCTCCATCGTCACCTTTTTCGCCTTGTGCTCCGGTATCTCCGGTATCGCCCTTGTCTCCTTTTTCCCCTTTATCCCCGCCGCCTAAAACCAATTCCCAGGTTCCGGTAATTTCGCTGATGTTCTTCATCGCCATGATCCCGGAAATATCCACCATCGCCGAGTCCGTGCCGTAAGTGACGGCGTTCTGGGGAAGCTGCCATTGGGTTCCGTCGTTATCGGCAACCGCAACAATATTCAGGAGTGCGTCGATTGTGAGAACCTTATTATCCAAATCATCCTGAGTAAATTCATGGCGGGAGCCGTCATGTACCCGTAGCCAGTTGAGGTAGTTTTCCTCGCTCCCGGTATTACCGGCGGATAGCCACATCTGGTATAAACTCTCCCCGGAAATTCCCTGCGCGAAGCGGATTCTCCCGCCATTGGAAACGTCGCTCTGCCCGAAATAGATCACCGTCTGGTTGTTGCCGTACTCGGTCTGGATCATCACCGGGCTGTCGGGATCGCCGGTCTTGACTGCTAGGCCATTCCCCATAGCGTCGTAGAGTTCGATCTGTGCAATGGTTTTAATCCCTTCCAGTACCAGCGAGCCGCCGAATATGTCCTCCGCCGTAAATACAAAATCCGGTTCGACGGTGGCGTTTTCACCTTTCGGCCCCTGCGGCCCGGTGTTCCCGGTGTCGCCTTTTTCGCCCTGAATCCCCTGGACGCCGCCCGGAGCCGGATCGCTCCAGTCCCCGAAAGCATCAGATAATTTCAGGTAGATATGGTTGTTGTCGGTATCGAGATAAGTGAAGCCGCGCTCCGCGTCGTCGTAGACGCTTTTATTGTCGAGCGCCCCGGCCATGTCGATTTTAACCCCGTCGCCCTTTTCGCCGGGATCGCCTTTATCTCCCTGATCTCCCTTGTCGCCTTTCGCCCCGGTATCGCCGGGCAAGCCACGATCTCCGGTGTCGCCTTTATCTCCCTTTTCACCTTGCGGCCCCTGTGGTCCGGTGTCCCCGGTATCTCCCTTGTCGCCTTTTTCGCCCTGGGACTGGATAATCGGGAACGCGGGCGACCAGTCCCCGGAGGTATCGGAAAGTTTGAAGTAAATCACCGATTCCTCGGGTACGCCGTAAACAAAACCCTTGAGTTCGTCGTCGTAAATATCGCGTTCTTCCAGCGTTCCGGAAGCCGACGGAACCAGATTATTGCCATCCTTGCCCTTGGGAATGCCGCAGCCCTCGCTCCATTCACCCTCCGGAAAGCGCGAACGGAAATACACATCATCGGCAGTTTGAGTCTCGTGCCAGTCTTCGTTGTCTTCGGAAAACTGGTAGTCCAGCGACTGCCGGATATAGGCTTTTGTCTGCTCGGTCGTCCAGTAATTGCCGTCACCGACCGGGGTCGGGGAGCCCATCCCGGCGTTGCCGCGGCGGTTGCGTACCGGTAAGTCAAACTGCAATACAAAAGCGGGCTTGGTCCGTCCGGCGGCAAAACCGCAGAGTTCGACTCCTAACGGAATGTCGTCCTTGCCGGAAATGGCTTCGCCAAGTTCGACCGTGTCGGTTTCCAGGAGCGGAATGCGGATTTCCGTATAGGCTTTTTCATCGTCGGTACCGGCATTCAACACCCCGGAAATCACGGTGATGTTTTCGTTATCCGCCCGGAGCTTAGGAACGGTGGCCGTATTCCAGTCGTTATCCAGCAGGCAGTCCCAGGAAACGAAAGAACTCAATTGCTCAAACGGATAGGCGTCGGAGTCCCGCAGTACCCGCAGGCACAAAAGCGCCTCCACCCCGCGGGTGATCGCCTTGGTTACGGAAGTACTCTGCCCGTACTCGTCGACGATCTCGCCTACCGTCGAATCCGCCTTGACGTACAGGATTATTTGCTGTAAATCTTCAAACATTGTCTTCCTCTTTAAATTCGAAATTAAAGCTCAACTGGTCGATGTATTCCTTGGTCCATATAAGCCAGGATTCATTACCGGCGGTGCGCTCCACCAGCCGGGATGTGGGGTAAAATTCATTGATGTAAGCGACAAAATTATCGTAGGCTGGTTGGATGGTGCTCATGCCCATTGATCCCGATGTATCTACAAAGAGCCCGATGGTGTATTTCGTCGCGGAATACTGCGATTTCAGCGTGTTGAGCGCCATGACAAACGGCGACATGGAGCTGCACGGATCGCGCTCGCAGGAATAGTACAAAACATTCGACGGCCTGCCGGAACTCCCGAAAATCTGCCCTGAACTGCTGCCGCCGGGCTGGATGACCGCCGTATAAAAACCGATGGCCTCCTCGAACATCGCCTTGTGCTCGTCATAGGTGGTTCCCGTGGTGTAGCCGGACTCGGCTTCATCTATCCAGGTGATCGAAATTATGTCCTCTTTTTTACGGAGGTAATTGACAATCCTGAACATTTGCTTCAGCCATTTAGCCGAAAGAAAATACGGATTCGGCTCCAGGCGCTCATCCTCCTCAAGCGCCGCCAGCAAGTCCGCCTCGTTCCACAGCCTGGCATCGTCGCTTGTCCAGTTGCGGTACCACGGAATCAGTTCGGTTACCGCGTCATGCATCCGGCGTTCCATGACCTTGTAGTCTTCGTTCGGATTGAACTCCTCCAGCATCGGTTCCAGTGCCGAAGGCAAGTCCGACGTGTCCGAGTCAGGGAAAAGGTATTCGATCCGCTCCCGGATCGCCTCGTAAAGTTCATAGCCTTTGACCGACGGCAGCGCCAGTACCGGCAATTCAGTCCAATCGCTCCAGTGGGTGGGTTTTGTGATAGCCATCATGAGTACCTGTTGTTGTAGATGATCCCGTTATTCCAGATCTGGACGATTTCGCCCATGACATTTTCCTCGGAATTCCATTTGACCACGCCCAGGAGCGCGGTGAACTTGTCGGCGGTAAATTCCAGGAACGAGCTCTGCGCTTTGATTTCGGTAGTCCATTCTTCCTCGGCGTAAACCGCTTCGAAAACGATGTAGGATTCACCGGTTATGGCGAGCGTTTCTTCCGGTACGGTTATCTTGTTGATCCCCGACACAAAAATGCCGCAGTCCCCGCCTCCCAGCGTGTCGCTGCCGTCGATGATTTTGATGGAATTTTCATTATCCTCATCGGCGGACAGCCGGAAAAAACCGCTGTAGTTATTGCCGCCGGAACCGCCCCCTCCGAGTTGCAATAACGCCCACTTTTCACCGGTGCCTGATTCTTTCCAGAGGATTCTGCCGATGCCGCTGCTGGCTGAAACCAGTTCACTCGCGTCAAGTTTCGCGTACTTGTGCGATTCGTTGCCGATATTGATCTTTGCCGGGGTGATTCCCTGAAGCAGCGCCTTGCCAAGTTTTGCGGATTCCAGCGGAACCTGCAAAATGGCGAACGGCTTGTCCTTATTATCGGCGGAGACTTTTCTCCCTGAAAAAACCGGGATGCGGCTTTTGAATTCCTGCTCTTTTTCGTCATCATCCGGCTGGATTATCAGGTCGTCCAGAATCACCGGGGAAAACTGCTCCAGCAGGCCGCCGCTGTCGTTGCTGACCAGGACGATCCCGGTCTTGCTGTTCCCGCGCAGCGCCTCGGAACCCACACTCATTTGGGTGTTTTTGTAATGGTTTGCCGCGTCGATAAACGAGTTCCAGGTGTTGGCTTTGACCTTGAATTTTTCGCCGGTCGAAACTTTATTCATAGTTCCACCTATTTCCCGATTCCAAGGTTGCCGAGGTCTTTGCGTTCATAGACTTTTTCGACATAGGCGGCGATGGGTTTCTTGACCAGCGTTTTCTTGTCCTTCACGTCATCGGCATAGCGCACCCAGAGATAGTCCCAGCCTTTTTTCTCGGTGACGGTCAGGTCGCCGACCTTTATGTTTTTGCGGTTTGCGGACATCGCGAACTTGTAGGTGACTTCCCAGAGGTCGCTCCTGGAATCGCCCCGGCGCGAACCGGTCGCCCCCAGGAACAGCACCTCTCCTTCGACATAACCCTTGAACGAGCCGTTGTTGACGCTCCCGGTCAGTTCCCCAACGGTTTTCTTATATTTGGTAGTTACCTTGCTCGGTTTCAGATAATGGGTTTCGGAAAAATTCATCACCGGCATGGTGACGTCGACGCCCTTGACGTCCTCCCCGTCGTAACCGATTGCCCCGCTGTAATCCGGCGCGGCCGGAGGATATTTCGCGACGGTTTTCAATGACTGCGTCAGGTGCTGGGTTCCGCCGCCGGTGTCAAACGAATAAACCGGGTCGGGTTCTTCGTTACCGGAACTGGTGGTCTCGTCGAATCCGGCTTTGTACTGCGCCGTGACCTTAAAAACATTCGAGCTGATGCGTTCGTCGATCTCGATGGATTCCAGCGGAATGCCGTTATAGGTTTCCGGGACGTTTTCCAGGGCAAAAGCAATTGCCGCGTCTTCATCATCGACTTCAAAGACGAAGTACGGAATTTCCGCAGTCGTATAATTGCCGTCATTGTCGATTGCCTGGGTCCGGTCAAAAAACGCTGGTTCGATACGAGTTTCCATTATTCACCTTTACTCGAAAGCCAGTTCACTGGAACTATTTTCCTTCAGGAGTTGGTTGGTTTTCTTTGTATTCTTTTTTATGTCCTCAGTGGCTGCGGCGGTACGCTCGGCGGCGGTGCCGGAGGATAAAGACTGGGTCGCTTGGGCATAAAATGAACCCTGCACTTTGACTTTGCCCTGCGCCGCCGCCACTGTGTCCCCGGCGTCTTTCAGCTTGGCCATCGCGTCTTTCACCGGGCCGCCGTCTGCTTTTTTTGTATCCGTGGACTTGCTTTTCGCCTCGGAAATAGCCGCCTGCCATTCTTTACGGGCGTCGGTAAGAGCCTGCCGGGATTTGGAGAGTTCATCGGCATACTGCGCGTTATGCTCTTTCATATCCTCCGCCATCTGCTGCCCGATGGCTTCCTGCTCAATCTGCCGGCGCTGTTCAATTTTAGATTTCTGTTTCTGAGAATCGGCGTCGATCTGGTTATAGGCGGCATCTTCTCCGGCGTTTTTCTTTGCGGCATCAGCATCGATCTGCCGTTTTTCCGCCTCAACATCGATGGAATCGTCGAACATGCCTTTGACGTCAAGCCATTTTTTCGCCAGCCAGGCGAAAGTGTTATTCCAGGCTTTCATGATCGCCCCGGTAAACCCCAGCCAGAACTTTTTCAGGAAGCCGACCACGCTTACCCAGGCGGATTTGAGGCCCGCCCAGGAATCGGTGATGATGCTCAACGCCCCGTAGAAAGTTTCCAGAGTCGCGGTCATGAACGCCTGTTTGAAGCCGATCCAGTAACCCAGAAGCACACTTACACCTTTCTGCCAGGCAACCTGTAAACTCAGCCAGAGTATCCGTGCCGCCAGTGCATAATCCCCGGCAGCCAGGGCTGCTTTTATCCCGTCAAACGCCGTACAGGCAAACTGTTTCAACTGAGCGAATTTCGCCCCGAACCAGTCGATGACTTTGCCGATAACGCCACTCTGGATGAGGAACGTCGCTCCGACCGCGGCAACCGCCGCGGCAACCAGCCACCAGACGGAAATACTGGCGGTCAGAACCGAAATGATGACGCCGACCGTCCCAATCATAAAACTGAGCACGCCGGTAAACACGGAAACAATCGAAACCAGCCCGCCAATGGCGAACGACAATGTCCCGGCAATCGCCCCCAGCGTCAGCAGGCCCCCAGCGATCAAAGCCACAACTCCCACCACTTTTGCCGCCGTCACCACCATTTTTTTGTTCTGCTTGATGAAAGCAATGATCGAAGTAATGACGCGCATAAACACATCCGCCGCCTTGCGCAGGTCATCCGCCAGGGCTTCGCCGATCACCGACAAGGCCAGCATTCCCGCCTGTTTGAGCCGGGCAAAAGCCATGGAGAGCGTGTTCGCCATTTTGGCGTAGGCTTCTTCCGTCGCCCCGGCGCGGTTTTTCATGGTCGCCACATCATCGGAAAATCCTTTCATATTCCGCAATGCCGGCAGCACTCCGCGCAGCGCCCGGATGTTCGGGAAGAGCTTACTGACCGCGTCCGGCGGCAGCTTGCTGATCTTTTTGAAAATACCTTCCAGCCCTTCGGACTTGATCGCCGCCGAACTCATCTCGAAACCGAGTTTCCGGGCGTATTTCGCCGCCTCGTCGGTCGGTTTGAGGAAGGTGGAAATAATCGCGTTTAAAGCGGTGACCGCGTTCTCGGTTCTTACCCCGTTTCGGGTCATCGTCGCAATCGCTCCGCCGAGTTCCTCCAGGGGCACTCCGGCGCTGGCGGCGGTGGTCGCCACCATCCCGATTGAGGGGGCTAATTCAGCAAATGTCGTCTTGCCTTTTCGAACTGTCTGGAACATCAAATCGGAAACGCTTTCCGCATAATCGGCGCTCAAACCGTAGGCATTGAGGAGCGTGGTGATCGCGTCCGCCGCTGTGCCGGTATCGGTAATCCCCGCCCGAGCCGCTTTTGCCGAAACCGCCAGGACGTCCAGCGCCTTGGCCGGATCGATTGAGGCTGACAAAATATCATACAGACCTTTAGCCAGGGTATCGGTGCCTTCGCCGAACTCCACGGACATTTTACGGATGCCGTCTTTGTAGGCTTCCATGTATTTGGCCGGTTCGTCCAGCATTGTCGAGACATTCGCCATCTGCT
>JAQULZ010000028.1 GCA_028718375.1 Victivallaceae bacterium | reverse complement strand
CAAAAAATGCGCCTACCGGGCCTGGCGGCTGGTCGCAGCGTATATGGGCCTGGCGGCCATGATCTATCTGGTATGCCCGGCGGTACTGCTCCGGCTGTTCCAACCGGAAAACCAAAGTGAAATCGGCTTCAGCGAGATTCTCCGGAATGGAAGTATTCTGCTTGCTCTGGCGGCGTTTTATAATTTTTTCGATGCGACCAAATTTATTTTCATGGGAGCGCTGCGCGGCGCCGGCGATACTAAAGTTCTGATGTTTATCGCGGTGTCCTTTTCCTGGGGGGTAATGGTTACCGGTGTCCTGGCGGTCATTTTTCTGTTCCACGGCACAGTAGTTGCGGTATGGATTTATTTGTCGGTCTACGTCGTACTCGAATCGATGATGATGTTCCGGCGTTTTCGTTCCGACCGCTGGCAGCAGATCGAAATGATCAACCGGCCGCCCTGCGACCTGGAAGTACCGGTCAGCACCAGCGACCTCGCCATTTAGAGTCACATTAACATCCGGTCGAAATTAAAGCTGTCGAGTTCTCCGGCATTCCAGTCGGCATGGGTCAGATCGTAATAATCGGCGGCGCCCGGCAGCCGCGGGATGGAAAACACTTTCCGGGGATAAACACTCGCGATATGGGTATGCCGGTCTTCCTGAACCACGAAACGCTGATCGCGAGCATCTTTCACTTCCCCCTTGACCGCAATATAGGCCCGGGTTGAAAGCAGCGGCGGCCGGCCGTAACGGTAAATTTCCACCGGCAGTACCGCTTTGCCCGCCAATTCGGTCAACGCCGCGCGTTCCAGCTCTATCCACCCCTGAACCGCGCTCAGCCCCAGGGCGGCGAGTTCCTGAACGGCGAGGGAATTGCAGACCGGCAGCGGAAAACCGGCGCTAATGCGAACCTCCGGATAGTCTTTCAGGAGTTCAAGGGCATACAGACCGGTAATCCTGAACCGCCGGATCTTACGCCCGTAAGCGTCATCGATCATGTTCCGCAGGCCGGCCAGATACGGTTCAGGGCAAAAAGCCGGCAGAATCACTTCATCGGTCAGCCGGTTCATCTCGAAAATCGAGTGAGCTTTGATCGCTTTCCGGTTCGCCGGCAGCCGGCTGCGGCGGCCCAGGGCAATAGTTTCAGGTAACGCTGCCGCGTCAATTCCGGTTTTCCCGATTGCCAGGTAGTCCTTCCGGAACGTTTCCAGGGCGGCGACATTATCGCTGAAAACCGCGGCAAGATCGACATTCGCCGCCGCCCAGTCCCAGAAAGCCCGCCGCGCCTGCTTCAATTCACTGGCGGGAACAAAATATGCCCCGTCAATATCGACCTGGATATTGCCGGCCCGGAGTTTTTTCGAACCGCTCGCCGTAAATTCACTGACCACTCTTGCGGGGGTCAAAGCCTGGGTTCTGGCGGGCCGGGTCAACAGCGCCCGTTTCCAGACCAGGCCGTCGGCATTAAAGAGCTCGACCCGGATTTCAGTTGAGCTGACGGTCAGCTGCAAATCCAGCGCCGAGCGCAATTCCGGTAAATTCGCCGGTTTAACCGTCCTGTCAGCGTAATCCTCACCGATCTTGTAAACCAATCCGTGCAACGGAACAGCTTTGTCGCAAAAAATATAACACTCCTGTCCCGGCGCCGCCTTCGGGGAAAAGTTTCCGTTTACCGCCATCCGGGTTACAGTCAGAGCCGGGCCCTCGTCGCCGGTTTCCGGCTGAATCCGGAGCCGGTCGCCCAGACACAAACGGTGCGCCGTTTTAAAGGCGAAACCCCTGGCATCACTGAATTCCGCCCGGCCGCACAGTAAACCGGCCGCTCCCGGCGTCTCATGTTTTATCAGCGTTTTAAAGGATTGTTCCGAATAAAAACCGTGGGACCATTTCCGGCCGTAAGTGCCGCTAAGGATCTTACGGGCTTCTCCCAACAGTTTGCGGCCCGGCAGACCCTCCGCATCCAGCAGCAGGCGGTAGGCGGCGACGGCATTCCGGACATAATCCGGTTTGCGCAGCCGTCCTTCGATTTTCAAAGCGGCAATTCCCAGTTGTTTGAACTCGTGCACCAGTTCCAAAGTACTTAGATCCTGAGTGGAAAAGAAAAAACCGTTGCCTTCAGCGCCGTAAAAACGCCGGCGGCAGGGCTGTTTGCATTTGCCCCGGTTGCCGCTCCAGCCGCCCAGCCAGGACGAAAACAGACATTGTCCCGATAAACTGCAGCACAAAGCGCCGTGGACAAAGATTTCCAATTCAACCGGGGAATTTGCCCGGATAATCTTGAGCTCCTCAAGCGTAACCTGCCGTTCCAGGATGACCCGCTTCACCCCCAGCCGGGCGGCGACCTGCAATCCGGCTGAATTATGAAATCCCATCTGGGTCGAGGCGTGAATCTCCATCCCGGAAAAATATTCGCGGACAATCCGCAGTACCCCCAAATCCTGGACGATAACCGCATCCGGCCGGAAACGGCCGAGTTCCGCCAGAAATTCAACTATCTCCGGCAGCTCCCGCTCTTTAATCAGCGTGTTCAGGGTTACATACACCTTGCGGGAATGGTGGCGCGCGTAAGCAACCAGCCGGGACATATCGTTGAATGAAAAATTTTCACCGCGTTCACGGGCATTGAACTTACTCAGCCCGGCATATACTGCGTCGGCACCCGCCTCAAATGCGGTTATTCCGGCCAATAAATTACCCGCCGGAGCAAGCAATTCCGGTATTTTTTTCGTTTTTTCCTTCATTTATTATACTCATCCCGCTCCGGCTTGTTCAGTCTCATCTTGTTTCAGGTGCCGGGTATTGGAAACATACAGCAAAATATCCCGGAATTCAATAGGAGATCAATTGACCTAGTGTCTTTATTTTGCACTTCTATTACGAAAGCGTTTCTAAATACGGAAAATCCACAGGATTTTCTCGTCGTCCAGGGCTTGCCCTGGTCGCGGTCCAGCGGCGAACCGCTGGTCGCGCAAAGCGCGAAACAGTTCTTGGGTTGCGGGCAAAGCCCGCCTTAATTTTATACTCTATGGAAGGTTCTCACTTTATTGGGTTCTTCACAAAAATCTGTATCAATGTCGAAAATATTTTTCCGAGCGGGTATTTTGCCTTTCGGCTTACAAGTCAAGTCAAAAAAGCCGCATAACGGAGCTGCGCTCCGGCCCTTCGGGCCCTTATAGGCTTTTTATACCAAGTTGCGATCAAAAATATAGTAATGACAAGAGAAATTTTAAGAATTAGTTAAAAATTACGCCTGAAGCCGGATATGAATATCCGGCGATGAAGTCATTTTAAAATAAACTTAAAAGACTCTTGCCGCAAGGCGGTTGCATTTTCAACATCCCGGATGCGTGCCGGATGAGCACCGCCGCTACGCTTGGTAGCGCCGGGCTCATCCGGATTCGCCCCGGCAAAGTTGAAAAAGCAATCATTACTATATTTTTGATCGCAACTTGGTATTAACTTGACTCGACGCCTCGGCAAAAGAGCTGATAAACAGTTCAAAAACAAAAAAATCGTTTTTTTGTTTTTGAAAACAGTGATGATCTTCGCTTTTGATTGAGCTGTCAAGTTCTGGAGCGTATAAACAGCGAACGAAGTGAGCGGTTTCATGCCGCGGAAAAACTTTACCGCGATTGAAAAAGCGATACTCAACTCGGGACTGCATTGGCGACATTAACGGTTGGCGTTCCATTACAGATTTTTGTGAAGAACTCTTTATTTTACTAAAAAATGCGTTTCTACGTAAAAAAAAATTTGCATTTCCTATTTTTTTTGCTATACTAAGGACAGTTGGTGGTGTTTAAGATCTTTTTAAACACGAATGGCATTAAAAAAATTAAATAAAAAACCTCTATAATAGGGAGCAAAAAATGAAAAGTATTCGTAAGTTCACCCTCATCGAGCTTCTCGTCGTGATCGCAATCATCGCGATTCTCGCCGGGATGCTGTTGCCGGCCTTGAATCAGGCCAGGGAAAAAGCACGCCGTATTTCCTGTACTTCCAACCTGAAACAAATTGGTCTGTCCCTCAAACAGTACGCCATGGACTATGGCGACAACTTCCCCAGCGAGGGAAAATACTCGGATGGTACAACCTGTATCGGCTTCGAAAAACTGCGTCGGGCTGACTATCTGACTGATTACGGCGTCTACAAATGCCCCTCTACCGTAACGGTGAAAGGGAGCGGTACTGACGAGATAATTTTCGGTGAAGGCACAGGAAACGGCACTTGCCAGACCAATTATTCTTTGGCCTATCACATGATGGAAGGTTCTTCCGATACTTTCGGTAATGCCGATTCAGGTATCAGTATGGACCGCTATGACAGCACCAACAACAGCGGTTCAGCTAATCACTCCGATTACGGCAACATTCTGTTCCTGGACGGACACGTAAAAGGTTTCCCGACCTCCACTTGGTATACCAACAACGGCAATTCCACCATGAGCTATACTGACTACTGATACACAACTTGATCCCAAGGAGGCTTCGGCCTCCTTTTTTTTTTACAATGATACCCCAAAAGGAAAATTTTTAAGTGACGGTTTGGCAAAAAACCAACTGGCAGGTACCGTGTTTTTTCGGCAGCATCTTACTATTTTATCCGCTGGTCTGGGTACGTCTGTTTACCGGACACCTGCCGTTCTGGAGTGAACTGAGTTTTTTCACCCCGGGTATGATTGCCTTACTGGGCTGTTTCCTGCTCCTGTTTAACCCGAAAATCCTGTTTTCCTTTTTCTCCCGGCGTGACGCTCAAGTGACGGGAACCGCTTTCGCTTTCATGCTGCTGGTCGCACTCATTCAATTAAAGGTCTGCTGCCACGGCCGAACAGATTATTTATGGAGCTCCGTTTACTGGGTTGCGGTACCGCTGTTCTGTGCCGTCAACCGGCGGGAAGTCGAAAAATATCTGCCTTTTTTCATGACCCTCGCCGGAACGGCCACTATAATCCAGTCCTTTCAGGACCTCCATTACTTTAATTATTATTATGGCCTGCCCGGCAATTGGAACTGGAACGCCAGTCTGTTGGCAGTTACGTTGCCGTTCATTGCCTTAACTGTTTACCGCTGTTTACGAAAATACCGTAAAACCGCCCTCGCGCTGATTATCTTTCTGGCTGCCGGTGGGGTTTTTCTGATTCTGGGTTGCAGGTCCAAAGCCGCCCTGCTGGCGTTAATAACCGCCGCCGGCCTGATCGCGGTTTTGCGTTACTGGCGCGAATTCCCCCTCATTTGCCGGCTGGGAGTTGGAATATTTGCCGCCGCCGGCCTGATTCTGTTATGGCTGTTCCGGGCAAAACTGATTGCCGTTCTTGGAAATGACCAGCGTTTTTTCCTGTGGAGCGGAGCGCTAGGACTGATCCGGCAGCATTTCTGGCTGGGCTGCGGCCCGGAGCTGTTCGAATCGGCGTATGCCCCCCATATTCCCACGGCTTACTATTCGCAATTGTTCGTCGTAGTCCGCCACACTCACGCCCACAATCATTTACTGCATTTTGCCGCAACAATGGGAATTCCGGCCCTGCTCGCCTGGAGTATGGTCATAGCTTATATCGTAATTAAAAACCTGCGCCGGGCAATCGGCAAAGGTGATTGGCAATTGAAATTATACCTGTTCTGCTCTACGCTGCTGGCCGTACATTCAATGTTCGATATTATAGTACTCAGTTGGCCGCTGGGCTGCATCTTTCTGACGTTTTTCGGGATTTTACTGGGACGCGCCGTTGAAACTTCACCGTATCGGGAATTCAAAGCGCATGATTTTCTGCCGGTGCTCAGCAGCCTGGCGGCGCTCTGCTGCCTGGTTGCGCTGGGCAATTCTCTGACTCTGAATTTCCTGGGTTCACTGCATTACTATCAAGCCAGAGTGAAGCTGGATAAAAAAGACCTTAAATCGGCCTTTTCCGAAATTGAGGAAAGTATCGTCTATAAGCCTACCGCTCAAAATACTTACTTGGCGGCGAAGCTGGCCTTATATGATTTCAAGAATCCCGCGCGCTGTCTGAAATTCCTGGATCAACTGGCGGCGCTGGGGTTCGAAAACTATGAGCATAATAACCAACTGCGTGCCAAAGCCCTGGCGGCTGGCGGTAAACTGTCTGAATCATTAATTTATTTTGCCCGGGAACAGGATAATTTTCCGTTGTCCTGCGTGAATTTATATTATTACCGGCTTATATTAAACCGGCTGGGCCGGAAGGCGGCGGCGGCGGCGGTTGACCGGGACTTACAAAAGCTGTTGAAATTGAAAGGCTTTACCGAAGCCATGCTTCCCGCATTGATCGCAGATCCGGGCAGGGATTTGAGATACGTGAGATTCAATGCCGGCAGGAAATAATGCAGTCGTTTTTCAATAATCTGGATCGGGGCGTACTTTTCAGCCTGTTCGTACTCGGTTTATTCATGGCGGCAGCTTACGGGACGGGGTATTTGCTTACCCGCTGCGGGTTGCGGGCGTCTTGCCGCCGGAATTTCGCGGCCGTGATCATCGATATTACGCTCGGCCTGGATGTACTGGGTTTAATCACGCTCACCCTGGGAGTCCTGAAACTGCTGAATCCGGTAAGCATCTGGATACTGCTGGGTGTTCCGGCCCTGGCGGGGGGCGGTATGGGTTTAGGTGCGGCGCTGAAAGCCGGGAGCATTTTCCTGCGCAAAAACCTTTTTTTCAGTATCCTGCTGATCGGAATCGCGGTCTTTACCCTGGGCTCGGCTTTATGCTTTCCCTACGCCTGGGATGAAATGACCTATCACGTCGCCCTGCCGTTCCGCTGGATTGCCGCCGGTTCTTTAGCCGTGTTCGCGGATAATCCGTTTTCCGGATTCCCCTCCCTAACCCAACTGCTGTTCCGCCTGGGATGTCAGAACGGCGGCATCTTATTTCCCCGGCTGCTGACCTGGGCGGTTTATTCAATCATGTTCGCCGCGCTTTACCTGTATTTCAAACCGTACGGAGGACGGCTGACGGTAATGTTCATGACTTTCATGTTCATCGCCGATCCGCTGGTAATCAATATGATGCGGGAAACTTACGCGGAACCGTTCATCATGCTGAACCTGCTCGCTTCCCTGCTGATGATCCGGGAAGCGGAACCTTCCCGGAAAACGCTTTTCCGGTGCGGCCTCCTGGCCGGCGGCGCCGTCGCGGTAAAACTGACCGGGATCGCAGCCGCGGCAGTAATTTTCATTTTTCTGGGACGTAAATATCATCAGCGTCTTTTTGGCCGGCGGCATTTCCGGCTGTTCTATTTCGCGCTGGGCGGGGTAATCCTGGCCCTGCCGTTTTATTTGCGTCCCTGGATTCTGACCGGCAACCCGTTCTATCCGTTTCTGGCGTCGTGGTTCGGGGGAAGTGAAGCGGAAATTTTAACCGCCGAATATCACTATCTGCTGGGGAATGCGCATTTCGGTCTGCGCAGTATTCCGGGTTTTTTCACGGTATTTCTGCTGATCGCTTTTGCCGGCAAGCCGTTTGACGGCCTGATCCTGGGATGGGCGTTCATCGCGTTCGCGGGGTTGGGATTGTGGTGGATGCGCCATCTGTTCCTTTCCGGGAAAACAGTTTGGAAGAGCTGGATTCAGCTGCCCGCGGCCCTGCTGTTTTATTATGTTTTCTGGTTTATGACTTCCCAGCAGACCCGTTTTTTGCAGCCGCTGCTGTTCCTGGTCTTATTGGCGGCACTCCACGGAATACGACTGTTTCGGCAACGGCAACAGAAAAATATTCTGATCGTGCTGCTGATAATCTGGACCGGCAATTTTTTCTATCCGCCCGCCCGGGGATATGTGGTCGGCAGTCCCGACTGGCTGGGAGTACGGCACTTTGAGGTGAGCTGGCGTAAACAGCATTATTTCCCTGAACATGCGGCAGAAATTTTACGGAACGCAACCCACGATCCCGGCTACTTTGAAATAATGAGCTCTTTGGCCCAAAAAACGCATCCTGAGGCCAAAGTCATGCTGCTTTTCGAGCGCCGCGGCTTGTATTGTCCGCGTCCTTACGTCATCGGGACACCTTACTGGCAGGCGAAATATAACACTCCTGCCCCGCCAACCCCGGAAGCTTTTTATGATTCGCTGCGTAAGCACCATATTCAATATCTGATTTTAGGCGGCTCGCCGATGAACCCGGATGAACTCAGCGGGAAATATCCGGCGGAAAAAGAGCGGCTGCTGAACCGGGTAAATTGTCTGGTCGGAAACGGCAAACTGAGTATAATCCGGGGCCGTAATAACTATTTCCTGTGCCGGGTATGGTAAAACTTTATTTCTTCCCTGCTTGACATGGGGGTTAAACCGGCTAAATTTATTATTTTAACCGCCGTTACTGCAGTGAAGGTACAACCAATATGAGTGCAGAAAAATTTTATATAACTACGCCGATATATTACGTCAATGACAAACCGCATATCGGACACGCTTACACGACGATTGCCGCCGATATTCTGGCGCGTTATCACCGTCTGCTCGGCGATGCCACCTTTTTTTTGACCGGTACCGACGAACACGGCCAGAAAGTGCAGAAAGCCGCGGAAGCCCACGGCGTCACCCCGCAGCAGCAATGCGACGACACCGTAGTGCGTTTCCAGGAATTATGGCGCGAACTTGAGATCAGCAACGACAAGTTCATCCGCACCACCGAGGAAAACCATAAAGAAGTCGTTCAGGAAATCATGCAGGAACTTTATGACCGGGACTTGATCTACCGGGACGAATATAAAGGTTTTTACTGCGTTCCCTGCGAACGTTTTTTTACTGCAAAAGACCTGGACGACCAGTGCTGCTGTCCGGAATGCGGGCGCGAAACTCAGGAAATAAAGGAATCGAATTATTTTTTCCGGATGAGCCGCTATCAGCAATGGCTGATCGAATATATTGAAAATCATCCGGATTTCATCCAGCCGGCGTTCCGCGCCAATGAAACTCTGGGCTTCCTGAAAAAACCGCTCGGCGACCTGTGCGTCTCGCGCCCGAAATCCCGCCTGTCCTGGGGCATTGAACTGCCGTTTGACCGGGATTATGTCTGTTACGTCTGGTTCGACGCCCTGATCAACTATATTTCCGGCGTCGGCTACCGGCGCAACGACGAAATGTTCAAAAAATGGTGGCCGGCTTCCTGCCACCTGATCGGCAAAGATATTCTGACCACCCACACCGTCTACTGGCCGACGATGCTGAAAGCCATGGGGCTGGCCCTGCCGCAGACCATCATGGCGCACGGCTGGTGGCTGGTCGGACGCACTAAAATGAGCAAATCCTTCGGCAATGTCGTCAATCCGCTGGACCTGATCCGGAAATACGGGCTCGACGCTTTCCGTTATTTCCTGATGGCCGAAATGACCCTCGGGCAGGATGCATCATTCACCGAAGAGGCTTTTGTCGCGCGGTACAACAGCGACCTGGCCAACGACCTGGGCAATCTGGTCAGCCGGGTGATTAAAATGACCCTGCGCTGCGGCAGCGGGGTTATCCCGCCCCCCGGCAGGCTCACTGAATCCGAACTCGAACTGAATGCCGCCGTCGACCGGGCCGTTGCCGAAATGGAGCAGGCTCTGAAAACCCTCCGCATCAACCAGGGGCTCGAACAGGTGATGAATGCGGTACGGGCAGGAAACCGGTATCTGGAACAAACCGCGCCGTGGACGCTGGCCAAAAACGGCGAAACTGAACGGCTGAATACAGTTTTGTATTATGCCGCCGAGACATTGCGTAAAATCTCGATCCTGCTCGATCCGGTAATGCCCGACAAAATGACGGCGCTGCGCCGCGCGCTCGGCCTGAAAAATCCTGAAGCAAGCCGGTTGGATTCCCTGATACGGGATGAGAAGGTGTTAAGCGGTTTGCAGATGCATGACCTGGACGCGCTGTTTCTGCGGGTTAAGCCGGAAGCGCCGGAAGCGACGCCGGCGCCGTCCGAACCGCCCGGCGAAGGCCTGATCAGTATTGATGAATTCTTCACCGCTCAACTGAAAACCGCGAAAGTTCTGGCGGCGGAAAAAGTCGCGGGCACGGACAAACTGCTGAAATTGCAAATCCAGGTCGGCGCCGAAAAACGGCAGTTGGTTGCCGGAGTGGCGCAGTTCTATACGCCGGAAGCGATGATCGGCAAAAACATCGTCATCGTCGCCAACCTGAAACCGGCTAAGATCCGCGGTCTCGCATCGCAGGGCATGCTGCTGGCTGCCAAGGACGGCAAAAACCTGAAACTCCTTACGATCGACGGCGATATCGCTGCTGGATCACAAGTAGGCTAAACGAAACAACAGGGGGGGGTGATTATGGCACTTTGGGGCGGACGATTCGGCACTCAGATAAATCAGGAACTGGCCGGTTTTTCGGAATCGGTGTCTTTCGACCAACGGCTTTACAAATATGACATCATGGGCAGTAAAGCCCATACCGCCATGCTCGCCGCCCGGGGCATTATCCCGCATCAGGCGGCTGACGCCATTACGGCCGAACTGGATAAAATCGAGAAACGCATCGACGCCGGAAATTTTACTTTTTCCGCCGAGCTCGAAGACATCCACCTGCACATTGAAAACGCTCTGATTGCCAAACTCGGCGATGAAGGCGCCCGGGTACACAGCGCCCGCAGCCGCAATGACCAGATCGCCCTCGATATCCGTCTCTACCTGCGCGACGTTATCGCCGGCATCACCGCCGGGCTTCGCGATTTCCAGCGGGCCCTGGTCGATCAGGCCGACCGGAACGGCGATGCCGTCATGCCCGGTTTCACTCATCTTCAGCACGCTCAGCCGGTTCTGTTCGGTCATCATCTGCTCGCCTACGTCGAAATGTTCGAACGCGATCTCGAACGCCTGACCGACTGCGCCGGAAGAACCAACGTCATGCCTTTGGGGTCCGGAGCACTGGCCGGTTCCACCCTGAAAATCGACCGGGAAATGGTCTGCGGAATGTTGAAGTTTTCCCGGCTCACCCGCAACAGCATGGATGCTGTGGCGGATCGCGATTTCACGATCGAACTGCTCAGTTGCCTGGCGATCTTCGCCATGCATGTTTCGCGCCTGTCCGAAGACGTCATCCTGTGGTGTTCGCAGGAATTCGACTTCATTGAGCTTGACGATGCGTTCTGTACCGGCTCCAGCCTGATGCCGCAAAAGAAAAACCCGGATATTGCCGAACTGTCCCGCGGCAAAACCGCCCGCATCTATGGTTCCCTGACCGCACTCCTGACCTTATGCAAGGGACTGCCGTTGACTTATAACCGCGACCTTCAGGAAGACAAAGAGCCGCTGTTTGACGCCATCGACACCGTGGAAAAAATCCTGCATATTTACCCGTCCATGATCGCCACTATGAAAATCAAACGCGACAAAATGCTGGCCGCGGCTTCCGACCCGGCCCTGATGGCTACCGACCTGGCGGAAAAACTCGTCGAAATGGGAATACCGTTCCGCCACGCCCACCATCGCGTCGGCGCCTTTGTCAAATGGTGTCAAAATAACCGGCGTGCCCTGAACGAAGCCTCGTTGGAGGAAATGCAGCAAACCATTCCGGAAGCCACCGCCGAATTTCTGACGCTGTTTTCTCCCGAAAACAGCGTCGCCAAACGCGAAATTACCGGTGCCACCGGCCCCAACGCCGTCGCCGCCCAAATCGCTTTCTGGAAAGAACGGTTAACTGAAAGGTGAAGGGAGTTTTTTGGGGGGAAAGGGAGAGTTCTCCCTTTCCCCCCAAACCCCCTTTTCCTGTTCAAAAACTTTTACAATACCGGCTCTATCCGCGCCGTCTACGGCGCGGATAAAACCGGAGAAAAGGTTATGAATACTGAAACGAAAAGAGTATTGGTTACCGGCGGTGCCGTTCGCATCGGACGTGCTGTCTGTCTGGCTTTCGCTGAAGCCGGCGCCCGAATCGTTATCCATTGCCACAATTCGGTCATACCGGCTGAAAAATTGTTGGCCGCCCTGCCCGGCTCCGGGCATCAGCTTCAAACCTGCGATCTGAATTCCGCCGCTGAAACTGCGGACTTTTTAAGCCGCTGCGGCCAGATCGATATTTTAATCAATAACGCGGCGGTTTACCGGCGCGGCGATTTCCCGGATGAAAGTGATTCCGAAGTCAGCCGGCAGATGCAGGTCAATTTTTTAGCTCCGCTGTCCCTGATGAAGCAGTTTGCCGCGCAGGAACTGGAAAACGGCTGCATTATCAACTTCCTTGACCAGGAAGTTGCCAAAGCTACGGAAACCCTGAACAGTTACGCCGTTTCGAAGCGGGCGTTGCGGGACGCGACCTTAATTGCCGCCCGCCGCCTCGCTCCGAAAATCCGCGTCAACGCCGTCGCTCCCGGCCCGGTGCTGCCGCCGGCTGGACTTAAGGGGCCGGGAATGCGGAAAATTCTGGGAAAAGTGCCGCTGGGAGGTCAGATTCCGCTGCCGGATATTACCGCCGCCTGTCTGTTCTTAGTTCAAAATGATTCCCTGACCGGTCAGATTATCTACGTCGACGGCGGCCAGCATTTAATTCAAGCGGGAACGTAATGATAATTGCCTTTCGGGAAGATGGCCGGGACGATCACCAGCAGGACACAGACGAACAGAATCATCAGTCCATACCCCAGATACAGGGTATGGAACATGGTATATTCAACCGCACCGATATTCCACCGGGGCGATAAAACTCCGGAACCTATTATCACCGAAGACAGAAACCTGGCGCCGCCTAGGCCCGCCGCATACATGGTTCCGCAGAAAGCCATCGCCAACGCCTTGTTGTCCGGATTCGCCAGTGCCATCATCTCGGAGCTGACCGCTACCGAAGAAGCAGCCACAAAAAAGCCGTAGCAGATCAGCAGGACGGTCATGACGACCAGCGCCGCCGTACCCGGGCCGCCGAAACCGAACAACAGGAAATTGATCAGCGCAAACCCCAGGTGAACCCCCAGTAATATTTTCTTTACCCCGATCCGGCTGATCATTCTTCCGGCGCAGAGGAAGCCGATTATGGTGCCGCCCAACGCCAGCGAGGAGACTATTACTACAATATTATCCGGAGTATGAAGAGTGTTTTTCAGGTACACGTAAGTCAGCGGTATGGTGCCCTGGGAAGCCAGATAAAGAAATGCCAGATACACGGAAAACCCCACCAGCGGCTTGTTTGACAAAGCCAGTCCCAACCCGTAACGAAAGTTCAACGGTTTGCGGTCAGCCTCACTGACTTCTATTTTACTGATGTAATAAGCCCGGCCGATCAATGCCGCGGCAGTAATGATGATGATCGTTTGAAGTACCCACAAATCCGGGTTTTTGCCCATCACCAGACCGCAGACAAAGAAAAACGCCACGCTGCAGGACTGCCAGGAAAAACGCATCATTCCGAAAAAACGGCTGCGGTCTTCCTTGGGCAGAAACTCGTCCAGCATCGGAAACCAGGCGGCCACATACAGGGTCATCAGGGTTCCGAAACCGATCAGAATAATAATCAGGCCGTATTTCGCCAGCGTTCCCAGCAGCGGTGTGAACGCCAGCAGGATGAGAAGCGCGCTGCCGGTCAGTGATGATCTGACGAGCAGACGCTGATAACCGACCCGCGCCGCAATATAAGCCGCCGGAAGCAGGAAAAAACAGTTTATTACCCCGAACAGCGCGGTCGTCACCAGCGCCAGCATGCTGCCTGCCCCCAACATCCCGGCGAAAAGGATTATCACCGCGCTGTCCTGGATCATTACCGCCGGAACCGAACCGAAACAGGCGGAAAGAATAGCCAATTTCTGGGACTTGCGGCTGTAATCATCCGGTTTATTCTGGATTTGCATAAGCTGCCCGAAAAAAGTTGACGGATTATTTCATCTCCAGCACGCTGGAATCATAGCCGTCGGGAGCTTCATAGCCGAGCAGCTCAATGCAGGTCGCGGCAATCGAACTGATTCCGAGCCCGGTTTTGAGTTCCGTTTTGTATTCTCCTTGGCCGGCCGGATCATAAATAATGCACGGCACCGGGTTCAGGGAATGACTGGTCTTGGCGACAGCATTGCCGCTGCCGTCATATTTGACGCCGCCGTTTTTGTCATGTTCGTACATATCGTCGGCATTGCCGTGGTCGGCGGTGATCACCAGTATCCCGCCGGTTTTTTCGACCGCCTCCCGTACCCGTTTGACCGCAATATCCAGCGCTCCCATCGCCACCAGTACCGCCTGGTAAACCCCGGTATGGCCGACCATGTCGCCGTTCGGGTAATTCAGCCGGATCATACCGTATTTGCCGCTTCTAACGGCCTCGAGCACTTTATCGGTAATTTCGGCGGACTTCATCCAGGGACGTTCTTCAAACGGCACGATGTCGGACGTAATTTCGACATAATCTTCCAGGCTTTTATTGAATTTACCGCTCTTGTTGCCGTTGAAAAAATAAGTGACATGACCGAATTTCTGGGTCTCGCTGATCGCCAGCTGCTTCTCGCCGCAGGCGCAGAGGTATTCGCCGAGAGTACGGTTAATTTGAGGCGGAGAAACCAGATATTTCCGGGGAATACGCAAATCGGCGTCATATTCCATCATCCCGGCGTAAATAATTTTCGGCACCCGCCCCCGGTCGAATTTGTCGAATTCAGCTCCCCGGTCGAAAGCCAGCGAAATTTCCTGGGAACGGTCTCCCCGGAAATTGAAGAAGATCAGCGCGTCCCCGTCGGCAACGGTACCGACAGGAGTACCATTTTCCGCGATGACGAACGGCGGCAGATCCTGATCGAGCACCCCCGGATTGGCCGCGCGCAGCGCTTCGACAGCGGCGCGGGCGCTGGGATAAGCCGGCCCCCGCCCCTGGACATGGGTTTCCCAGCCTTTGCGCACCATATTCCAGTCGGCGCCGTAACGATCCATGGTAATCACCATTCGGCCCCCCCCGGAAGCAATACGGAAATCGGCGCCGTCAGCATTCAGACCGGCCAGGAAGTCTTCGAACGGATCGATATATTCCAATGCCGAAGTCGCGGGAACGTCGCGTCCGTCGAGCAGAATGTGAATCCGTACCCTGGCGATCCCTTCGGCTTTGGCTTCAATGAGCATGGCTTTCAGATGGCTGATATTGCTATGAACGTTGCCGTCGGAAAACAGTCCGAGAAAATGCAGGGTGCTGTGGTTTTGCTTACAGTTGGCGATGATTTCCCGCCAGGTTTCGCCCCGGAACAGGCTTTTCGATGCGATGGCGTTTTCCACCAGTTTCGCCCCCTGGGCGAATACCCGGCCGCAGCCGATGGCGTTATGGCCGACTTCACTATTGCCCATATCGGCGTCGGATGGCATGCCGACGGCATTGCCGTGCGCTTTCAGCCGGGTGAAGGGGCAGGTTCTCATCAGGCGGTCCAATTCGGGCGTATAAGCTTTCAGAAAAGCGTCGCCGTCGGCGTATTTACCGAAACCGACGCCATCCATAATCAACAATACCAGCGGCCCCGGACGCCGGGTGAACGCCGGGTTTTTCTTTAACGCTTCCAACATCTGCTGACTCCGTTTGAATTTAAATTCAGGGATTTATTCCCGGCTGTCGGGAGTCCGCCCCTGATGAACCCCGCGCGGACTGGCTTCCAGGAAAGCGAGGAACTCCATGACTTCGGGAAGCTGGGGAAGTTCGGCTTTGATTTTTGCGACGGCATTGGCCGCGTTCATTCCGGAACGGAAGAAAATCTTGAAAAGACCGCGCAGAACGCGGATGGTTTCATCGCTCATACCGGCGCGTTTGCAACCGATGACGTTGATGCCGCGGATCTTGCCCATCCGGCCTTCCGCAATGACGAACGGCGCAATATCCTGGGAAAACACCGAACAGGCGCTGAGCATCGCCAGGCGGCCAACCCGGCAGAACTGGTGTATCCCCGAATACGCGGAAAGAACGACGCGGTCGCCAACCTGAGTATAACCGGCCACCCCGGACCCGTTAACCATGATGATGTTGTCGCCGAGAACACAGTTATGGGCGACATGAGCATGATTCATGAAGTAGCAATTGTTGCCGATCGTGGTTTTAGTGCCGGGCTTGGTGCCGCAATGAACGGTAACCCCTTCCCGGAAAGTATTGCCGTTGCCGATTTCCAGATAAGTTTCGCCGCCGGCAAAACTGAGGTCCTGGGCATCCTGGCCGACCGCGGCGAAAGGAAAAACCGTATTGTTTTCCCCCAGTGTCGCATGACCGTCGACATTGCATTGCGCCAGCAGTTTGCAGCCTTCCCCGATTTTCACGTGAGGGCCGACGTAGCACAGCGCTCCGATTTCGACCGAATCAGCGATGACCGCCCCCGGGGCGACAATGGCAGTGGGATGGATCTTAGCCATAATGTATCCTTTAATTGTAATGGTGCGAATTTAGATAAAAATATATTAAAGCAAGTAATATAGCAGGTAATTTTCAGAGAAAAAACTCAATTAGCTAAAAAGCCGTTTTTTTTAACAAAAATTATCCGAAATGCCGAAAAACTTGATCGCGTCTCCATCCAAACGGTATTCATGATAAAATTCAGGATATTAATCTTAAATTCCACTATCGCGTTTGCTTTCGCGCTGACCGATATTTATAGTAAATGACTTGGCAGAGGAACCGGTAACCGGTGTTATTTAACAACTGAATAATCAGGCGGATGGTAAAATTTGAGCTTATGAATGATAAGGTTATTGAAGATTTGTTTATGGCCGCGGCGGAACAGGCTTCCGCCGGGAACCTCGAAAAATTGCTGGACGCCCTGAAACTGCTTGACGCTCCGGACAAAGCTGAGATTGCGGAACAGTTGGAACTGGTATTTGAAGGATTTGACGAGGACTTGTCCGAATCTCAGGCGCTTTTTTGTCTGGCGCTGGCCCGGCTCGGCATCAGAGATGACGCTTCCTTCCGCAACATTCTCACCAGTGCAATAAAAGCTCTGCTCCCGCCTTATCTGAATAAACTCGGCTTTTTGCGCGCCCTGGGATTGCGGGACCGGGATATTCCGCTCGCCGAAATCATTGCCCGTTATGAAAACATGCTCCGGTTAAAAAACAATATGCTGGTGTTTTTCGAAAACTCGAACCGCTGGGGGAGAGTAAGCAACATCGACGCAGTTTCGGCTTCAGTGGCGGTTACTTCCCTGACCGGCGGCGCGTTTGCCGTTCCCCTGGCGATAACCCTCGGTGCGGGGAAAATTTTCGAGTCCGGCGCTTCCGCCTCCAAACTGGCGCAGTTTCGGAAAACCGACAATTTTTCCGGAGCGGATTACCGGCTGCTGGCCGCCGCCAAGAGCATCATTCCGCTGACCGGAGAGGAAATTGAAAAAATAGCCTACGCCACCGCCGTATCGGACATTATGACTCCTGAAGAATTCAAAACCTGGTGGGCGGCAAGCGATAATGATTCTTCCGGCAATAATAACCCGGGACGCCGCTTTTTTGAAGCGCGCAGCTTGCAGGAACTGCATCTGCTGCTGAATCAAAGTCCGGAGCCGCCGGCCGGACTTGACGCGGCCGGAACGGCGGCGCTCGCCGGTCTTTTCACCCGCCTGAAGCCGGCCGCAGCAAGCCGGGATACCGAAATTCTGGCCGAAACTATTTCCCTGCTGGCGCCGCGGTGCAGTGACGAACAATTACGGACGATTTTCACCCCTCTGGCCGGCCGGATTCCGTTCTGGCCCGCCCATCCGGAGTCAATACCGCTGGAAAATCTGAATGTCTGGGGAACGGTTGCGGTCAAACATGTCGAAAATATCGCCCGGGTGATGAAAGCGATATTCCCGGAGGAATATCTGGCCGCTTATACCGCCCGGCTGCCGCTGCGCTGCCTGAATATATTCGTGGAACTGGTCAATGATGAGCTGCTTTATGAAGCGATCAGCAACCTGCCCGTGTGCAGTTGCGACATCCTGTTATGGATCTGGCGCAACCGGAAAAAACATGATGACGAACTGCTGAAATTGGTGGCCGTTGAAAAAACAGCCCGGGCACTCAGTGCGGATAAACTGCCCAAGGCCTGGAGCAGCGCGCAGCGGGAACTCAAGCAATGCCTGATGGATAATAAGGGCTTCCAGGAACAGTTGTTGAAACTGGTCGGCGAAGAAATCTGGATAATCACTTCGGTACTGCAAACCGCAAGCTTCTGCAACAGCAGCGAACGGCAGAGTCTGCTGATCAAATTATCCCGGTTATCCCCGGCTTTGCGAACTCATCTCGAAAGCGGCGCGGGCCGGCGTACCGTCGGGCAGCACACCGCCCGGCGGACCGAACCGTTATATACCTCGGTCAAATCACATCAGGCCCTGCTGACCGAACTGCAGGATATTGTCAATGTCCAGATCCCCGAAAACCGCGAAGCCCTCAAAGCGGCGCGCGCCCACGGTGATTTTCGGGAAAACGCGGAATTTGACGCCGCCAAGGAACGCCGGAATTTTCTCTCCCGGCGACGGGACGAACTGGAACGCGCCGCATCCCTGGTTCAGCCGCTCGATTTCGCGACCGTTGAAGTCGAAAATTATTCAGTAGTCGGCTCGGCAATAACCGTCAAAGCGGATTCCGGCAAGGAAGAACAATATTTCCTGGTCGGCGCCTGGGACGGCAACCCCGACAAAAATATGATTTCCTATAAAACCAGGATGGGGGAAACCCTGATGCACCGCAAGGCCAATGATGAAATCACCTTGCCCAATGGCCAGGCCGGAGTAGTGATCGACGTCGAAAAACTGCCGGAATCGATTATTGAAATATTACGGCCCGACCGCTGAGCGGTCCGCACGGAGGCAGGCAGCAGTGAGTACGTTTTTTTTAGGATTGGATTTCAGCGGCAAAAAGTTTGCCGAAAGCGCTTCGGAATGGCAGCAGGTAAACTCATATAAGCAACGCCGGGTACTTCGTTCCGGAGAATACGTAGACCTCGTCGGTTATGAGATTCACACCGCAATGCCGAAGAACAAAGGCAGAACATTATTATGGTTTTCCGATCTGCATTTTTGGGGAAATCTGGAAACAGATGAAAAAGTCGCCGCGGAAAGTTCGGTATTCATCAATGAACTGCAGCCGGATTATCTGGTCTGCGGGGGAGATGTCATAATGTATTCGTCGGCGTTGCCGAAAGTCCGGACTTTCCTGCAATCCCTGCCTGCAAAATCCGGAAAAATGGCCATTCCGGGCAACTGGGAACATGCTAAAAAATGGCTGCGGATGAAGGACTGGCGGAATTTTTACGACCAGGCCGGTTTCAGCCTGCTGGTCAATGCTGGGTGCAGCTTTGATGAATTCTTTTTTTACGGTACGGATGACCTGAGAAAAGGAAAAGCCTCCGGGCCGGAAGAAATCCCCCCCGGCAGGGAAGCGGTTTTTCTGACCCACAGCCCCGACGCCTTTGTCCACATCAGCACCAGCAAAATCCTGGAACAAACTACTCTGGTGATGTGCGGCCATACGCATGGCGGCCAGATCCGGCTGCCGTTATGGGGAGCGCTGCTGACTTCGTCGCGCTACTGGCGGAAATTTGATTACGGGCATTTCGTGAATTCCCAAAGCGGCAGCAATATGATCGTATCCTCGGGTCTGGGGTGTTCAACAATTTCGCTGCGGATCGCCTGCCGGCGCGAACTGGTGCTGGTCAATTTTGTCTGACCGCCCTCCCCGTCCCGAATTCAGACCAGATTCTTTTTACGCTTTCTGATTGCCGCAATTCCGGCGACGCCAAGTCCGATCAAACCGCTCAGGAGAACTCCCGGAAGGGGCTGGCCGGTCGGGGCATGGTCGACGGGTTTGAATGAAACCACCAGTTCGCGGTAATCCGCAAACCAGGTTGTCGGACCGCCCTCGAGACCGATTACCGGATTGCCTTCAAAAGGATACAGCATCTGTCTGGCGCGGAAGCCATAAGGGTCGTTGAGAGACGGAATAGTGTAAAAAGTCCCGTAATCGGTATTCAGCCAGGTGCCGATATGCGTCCCCGACTCAAACTGACCAATATACGCCGAACCGTCGCTGCCGAAATTGACGGTCTGCTGTTCGATGATTGCCCCGGTATCTCCGCTGTATGTGAAATAACCGAACGCATTATAGCCATTACTGTTTGAATAAACATAAGAAATATTCAGACCTGTGGTCTGGTTGACCAGAATATTCGGCCCGCCTAAACTGTTATCAACTTGGATTGGTTTTTGCCACCAATAGCAGGAGGCGGCTTCATCGGCAATTAAGCCTGTCAAACCGAAGGCCAGCATGACAACGGTCAGCATCAGCTTCAGATATGATGTTCTCATCATTTTCCTCCATAATCTTAATGGATAAACGATACTAATTAACTATTTAGTATATACTGAAACCACATAAAAAGCAAGCGCGACGGGCAAAAAATCGGTTTTGTTTGCTTTTTCGGCTCTTACGCTGTAACCTTTTCCTTACGATATTCAACTAGCTTAATGGACAGATTTGAAATAAAAAAGTTTAAATGCCGACAAAATGCACCATCACGAAGATGCCGGAATCGCGGCAAAAATACTCCATGGAGACTTGGAACTCTATGCTGGGTTGATGAACAAATACCAGCAAACGATATTTGCGCTCGTGGCCAAAAGAGTTCCGGAAAATGAGGTTTTGCCGCTGGTGCACGAAACTTTTGTTCAGGCTTACCGGTCACTGGCGGGTTATTCGGGAAAAGTTCCGTTCGGCAACTGGGCGGCGCGAATCGCGATCCGCACCTGTTGCGCCTACTGGCGGCGTGAATACCGTCATAAAAAACGGTCAGCCGGCTGGCCGGCGGATGAAGAACGGCGGCAATGGCTGGAACAGTTACCGGATTTGAATGTGAACCACAGCGCCGACTGCCTCACCAACCGACAGGATGCAGTGATGCTGGCGGAGTGGCTGCTGGGGCAATTGTCACCGGAAAACCGGACGTTGATTGAATCCGTATACTTCGATGACCTGCCGCTGAAAGAAGTGGCGGCGGCATTGGGCTGGAGTCTGGTCAAAACCAAAGTCCGGGCGCTGAGAGCCCGGCAGAAAATGCGCGAATTATTAAAATCGATCGGAGAATCGCTATGAGCAACCACCAACTGAAAAAACTGGAATCAGTCGCCCGGCACGGCTTCCTGACGCAAGCCGGCTTCATCCCTCCGGCAGGCTGGCAGGATGAAGTCATCGCCGATATCCGCCGGCGCGCTCACGCTGAAAAATTCGCCGGGAATTTGAAATCCCTGCCCTTGCTGCCGCTGCGGCTGGTCTGGCGCCTGGCGGCGGTTTCGGTTACCGTCGCGGTTCTGGTCTGCCTTACTCTCTATCTGGCCGTCCCGGAATCCGCCGTAAACGATAATCTGACGAACGAAGTGGCCGTGGATAATTTCGACAATTACCTCCAGATCGCAGCCCGGTTATAACAGGAGTCAAACTATGATGAAAAAAAATGTCTGGCTTTCGATTGGATTAATAATCGTGGTTTTCGTTTCGGGCGCCGCCGCCGGTTTCTTCGCCGGCCGTCTGACGCCCCCGGGGCATAATTACCGACCGCGCCCGCCGGCGCGTTCCCGGGAACAGATGAAGGCTTTGTTCGAACGTCACATCTGCAGGCGGCTGAACCTGACTGCCGAACAACTGAAAACCGCCCGGCCGCTGTTGAATAACTGGTTCGAGGAAATGGAAAAGCTCCGGCGGCTTCATGCGCCGCAATATGCCGCCGCATTCAATAAATTCTACGCCAAACTGCTCCCGCTGTTGTCTGCCGAACAAAAGCGGACGCTGGATAAAATGCGGTTCAAATTTACCCGGCAGGAACCCCCTCCGCCGCCTCATCCGTTTCCGGACAAACAGCCCAATCCGCAAAGGAGCTTATGATGTACCCCGTCAACCCTAATACCGGAAAATTTTTCACCCTCGTGGAATTGCTCACGGTGATCGCCATCATCGCCATCCTGGCCGGTCTGCTGCTGCCCAGCCTTGGCGGAGCCCGCAAACGCGCCAAACTCACCCAATGCATGAACAACCTCAAGCAAATCGGAAACGCCTTTATGTCCTACACCACCGAATATGACGACACTATGCCCGTCGCCATTCAGAAACCGACTTATAACCCGTCCAGTTCCGCCGATCCGAGGATCGTCGATGTTCTGGCGCCGTACAGCGGCAATAACAGCGTCTTCCATTGCCCCATGGACGTCCGCCCGGAAAAAGACTATGCCGGCAATACCGAAGACAAGACTTTTTTTGAGGCTGAAGGTTCCAGCTATGAATATGTCGGCTGGATAAGCGGTAAAAAGCTCAAGGGCAGTTTCGGCCGGAATCGCCGCCGTTCGGCGGCTGAAATACTGGTCATGTTCGATTACGAATGCTTCCACCGGACTTCAGGTCTGCTGACTTATCTCCAGGATGAAGAGGACAGCGAATCTGAAGTCGAGGTAAGCAGCAAAGGCGGCGCCAAGAATTATCTTTTCGCCGACTGGCACGTAACCGACAAATTATTTTAAATGAGCCGGAGAAAAACAATCATGAGCAACGTAAGAATAACGCCGCAGACAACTGACGGCAAAATGGACAGGAAAATGAAAATCATTCTGGTAAGCGGGATTGCATTTGCGTTCCTGACCTGGCTTGTCGCAGGGATTTCGGCGCTCATTCCGCGCCAGGCGCCGGATCCGGCCAAGCTGGGACCGTCCGAACGAATTACCTATATGGCTTCCAAGGAATTCGCCCGGCTGCCGGAAAAAGAAAAAGTCAGTTACCTGGCAAAAGTCCGGCGTTCCCGAAGCAATTTCAGGAATCTGACTCCGGTGGAACGTCAGGCCGTATTTAAGAATACCCGGAAAATCATGCACCGGAGAATGAAGGAACGCATGGATAAGTTTTTCAAGATGAACAAGGAAGAGCAAAATAAGTTCCTTGACGAGCTGATTGCCCGAATAGAAAGACACCGGGCGGAAAGAGAAGCCCGGAATGCTCAAAACGGCAATAGCGGCCGTAGAGGCGGGGGCGGCGGCCCCGGCGGCAACCACGCCGCCCGGATGCAGGCCATGCTCGAAAGCACCGATTCCACCAGCCGCGCCCAGATGACTGAATTCCATAAGCTCCTTCAGGCCCGCAGAGCACAAACCCAGGGAAAATGAGGTGATCAGTTTTAATACCGAATTGCATTCTAATAGCTAGTGTCCAGTCAAGCTTGTATTTGTAACAAATTTATCAGTTGATTACCGGATAAAGCCGCTTCAGCTTTATCCGGGCATCCTCTGCCGTAAATTGCCAATCCACTCCCGACTGCTTATTATTTCG
>JAQULZ010000027.1 GCA_028718375.1 Victivallaceae bacterium | reverse complement strand
GATAAAGCAAAAGACTTTTATTGTGACTTTTGTATATATGTTCATCTTCATTTTTCATAATGAAGAAATATACGAGTTCTTCTTTTACGATGCAAGCATCGGGGAATTAAACCCATCTTAGATTAAAAATCGGGATTTGATAAAATAAATTACTCAACTCTAAGTCGTTAAAGGGTTTTTCAGTATCGACTATTTATCAAAACTCAGTCAGTTCACTTGACAAAATATGATATTTTTCTGTTTCCGGGTTGATTTTCAGTGATAATGCGGCATATTCATTGTAGTTTTCGGGCGCTCATAGCTCAGTTGGTAGAGCAGATGACTCTTAATCATCGGGTCGAAGGTTCGAGTCCTTCTGGGCGTACCATTTGTAAATACCACAAAGACAAAAACTTACGCATTGTCTTTTTATTGCCTGAATTTCTTTATTCTGCTTAATTTTACCTTTTAGGGGAGTAATTTTCTTTCAATTGTTGAAAACCGCGAATACGTTGAGTATGATATAAATCGATTGGCATTAAATGCTCCTTTTGATTTGTTTAGGCGCAATATAATAGGAGCAATGCCAATCTTTTTCCAGTTCCAAAAGATAAATTCATTTTTCTTTTGGAAACAAGAAAATCCCAACACCAGGTTCTTGAATTAGTCAAGTGGAAAAACTTATAAATAGCGAAGCGGTTTATGCAGTTTCGGAACTTTACTAAATCAAGGTTCTGGGGCAAAAAACACGTGGTTTACAGAAAGGTATCTCAAGAAAATATCATCTCTTACTTATTTATGGCACAAACCGTCGAAGAACCAAAAATAACACCAGGAAATTTGACAGAACCAAAACGACAGCAGGGAGTGTCAATGACATCGGTACGGAGTTTTGAAAAACCCAATAAATTTCATCTGGTCAGTTCCAACCGCCTGGAAAACCTGGCCGCCGCTTTGGCCGGACAACTTGATGCCGGCCGCGGCAAGGCGGTATTGAGTCAGGAAACGATTATCGTCCAGAACCGCGGCATGGAACGTTATCTGCGGTTGCGGCTCGCTGAAATCCGGGGCATTTCGGCCAATCTGGAATTTCCATTCCCGCACAAATTCATTTCCGAACAGGTCTTCCGGCCGCTGCTCGGCGGCGATAAAGCCAACCCGCTCGAGCCCGGCGTGCTCGCCTGGGATATTTTCAATGTGCTGCCGAAACTGGTGCGGAAAAACCCCGATTTTCAGCCGCTGCGTTCCTATCTGGCAGCCGACCCGTCCGGACTCAAAACTTTCCAACTGGCGCAGCGGATTGCCGACTTGTTCGGACAATACCCGATTTTCCGTCCCGATCTCGTTCGAAAATGGTCGTTCGGGAATAATCCGCTCGCCGACCATCCGCACGGCCGCTGGCAGGCGGAATTGTGGCGCGAAGTCGTACCGTTTCAGAATGGTCTGCACTTTGCCGAACTTTACCGCCGTTTTCTTCACTGCGCTTACCCGGATATTTACGGCGGATCGGAGCCGGAAACGCCGGACTTCAGCAGTTTGAAACAAGCGGAACGCATCTTTCTCTTCGGATTTTCGGCGCTGGCCCCGGTTTTCCTCGATTTGTTTCTGGCCGTTTCCCGCTATATCGAAGTTTATTGTTACCACCTCAATCCCTGCGAAGCCGAATGGCAGTACGATCTGAGCGACCGCGTCCGGCTGCGACTGATGGTGGAAAAAGCCGATTTCCAGCCCGGTTTCGAAGCCGGTGAAGGAAATGCCCTGTTGAGTTCCCTGGGCGGTCTGGGGCGGGAGTTTTTCGCGCTGCTCGCCGCAAGCGGCGAAGAACCGGAACCGGCGTTTGCGGATTGCCGCGCCCCCGATACGCTGTTACGGAAAATTCAGCGCGACCTCCAGTTGAACGAATCCCCCGCCACTGAAACCGTCTCCCCGGACGACCGCAGTATCCAAGTGCATTCCTGCCATACGCCGATGCGCGAAGTCGAGGTGTTGTTTGAAAACCTGACCGCAATGTTCCAGGCCGACCCGACGCTGCGTCCCGGGGACGTGCTGGTGCTGACCCCGGACATTGATGCCTATTCGCCCTATATTGAAGCGGTTTTCAGGTCCCGTGCCGAAGATGACCCGCGCCGCTTTTTCATTACCGTCGCGGACCGCAGCCGGACCGGTACGCTGCCGGAAGCGGAAATTTTCCTGAACATCCTGAAACTGGCCCGCAGCCGGTTCAAAACTCCGGAAGTGCTGAGCATCTGGGAAACCCCGGCGGTGGCGGCGGCTTTCGGACTGGACGAAAAGCAGACGGCAATCGTCCGGCAATGGATCATCGACGCGCACATCGCCTGGGGGATCGACGGGGAGTTCAGGGCGGAAACGGTGGGCGTTAAATTCAGCGCTCAGTCCTGGCGGCAGGGCATCGACAGGATACTGGCCGGATTCGCCTTCGGCGGCGAAGCCGGAGAATCCGGACGGCTGATCAAAGTCGGCGGCGAGGACCTCCTGCCCTTCCATTGCTGCGAAGGAGAAAGCGCGGTATTGTTCGGTAAACTGGTCGAATTTCTGGAAGCCCTGTTCGCTTTGCGAGTTCAGTTGAACGGCGGCCAGGAAAAAGCCGCGGACGCTTTTTCGGCCACCTGGTGGGAACGGCTGCTCAACCGGGTAATTGTCCGGTTTTTTCCGGATTCGGGCAATTTTTCCCGCTCTGCGGCGATCCTGCGCGAAGCGGTAAAAACAATCACGGCTGACGCCGGGCAAAGTGATTACCGGGGCGAGATCAGTTATGAAATCATTTTTGAAGAACTGGCCGGTTTTTTCCGGGACACGGCAGGCGGCGGCGGTTTTCTGCGCGGCGGGATAACCTGCTGCGCGGCGCGCCCGCTGCGCAGTATTCCGGCACGGGTAATCTGTTTGCTGGGGCTTGACGAAAACAGTTTCCCGCGGCGGGAAAAACACCGGTCATTCGACCTGATGGCGGCCAAACCGCGCCTGGGCGACCGTTCGGCCCGCAGCGACGACCGTTATCTTTTCCTTGAGGCCCTGCTGTCCGCCCGCGATTGTTTTTACGTAAGTTACGTGGGCCAGGGGGTAAGGGACAATGAACCCCGGCCGCCAAGCGCAGTACTGGGTGAATTACTCGATTATATCGGCGAACATTATGCGCTGACCAGGGAAAATCTGATCACGGCGCACCCGCTTCAGGCCTTCAGCTGGAAATATTTTATCGACGACCGCAATAAAGCGGCCTACGGAACGGAACTGGGAATCAGGATTCCGGACCATTTAATTTCGTATTCGACCGAAAACCGGGAACTGGCGCAGCTTCGCTTTGCGGAACCTTCAGCGCCGCACTTTGCGGATGCGGAACTGCATGACATCCCGGAGGAATTATACCGGATCGACCTGGAAGACTTAGGTGATTTCTTTGCCAATCCCGCTAAATATTTTTTACAGCAATGCCTGCAGGTTTATCCGCAGGTCCGGGATTTACCGGAACCGGCGGACTGCGAAAGTTTCAAAATCGACCCGGGACTGGAGCGTTACAAGCTGGCCGAAGCCATTATCAAAAAATATCTGCCGGAATGGAATAAAGCTGACCGGGACGAACTCAGAAAAGAGCTGCGGCGGCGTTTCCATGCGGAAGGACTTGTGCCGGTCGGAGCCTGGGGCGATATTGAATTTGACCAGTTCTTTGAGGATTTTTCTCCTTTCGCCGCGAAAGTCGCGGCAAAGATCAGCCAGCCGCTGGAAACAGTCGTAAAAGAATACGGTTTCGACAACGGAGTCCGGCTTCAGGCGAAATTTGCCGATCTGTACCTGGTTGACGGCCAGATCAAACAAATCCAGTTTAAATTTTCAAAAGTGAACGGCCATGCCGGACATTTGATCAGGGCGTCCTTATCCGAACTGGCGGCAAAAGCCATGGAAATCGTCCCCGAAGCCGGCAGTCTGGAGTTGATCGGCCGCGAACCAAGCTCCCGGATTTTCGCTTCCCGAAGCGCCGCTGCCGCCCGAAAAAAAATCAGCCGTTTGACGGATTTATACCTCGAGGGACTGCGCCGGCCGCTGCCGTTTTTCCCGAACGCCTCGCTGGCTTACGCCAGCAGCGGGGACCTCAACGCCGCGCGGAAAAAATGGGAAAGTTCCGATTACCGGCGGGGCGAAGGCGAAGACGCTTATATTAACCAATGTTTCGGAAAAATGTTGGCGGCGACGCCGGAGTTTGAACAACTGGCGGCGGAAATAACGGAGCTGCTGGAGCTTGGGAAGGCAACCGACAAGACGACCGGACCGGGGGATGAATGACTACACCTTTTGACATTTTGACCCATCCTTTGCGGGCGGGAACGCGGAGTCTGATCGAGGCGAGCGCCGGCACCGGCAAAACCACCGCGCTGGAAAACCTGACGCTGCGGCTGCTGATCGACGGCATCGCGCTGCCGGACGGCAGTTCACGCCCGGTCCGCCTGGCCGAAATCCTGCTGGTGACGTTTACCGAAGCCGCCGCTGCCGAACTGATCCGGCGCGTCCGGGAAAACCTGCTCCACGCCCTGGAAATCCTTAAAAACGGCTCAAAGATCGATTCCGCCGCCGTCACCGGGAAAATTCTGTTGAACAGCCGCACTCCCCGGAACGAAATCGCGCTGCGGCTGCGGCTGGCGCTGCTCAGTTTCGACGAAAACTCGATCTTCACGATTCACGGCTTTTGTCAAAAAATACTTAACCATTACACCTTTGAAAGCAACCGCCGGTTTAATTTGCGCCTGATTACCGATGACCGGCCTTTCCTGGACGAAGTAGTAAACGATTACTGGCGCGAAAGATTTTACGTTCTCGAGGATGAACTGGAACAAAAAATAGTGAAAGTTTCAAAATGGGAACCCGGTATTTTACGCGATCTTTTGAGGCGCATTCAGCGGGCGCCGCTGGCTGAAATCCCCGCCCCCGTCATTCATCATGAGCTGCACGAAGTCTACGCTGAATTCAGAGAATACTGTCATGCCAATAGAAAATTACTTTACCGGCTGAATGACCGGCGGGAAAATTTTGTAGACTCAAAACCGGGTAAAGTCGACAAAGGGTTTAAACAGCAACTGGCCGATGCCCTTAATGCTTTTATTTCCTTTGAAGACGTATTTTATCTTATTCGAGTATTCAGCCAGGCTGAACCGGCGGTAAGGAAAAGCCCGAAACCGGATTGGAGCGGCTTTGCCGATCCCGTTCCCGCAGCCGGAAAACTGCCCAAGGATTTCGCCGGTTTCCTGGAGCTTGCCCAAAAACTCGACGCCGCGATCGCGGCTTATCTGGCCGGTTTGAAATTCGATTTTATTGACCATGTCCGGAACCGCGGCGTCCTGAAGCGGAAAAAACTGGAGGAAGGCGTATTATCCTTTGACGACTTGCTGCTGGATACGTACGAAGCCCTCCACAGCTCGGAGCGGTTCCGCGACCTGGTACGCCGGGATTTTCCGGTGCTGATGCTCGATGAGTTTCAGGATACGGATACTTTGCAGTTCAGGATTTTTGACCGGCTGTTCAGGAATGATGAAAGTTTGATGGTAATGGTCGGCGATCCGAAACAATCGATCTATCAGTTCCGGGGCGCCGACATCTTTTCCTACCTGCAAGTGTCGGAACAGCTCGCGGCCGGGGAGAAATGCACTTTGAATGTGAACTACCGTTCGGACGAACGTCTGCTTGCCGGGCTGAATACGGTTTTCGATCTGGAAAACCCTTTTATCGAAGCATCCATAAGGTATTCCGCCGCAATCAGCGCCGGCGGCAGCCGGCGCCGGCTGGTAATTGCAGACGGCAGCGAAAATGACCGGAGGCTTAAAATAATGACCGGAGGGGAAAAGCTGGCCAAAGATGCGGCCGGGAAATTTTTCAACCGGGCAGTAAGTAATAAAATAGTCTCTATACTTTTACTGGCCCGGCAGACGGATGAATACGGCCGGCCGCTGGCGCGCTTCGAAAATGAGGACGGGCGCTGGGAACCGGTCAGGGCGCGGGATATAGCCGTCCTGACGGCGCGCAACGAAGACGCTCAGGCGGTTTATGAACAACTGGCAAACGCCGGGGTTCAGGCGGCGTTGCGGCAAAGCGGCAACATTTTTAAATCCAATGAAGCGACGGAACTTTTACTATTGTTCAATGCGATTATTCAGCCGGGCGATCCGGCACGGGTTAAAAGCGCCCTCGCTGCCAGTTTGTTCGGACTGCAGGTTTCGGCTCTGGAAGCGCTCGGCAACGCGACCGGCAAAGCCGATATTGAAACCTGGCAGGAAAGTTTTCTGGCGCTGCTGGAGGTCTGGCGGGAAAAAGGTTTTATCCACATGTTTTTCCGGCTGCTGGAGTCAGCGCAAACCAAGGTGAAAGCCCGGCTGCTTTCCCTGCCGCAGGGTGAGCGCCGTTTAACTAATTTATTGCAGCTTATGGAATTACTGCATCAGCAGGCCGTGCTCAAGCAATTAAGTCCCACCGCCCTGATCTACTGGCTGCATCGGCAGATTACCGATTCCGAAGACAAGGAAGAACACGAACTGCGGCTGGAAAGCGATGACAGCGCGGTAAAAATAATGACGGTTCACAAGAGCAAAGGCCTCCAGTTTCCGATTGTATTCTGCACCAACCTCTGGCAGAACACCTTTATCAGTTCCCGTACTAAAAATAAGGAGAAAGATTTTTTCTATCACCGGCCGGATGAAAACGGCCGGTACACCCAGTATTTTGAACTGGATTCTCCGGAGGCCGATATTGAACCGAGCCGCCTGCTTTACCGTCGGGAAGTTCTAGGCGAATTAATCCGTTTAGCATACGTGGCGTTGACCCGGGCGGAAAATTACTGCTGTTTCACCGTCTGGGACAATGTCGAGCGGATTGCGGCCAGTGCCGTCGGTTATCTGGCCGAACGCCCGACCCCGGCGGAACTGGAAGAACTGCTGAAATCAGGCAAAAGCGCCGGGACACAGCGCGGCCGGCAAGCCTGGAATGAAGACGCTGATATTGAAATGATCGCGGTTTCCGACGCGGATACCGGGGAAATGCTGAAACTGACGGGAAGCGTTGCCGCACCGGTCTGGAAAACTATCCCGCCGCTGCGGGCGATGCCGCAGGACTGGGGTATCATGAGTTTTTCCGCCCTTACCGCTGACCGCCGTCATGACAGCGACTTCAGGCCCGGCGATGACGATGAGGATTTCAGTTGCGTCCCTCCGGTTTCCGACCGGGAGCCGGACTTGTTTTCCGGGACTTTGCCGCTGGGGGATTTTCCGTCGGGCCCGGCGGCCGGAAACTGTATTCACGCGATTTTCGCACAGTTCGATCTTGCCGCCGTAAAATCTCCGGACTGGCGGCAGAACCCGCAGCTTGAAAGGATGATTAAAGACCAATTATTCCTTGCCGGCCTGATTGAAGGCGGTAGTGAAACCGCCCAGTTCGCGCGTTCGGAATCCCGGCGTTATGATCAAATCTGCGCCATGCTGGAAAATGTCCTGACCTGCCCCCTCCCCGGCCGGGACGGAACGTTTTTCCTGGCCGACCTGGAAACGGGCTGCCGCCAGCCGGAAATGGAGTTCTTTTTTCCCGCCGGGCAGGTCCCGGATATCGGGGCGGTCAACGCTTTGCTCCGGCATCTGGGCGGCGGCGAAATCGCTGCGCTAACGGCAGGGCGCGGTTTCGTCAACGGTTTCATCGACCTGGTTTTCGCAACCGGCAACCGTTATTATATCATCGACTGGAAAAGCAATAATCTGGGCAGTCATCCGGACGATTACGCCGAGTCCGCGCTGGCGCTGAACATGCGGGAAAATCATTATCAACTGCAAGCCGCCATTTATCTGCTGGCGCTGCATAAATACCTCGAACACCGGTTGCCGGACTACGATTTCAACCGGCATCTCGGCGGCGTATTTTACTTATATGTGCGAGGAATGAAAAACGATTTCCCGGATACCGGGATCTATCGGATCGAACCGGACCGCAAAACCCTGGAACTGGCGGAAAATTTATTCGGAGCGGAATTATGACGAACGGAGAAATACTCATCGAACGACTGAAGCAGCTCGATGCTCAACTCCTGTCACCATTGGATTTAAGTTTCGCCTCCTTCGTCTGCCGCGTTGCCGGGGAAAACGACCATTACCCGCTGTTTCTGGCCGCGGCTTTAGCTGCTGACGCTTCCGTTAAACGCAAACATACCTGTCTCGACCTTAAAGAATTCAACGGCAGCCTCGACGGTTATTTCAAGGATACGGACGACGGCGAAATCCCGGCAAATGAAACTGCGGAATTTTTGCGGATGCTGCCGATTCCGGACTATTGGACTGAACAATTGCTCGCCTGTAAACCGGCAGTGGCGATAGCGGCAGACGGACGAACGTCCCCGGCACCGCTGATTCTGGACGGGACGCGGTTATATATTTATCGCGACTGGCTTTGCGAACAGGACCTGGCCCTTGACTTCCGGCAACGCTGCGCCGCCCGGACTGTCCTCCGAGCTTCCGTAACCGGCAGGGAAATCACGGCGGTTTCAAGCTATTTCCACCCCATGACCGGCAAAATCGACCGGCAGCAATTGGCGGTTTTCGCCGCCTTGCGGCAGAATTTTACCGTCATCAGCGGCGGACCGGGAACCGGAAAAACCACGGTCGCCGCCGCGCTTTGCACGCGGTTGCTGGAAACGGATCCGAAGGTAAAAATAACCTTATGCGCCTCGACCGGCAAGGCCCAGGCGCGCCTTCAGGAAGCGCTTCTGGAGCAGATTCCCCGGCTTAACTGCACGGCCGCGACCAAGGATCAACTTCGAAAGCTGCCGGTCGCAACCATTCACCGGCTGCTGGGCAGTCGTCCGGGAACGCCGCGCTTCCGCTATAACCGCAATCACCAACTGGCGACGGAAGTGCTGATCGTCGATGAAGCGTCAATGATCTCTCAGAGCCTGATGAAAGCGCTGCTGGAAGCCACCCCGCTCACTACGGCACTGATTATGCTGGGAGATATGCAGCAACTGGCGTCGGTTGAAGCGGGCATGGTGCTGCGGGATTTCTGCCTGGCCGCGGGCGGCAATCATTTCGACCGGGAATTCGTCCGGGATTTTGCCGCCGCTTTTCCTGCGGCCGCAGAACTGTCCGCCGCCGGGGACGGAGATATTTTTTCCAACAAGGTGATCGAACTGGAGGAAAATCACCGGTTTGCAGCCGAGCGCGGTTTGGGGTTGACGGTAACCGCGTTCCGGCGACTTCCGGACCACCCGTCCCCGGCCGCGGTTCAGGAAATTGTTGATGCGATGCATAATGATCCCAGCGGAGAAATCACAGTACAAATGCCGCCGTCCTGGACCTCATCCGGTTTCGCCCGACACCTGGCTTCCCACTTGAACCAGACGCGCGTCGATTTCGAGGGGAAAAAACGGCGTTATCTGGATTTCCGGAATGAGCGATCCGTGGAGCGCGCCTATGAATTATACAATAAATTCCGGATTCTCTGCGTACACCGCAGCGGCCGTTACGGCGCGGAAATGATCAACCGTTTAATCGAACAACAGTTGCTGCCGCCGCCGGAAGGCCGGCGGCAGGTGTTTTATCCGGGCAAGCCGATCATCATCAATGAAAATAATTATGCGATGGAACTTTTCAACGGCGATACGGGAATTATCTGGCCGGATGAACATGGGGGTTTGAAGGCGTTTTTTCCGGGCGGCGGTGCGGAAAAACGGGAATTCAGGAGTTTTGTCCCGCACCTGCTGCCGGATTTCAGCGCCGCCTACGCGCTGACCGTGCACAAAGCGCAGGGTTCGGGTTTTCAGCAGGTACTGATAATAACTCCGGCAGAACTGTCTCCGCTACTGACCCGAGAAATGATTTATACCGCTCTGAGCCGGGCAGAACAACGGGCGGTATTCTGGACCCGGTCCGAACTTTTGGCGGCAGCGCTGCAAAACACTGTCCGGCGACATTCCAGCCTGCGCCGGTGCCTGAGCAAAAAATAAGTTCAAAAAAGCGTTTTTGTGATTTGCAATTCAAAAATGACAGAGTATAATAGAGGCTCACGCCAGTGAAATCGTGTTCCGGCATAGCTCAGCGGTAGAGTAGGTGGCTGTTAACCACTTGGTCGCTGGTTCGAATCCAGCTGCCGGAGCCAGTATTTTATCCTCAACTCGTTAAAAATCAGCATCTTGCAAGCAAAGCGTAGAATCCCCGTGTCATTTCAATTTCTGTCTATTTCACCCGTTTCAAGTCAACATTTATAACCAACTTATGCCCACTTTTATGCCTCGTTTTTGAGGAAGAATAAGATATTTTCTAAAGGCATAAATACAAAAATGAAAAAGCCCCGGATTAACCGGGGCATAGCAACCACCCATGAGCTATTCGCGGCTCACAGCTTCCGGGTTGCGCCAGATGCATTCGGTGCGTTTTTGTTTTTCCAGACTTTTTCCCGCACCTTTGAGGCCGTTGCCTCGGGTATGCCCGGCGGCATTGCATATGACATCAACTTTGACCACATCCCAGCCGGCTTTTTGCAGAGGAGCATATAAGTGGTTGTCATAACCGGAAAGCATCACGGCGCCGTCATAATTCAGCAGCGTTTCAATCAATTCCGTATGGTCACTGTTTTTCAGCTCGTGTTCATAGCCGCCGGCTTTTCTGGCTCCTAAAACATACGGCGGATCGCAGTATGTCAACCACCCCGGCCCCTGAAACCGTTTGAGGCAGTCACGCCAGTCGGAACATTCGATCTGAACGCGCTGGATTCTGTCATGGACTTTCGGCAGGTTTTCGAAGGAAGAACGCCAGGAACTGGTGGTTTGCGCCATGCCTCCGGTGGAACTGCTGACTACCGTTCCGAAAGATTTTCCCATTCCCCCGAAACTCTGACGGATTACCACATACCAGCGCACCGCTTGTTCCACCGGGTCGTGAATTCCCGGCCAAGTGCGCGCGTATTCCTCAAAAAGCTCCCGCGATACAGGCAGCAGCGCGGCCCTTGCCATAAATTTGGCGAATAATTCAACGTCGGCAATTACCCGGAAAAAATTAACTACGCCGCGGTTTACGTCATTATATACCTCAACTTTGGCCGGAGGTTTGCCGAGTAATATTGAAGCTCCACCCCCGAACGGTTCAATATAATAATCGTGCCGGGGAAGCAGGCTATGAATAGTGTTTTTGATTTTTGGTGCGCCTTTGCCGCCAAACCAGGGAAACGGGGATTTTACTTGGTTCATAACTATAGAATAGCAACAAAACTACTTGTAATTATATTTATTATTTTGAGGCCAATAATTGATTGTTTATTACAACAGATTAAGTTTCGGAGCAATAATATCCTTTTGTTAGAATTTTTTCAAAGTTATTTTCAGTTCACACACTCAACCGGATTTTGCTGTTGCATGACCGCAAGCACGTCTTCAATATCAAAGCGAATATATCTTGGTCCAAGTTTAAAGAATTTTAGCTGACCGTTTTCACACATACGGTCAACAGTCCGGGTGCAGACTTGAAGAAAGTCGGCAACTTCTTTACGGGTTAAGGGCCTTTTAGGGAGTTTTTGAGCTTCTTTTTCCGCCAAGTTCAGCTCCAAAGCCTCCCTAAGGCGTTTGTGTTCCTGCGGATTGAGTTTACCGGAAGTTTCCAGGAATCCGATAAAATCCATTACCTGCATTTTCGTTTCGTTTTTCATTGTTTGGTCTCCATGTTTTGTTTATTGCATAAAGGACATTTGGGATTTTTGGTGATAGTTAGCTCCTGGCTGGGAGCAAAGCCGGCTAAATGAATATTGCGGTAGTTCCAGTTGCGTCTGCGCTCCATAATCAGGGTATCTACCGCATAGAGAGCTATCCCGGCCACTACTTTAAGAATGTCTTTGACCGCCGGGGTAAAACACGGAGCCTTGCGTTTTTCAAGGCAGCGCGGGAACGCACAGCCGAAACATAGACCGCCAAATTCCTGGACGAATACATAACCGTTTTCCGCCATATAATCTACCGCAATGAAAATCACCGGTATATTGCGTTTCCGGTAATATTCGGACACGGCAACTCTGGCTGCATTATTGTCAACTCCGCAAATCACAATATCCGCATTCAAATCATGCTCAAGGACTACTGCGTCCTGAAAATTGCAAGCATAGCCGTTCAAAACCGTACCGCAGGTCGCATGTTTTGAAATATTTCTTACCAATTGCACAGCCTTGTTTTTACCAATATCTTTTTTGAAAAAATGCTGGCGGTTCAAATTTGACATTTCCACTACGTCATGGTCGTAGACGGTGAGCCTCCCTACCCCCTTTCTGACCAGTCCTTCCGCAAGTTCACTCCCGATCCCGCCGCCGCCGATCAGAATTATATGAGCTTTTTCTAACGCCTGCTGGTCGAAATCAGGCAAGCGGCTCTGGCGGTCGGTTACAGACATTATTTCGGGGTCTTTGGATATGACCCGATGAGTTTTTATCTGCTTATGAAAGCAGGATTTTAAAAACATTGTCGCCAACATATTCTGCCTCCGCGCCTTTTATTGATACTTCAAATTCGACGCATGACGTAAAAAACCTGACGAAACCGTCACGGGACACAATTACGCCTACGGCTTGGGAATCATTTTTCTGGATTTTATCAAGATAGTTAAGGTCAATACCGGAAGGAGTTGTTGTATCCTTCCCCATCCCCGGATGAGAATGCGCTACCAATTGAAGACAGCAGCCTTTTTCGTTGATCTCTATAAGCGCATCTGAACAGGAACGCGCTGTGCATCTGGCATAAACAACGGATTGTTCCTTGAGTTCAACCTCACAAATCCTGTACGGTATTCTGAGATTGCCGACGCTGTGCCCGGTAATGTAAACGACTTCTTCGTCGGCATGAGGAGTTAAATGTTTTATTAAATCCTGCAGGAACCAGACATCGAGAGATAACTGGATACAGTTACTTTCAGCCGACAGGTTTTGATGCCATTGCCGGCAGAGTTCACTGAATTCATTGTATTCACAGACAAGCTCGAAGAATTCTTTGGCTTTTCCGCGCCGGTTGTTTCTGAATGCCTCAAGCATCGCCGCGGTAACCGCTCTTTCCTTTGCCAGTATTCGCTGCGAAAAAATTTCGATTCGGCGGTTGCTTCTCATAATCCGAATGACTCCGTGATGATCCTTTCGACGTCCATAATCCCCGACGAAAGATCGAATATCCCGTTTTTGTTATTGTGAATGAAAAATTTACCGTTCGGCCTTTTCATGAAGCACGGCCAATGTGAATGTTTACGCAGACAATCCGGGGGACTGAAAATAAAAAGCTCAATTCTGCCGGAAGAACTGACATCAGCTTCACCTCTGAAACTGCCGTATTTTGTCCGGTAGTAGCCGTGATATTTGCCCAATATCTTTTTCCAGCCGCGCTGCTCCCAGTAAGGCGTTTCCGCCCTTCTGACAACATTTGAACCGGTATAAATGCGCGTTTTATTTTGAGGGTTTACCGGCTCCGGAAGAATAAACCAGTGGATAAATAAATCGATACAATTGTCGATAAAGGAAGAAAGCGGGCCGGAGCCCACTTCCACCGGAGTAGATGCGTAGAGTTTACAGCCATCCGCGATCTGATCGTAGATGACCTCGTCGCTGCCGAACGGCTCCTGCCCTCTGCCGCTGCTAAGGACGTAGCCGTTTCCGAGATTTACTTGATTAAGAATATCCTGAGCGGTAGTTCCCGGCGGTATTTCGAGATCAAAGTGTTTTCCGCTTTCTGCGATAATTACGGTCGCTTTTTTCATGATGAGTTTCCTGGGTTAATTGTCATTGGTTTTATCGGAATCCTGAAATTTTGTTTTTTGTTGCACCTCCTGTTTGGGGTTATTAAGAGTTTTATAAAATCAGCAGTTTGGGGAATATTGTGGTTAATTTTCTTTCCTTTTACGTTTGAAATGGACTTTCACCAATGGGGAATTCCGGATTTTATTTATGGCGTCATAACAACGCATTTGCGCGGTTTTGTGATCCCGGTTGATTTCCCTGCCGATTTCTCTGAAAGATTTGCCTTCAACGGCCCAGCCTGCCAGAGCTATGCGTTCTTCGCTCGACATCTCATTAAAAATGATCAGCATTTGAAACAATTTGCGATTAACGTAATTATTGACAGCGTCTTTCAGGCATTCACCGAACTCGCCTTCAAACAACGGGCTGTTATCCAATGCGCCCCAGTCGAAGTCACAAGATGACTCTTCATTATTTTCAGTCACCCAGTCTCTATCGTGTCTGTCGCTGTTTGAAGGATCCATTTTTCAGTCTTTTAATCGGTTAATTTTTCATTTGTCCCATATGATATATTATAAGTCATAACATCCTTATCCGCAATATGTTATCCATATTTTGCCGTGTCAGTTTCAAGGGAATGTCGTGTCAAATTCAAAGAGGTTTTTTGAGGTCAGTTACGAGTGGAAATACGGAAGATGGGTATTTTTCTACAATAAGCGTGTCAAAAACGCGGCAGTTTTATGATTTTTTTTTAAATGGGGGGGATTATATTGAAGGCAAAAAAATACCGGCAGAAATATTGCCGGAATGTTATTTCCCTGTAAGCGAATAAAAAAACACTACCACGATTTTAAGTTTACATCAGTAATAAATTACCTGAAACTGACATGTTTGAGATTTTCGGTGATACCACAAAGTATATTCACACCGGTGCTTTTCATCACGATATTCATACAGATCGGATTGTAATTTTAATTTTTTATCCCACCATGGAAATTTCGGCGGCGGGAAATAACCATCACTCTTGTCTTCGGTATTCTGCTTTAGAGAATAAAGCTTAACAATGGTTATGTTCTTATCCACTACCAAATCGGGAATATGAAACATAAACGGCCTGGTATAACGTCCGGCCATTTTCACGACCGCGGTTTTCAAAGGCAGAGTATTCAGGCAAGCATGTTGCTCCCTGTTCAAACCCATGCCGGCAGCCAGGGCATTCATATCCCGCGGCGCCGTCAAGCTCAAAGCAATTATGGTATAGACATTCGCCATGACCGCATGGTCCAGGCATGACGGCATCTGGTCCGCCAGTATCAACCCTTGTCCGAACTCCCGCGCCAGCGACACGAGTTGGGCAATCAGTGGAATATTCAATGAGAATAAGCGTTTAGCTTCATCAAACAACAGTAAATGTTTAAGTTTCCCACGTTGCGCCAGGTTAAGCCGGTAAGTAAAAATCCAGTGAAAAATCAAAGTCGCGATGAATGTCTGATATTCTATCGTCAGCCCGTCCAGTTCCAGCACAACTTCTTTTTGCAGCAGTCCCGCCATATCAAACCCCTGTCCGCAGATCGAATCGCCGAGAATATCAATGAAAGGTTCCAGCCGGAGCATGATCGTCCGGATGCTGTTCTTGGTATTGGAAGGAATTGTATCGTCATAAAGTTTTCGCTGAAATGCCCGGAACAGGCCGATTAAGGTTGGAACACTGTTATTTTTGTAAATGTCCTTCAGAGTTCCGAGAAAAATGCTTTTGGCGGAAGCTGCCGCGGCGGAGTAAAATATCTGGAAAAAGATGTCGGTAAAAATTGACGCCCATTGAACCGGGGCGGTTCCGGTTGGCGGGATGAGCGGGTTGAACTTGAAATTGGTCCGATTGAATATGTAAAGCGACTTACTGAAACGCAATAAGGCCCGGTAATCCCGCTTGAAATCAAAAATCCAGAACGGAATCAGCAAGCGCAGCAGATTAATCAATACAATAAATAATAATACCAATTCGCTCTCATTCATAGACATTTCGATGGTTCTTTTGAGCCGATTTTTGCCATAAATCCTCGCGCGATACTCTGTATCGCTCTGCGGTTTATAACCAAAATCCATCTCAAAATCCGCCATCGCCATTATCTATGACTGATCGCTCATTAGTATAAGGTAGTTTTTCCTGCTCCGCACCTGCCGCTTAATAACATGTGCTGCATTAATTCAGTTCTGCTGATGCCGAACGGATAGCGTATTTTCCTGATCTCATCGTAAATAAAGCCGAGCTTGATTTCGCCGTTAATGAATTTCGGACGCGGATAAGGGACAAAAGGATTGCTATTAAGTTGCGATGCGATATACCCCGGTGACTTTCTGATTAGCTCCAAATTCCGGTTCAGCATTGTTTTTACCGCTTGTTGGTTTCCGGATTTCAAAGAGATATATTTCAATGCCAGTATAACCCGTTTGTCATTTTCCATTCCGGCGCTCCGGGCGATTGCGGCAAGGTAATTGAAAGCCCACATGCCGTAACTCAAATCTTTTTTGCCGTTATTCATTTTCAACGCTCCAGGTATCCTCGTTGAAGTTGAGTTCCGCGAGATGCTTATGGCAAACATCGATGTCTTTGTATTTTCTGGCGCAATGAAAGCACAGAGGAATTTTGCAGACGGCGCAGAAATAAATTTTGTCGGTCAGAGCCATGCAGTTGAAGCATTTTCCGCCGCCGTGCAGTTCATTAGGTCGGATCAGGCGACCATCAGCGGTTGTCAGGAAGGCTTCGGTTTTACCGCTGACCAAGCCGTCTTCCGTAAAAGTTTCGTTGTTATATGAACACGGGATATTGCCTCCGGCGGAAGGCCCGAATACATTTACCGATTGGTTTTCCCGAGTGCAGTTTTGCGCGGCGAATTCGTTCTCCATCATCTGTTCCCGCCATTTGAACGGGGAAAATCCGCGCGGCGGTGAAGTTTGATTATCTGAGGGAGTCCGATGACCGTCCGGCAGCCTCCGGACAGGTAAATTTGGAGGCTGATTGTCCCAGGTATCGGTTTTGTCCGAAAACAGCTCTCTGATTTTCCGGAAGAGTTTTTTCATGGCTCACCTCACCGCGCAAACAATAATTTGAGTAACGATCAATACGAAAATTATCCCGTAGATGATTTTCCAGGCGATAGTCTGAATTCCTTTCTGACGGATGATAAACCTCACCGCCACGACCGGCAGAATGACGCAGCAGCAAAATGCCGCCAGGAACAAGGTGCTGCGATGGTTGCAAGTCATCGCGGGGATAAAACTCAGCCGCGCAACCAATCCGATAATAATCGCCACCATCACCGAGGCCGCCTGCAAGGGGAGAACGTGTCTGAAGCCTTTCTGATAGATATTTTTTACCCCCGCTCCCAGGCAGATTAAAAGTACCAGAATCAACGCCATCCGGCAAAACAATCCGGTAAATTCAACCGGCAGGTTCCCCGCCCATTTCCAGAAACTTTCCGATAAATAACGAAGAATGTCCATTTTCCAGCTCCCTGCTAAAGTTGTTATTGCTCCGAAACTTAATCTGTTGTAATAAACAATCAATTATTGGCCTCAAAATAATAAATATAATTACAAGTAGTTTTGTTGCTATTCTATAAAAATAACAAAGCCTATATGAAATGGGATTTTGGGGAATAAATCTTAAAAAAAGAACGGTTTTGAGTAAGCGGTCAAGCTTATTTTTCTGTAGCGTTGCTGCGATTTAAGTTCAAATGCACAATATTCAGGTTATAGATATTTTTGCGGTTCAGCTTATAAAATTAATTTCCTCAGTGGGGAGAGAAGCTATTTGATTGATTAAAATTCACGTTGCTGTAAAAAAATAACTCATAGTTGTCTTTCAACGCTTGATTTTTCCAAAGATTTAGATTATACTTGAATATCAGATGTTTAAAATAAGATTTTCAAGGATAATTCCATGAAATTGATTGCCAGAAAGAAAATATTAGCAGAACTCAAAAAAGCTGTAGAACGTACTCCGGTAACTGCGCTGCTGGGGCCAAGGCAATGCGGAAAAACCACGTTGAGCAGAGAATTAAACCAGACTTTAGCGGGTAAATTTTTCGATTTGGAGGACCCGCGAGATATCAACCGGCTGGAAAACCCGATGTTGACCCTTGAAAGAGAAGCCGGGTATGTGATCATTGATGAAGTTCAAAAGAAGCCGGAACTTTTTGAAATTCTCCGGGTATTGGTTGACCGTCCCGAAAATACCATGAGAGTTCTGCTTTTGGGAAGCGCGTCACCGCATCTGATGAAAAAAGCCGCTGAATCCTTGGCCGGCAGGATTTCCTTTGTGGATTTATCGGGGTTCAATATTGGTGAGATCGGCGCCGAGCACAGCAGTCAACTCTGGGAGCGCGGCGGTTTCCCAAGGTCATATCTGGCGAAGGATACTGAATCGAGTTTTGCCTGGCGCAATGATTTTATCCGGACTTTTCTGGAACGGGATATCCCTCAACTCGGCATAAATATTCCCGCTGAAACTTTAAGGCGTTTCTGGACCATGGTCGCGCATTATCACGGTCAAGTCTGGAATGCCGCTGAATTCGCCCGTTCTTTGGGAAACAGCGAAACCGCGGCAAGGAATTATCTGGACATTTTATCCGGGGCCTACATGGTCAGGCAACTGCCTCCCTGGTTCGAGAATTTGAAGAAACGCCAGGTAAAGTCTCCTAAAATATATATCAGGGATTCGGGAATTCTGCATGCACTATTATCTCTGAGCAGTTTTGATGATATCTTAAGTCATCCCAAACTGGGAGCATCTTGGGAAGGTTTCGTGGTAGAGCAGATTTTTTCTCTCGCCGACAGCCGGGATATTTATTTCTGGGCAACTCATGCCGGGGCGGAATTGGACCTCCTGCTGTTCAAACATGGCAAACGCTATGGTTTTGAGATCAAGTATTCGGATGCGCCGCGAACTTCCAAATCCATGCGAAGCGCCGTCTCTGACCTTGGACTGGAACAGCTTTATATTGTCTGTCCGGGACTGGACAATTATCCGCTGGATAATAAGATTTCCGTACTGGCAATCAACGACTTGACAAAAATTCTTTCAGTCATATAAAAGAAAAATCCCGCCCTGGATTGGAGCGGGAGTATAAGTTATATCAGATCGCGGGCTTTGCCTGCTTATTAATTCTTGCTTCTGCGATTTTTATGTATTTGGGATTAAGTTCTATTCCTAAATAATGCTTGCCTTGCTTTTGAGCTACAAGCCCGGTGGTGCCGGCCCCAAAAAACGGATCGAGAACAATTCCACCTTCAGGGCAACCGGCTTTTATGGGGATCTCGCATAATTCAGGCGGATAAACCGCAAAGTGTGCTTCTCTGAATGATTTTGTACTTATCTCCCATACGGTTCTCATATTCCTGCCCTCCGGATGACACATTTTGCCTATGTCCATTCCGGCATAACTGCTGTCGGGCTCACGGTGTCCGTTCCAGCAATGTTTTGTTCTTTCAATGCTCTGTACTTTGTGAAGTTGCCGTTGCTGTTCAAAATAATATTTTTTCTGTTTGCTGAAAAAGAAGATGTATTCGAAATCGACAGTAAACCTGTCCTTGAACGGGCCAGGTACCGCATTCGGTTTATGCCAGATTATAACATTACGCAAAATCCAGCCCCGGGTTACCATTTCAATCGCAAAACGGAAAGGTGCCAAAATCAGGCATTTGGGAGGCAGTTCGTGTTTTATTGCGTTGCGAATACCTTTCTTATTGGCTTTTGCCAATCTACTGCCAGGCCAACCAAATTTCTTTCCGGTATTACCGGCATAGCAATCCCCCAAGTTCACCCAACAAGTTCCTTCATCTTTCAGTACTCTTTTTACTTCGTCAAAGATATCACAGAGATTGTTTACGTACTCTCCGAAGGTCTGCTCCAGTCCCAACTGCCCATTCATTCCGTAATCACGAAGAGTCCAGTAAGGCGGAGAAGTCATACACATGTCAACGGACTTTTCCGGCAGGGTCTTCAATACTTCCAGTGCGTCTCCCTGAATGATTTCATCTTTTCTGAAATTCTGTTGCTGTTTCATTTTTTCCCTCGTTGTTTCGGTTATGGGTTTCTACCGAATGGGCAAAACGGGGAAGAAAATTTTTATGAACAACGTATTTTGAGCAGAGATATTAATTCTCCGGTGGGGAGAAGGACTCCGGGGCAAATGCCCCGGAGGGGTGATTTTAAGCGGCGGATTCCGCTTGTTGTCTGGCGTAATCCTTAACTTGTTCCTGTTTTTCCAGTTCTTTCCAGGATTTGGGATCGGGAAGAACTTCCACGGCTTTCGCAAATGCCTGTTCCAGGTCAAAACCGACGATGGTAGCCAAGATTTCAGCTTCAGTCCATCTGGCTTCAACCTGACCGGACTGGCCCGGTTTCAGGTCGCGAACCAGATTATTGGCCAGCTTTTTCCAGACCTCGGCATCAAGGGTTTCAGCATTGATTTCCGGATACGAACGGATACCTTCCGCTGGACCGCCGTTACCCCAGTAGCCTTTGAAAACGGAATCCACTCCCAGACAGGCGACGAGCCGGAATATCGTATCCCGGCCGGGAACCGGATATTCAAACGCTTCCAGGTATTCGATCAAGGCGGTTATGCAGTGCCGCTGGCGCTGGCGGTGCTTGCGCTCCTTGCGTTCCGATAACGTGCCCGGCCGTTTCTGCGGTTCTTCTTCCGGTTCGGAACTGCCGGAATCCTCACCTGACGGCTGTCGGTAACAGTCCGCTATTTTGACGAAAACGGTTTTACCCGCCTGCGGGCCGTAAACCACCAGCGCTTTCTGTCCGCCTTCTTTTTTCTTCGCCAGACTCCAGGCGTAATCCGGATAGACTTCTTCCGCGTCCAGCGGAAAATCTTCCGGCAGCCGCCGCGACTGGGCCACCAGCACGATTTCCGGTTCAGTCTGCCGGGCCTTTTCAACTCTGCCGGCGATGAATTTACCGAGCTGTTCCTGATAATACTGCCGGTTCTGGCAGCGCGCCTTGGCGTAGTCGTTCATGTCGTCGAACAGGAAACCGTTATTCTGCCGGTCAAGGCAGGCCGGACATTCACCGCAGCCCTGATAACTGTTGTCCGTATTCCACGGGGCGTTTTTCAGGAGAAAGGTAAAATTGTCCTCCAGAAATTTGCCGAATTGGGCCAGCGGGATTTTATCGTCGGTATTCCAGTTGCGGAAGTGGTTATAAACTTCACCCTGCACGTCTTCGGGATACCTGGCGACCGCCTCGTAATGCCCGATGACGAAATGCGGAAACTCGTTTTCCCGCATGGCCTGTTTCCAGCAGTCCGCCAGCGCCTTCAGCCTGACCCGCGCGGCAATCCACTGCGGCGAATGACTCAGGTGCGAAGCCAGTTCCGCAATGCCGAATCTTTCCGAGAGTTTTTCCAGTTTATCCACCTGTTCCGCCAGAGTGAGGTCGGTGCGTTCGTCGTTTTCGGCAAACGCAATAACTTCCGCGTCTCCCTCGATAAACGACACTTCTTCCGGAATTTGCAGTTCGGTCTTGCCGATGATTTGCGTCAGCGCGGCAAAACTTTTCCGGCCGGCAACTACCTGGTACTTGAAGTTTTCATCTTCAATTTTCTGGATTTTGATTGAGTGGATCAACCCGACGCCGCTGATGCTTTCAGCCCTCGCCTGAATTTCCTTTTCTGTGATTTTACGGTCGAATTCACATTTGATTTCACTGACATTGATCGTTTCCATTTTTTTGTTTTTTCCTTTGGTTTGCGGGCATAAAAAAAGACGCCGTAACGCGCCCTGATTTATGCCTGCCTGGTTTTTAGTTATGACAAGTCGGTCAGTTTTTCAGTCGCCTTATCACCTCCTTCAATTTTGCGGTTTGATTGCCGATACTGATAACGAGTTGCCGTTTCAGCTCCCGCAGGATAAGTTGGTAATTTTCCTCGGAAACACTGAACGCACCGGATATGTATATATTTTCAAGCATATCCCATTCGATGCAGCCGTCGGCAATGATATATGCCAGCGCGACGTCCTGCGACAAATCCATCCCGCCGCCGGTCAAAGCCAAAAAATAAATATCACTGGATAGCTGCCTTACCACTGTGCAATTGGTTTCATTGCATACCCGGTAGATGATGTCTTCACTCGGCTCAAACTCAAGCGGATAAGCGAAGTTCATCATCGGCATATTCGCGCTCCGGCGTTCATCCGGGAAGCATTCGCATTCCTGGCAACAGCCAAGATTACGGTTGCCGTGCGGGCATCGTTCCAATCGCAGGCTTTCGCGGTGGTACATAATCGCGGCGCCGATAAAATCCCAGTCCCGTTCGATATTTTCATCAAACCAGTCAACATAAATACTTCTCATCGGGAAATTCTCCTTCCAGTTCGCGCAGGAATTCCCGGCAGCAGTTGTGCCCGGAACCTGCCAGCATCGATTCGGTTCCTTCATCCCCGCAATACGGACATTGCAGCCATTCCGGGAAATCCGGTTCGTCCAATATGGTTTCCTCGAAATAATCAATCGCCGCTTCCATGATTCGCCTCCGGTTGCCGTTTGTTGAGAATGAAATCGCAGGCTTTTTGGGCGGCTCCGGCGGCAAAAACCACCAGGCGCTTATCATTGCTGAGCTTTGAAAGCCAGCCCCGGATATAGGCCGCTGAGTTGTTAATCGTCCGGTTCACAATCCCGGCTTCGCCGCAAAGGAACGCCGCCCCCAGTTCCGCGACCAGTTCTTCTTCCGAGTAAACCCTGGAGCCGAAAGCCGCCGCTTGAGTAACGCCTTTGCGGTTCAGTCTCGACTCGTGGCCGGTCGAGTGCACAAGTTCATGGAACAGCGTCGAATACAGTTCTTCGTCCGACTTGAACGCATTTATCGAGGGCATTTTTATTTTGTCGTCCCGCGGGATATAACAAGCCCGGCTGCCGTCAAAACGGATTTCCGGCGGATTGGGCATTTCCAGGGCAATCCGTTCCGCTTCGTCAATCGGGTTGAATTCGCGCATTACCGGCCGGGGAACATGTTTGGAGGCGATGCCTTCGCACTGGCTCACATTGAACACATAGTAATAACGCAGCATCGGAGCCAGTTCGGCTTTGCCTTCCTCGTCCCTGACTATATTGCCGCCCGGGCCGGTCTTTTCCAGCCATTTGTAGAACACCACCAGGTGGGCTTTTTCATCCTTTTTTACTGAACCTTTCAACTGCTTGACCTGTTTGAAGGTCAGGAAATACGGGTATTCGTATTTCAGGGTGGAGAGCAGCAAAAGGTTAATGCCGCGATACGGTTTTTTCGTGATCAGGTTGCGCGGCACTCCTCCCGCGCTCCACGGCTGCTGCCAGGGAATGATCCCCTGGTCGAGTTTTTCGATGATGAGGCCGGTAATCCGTTCATAGGCATTCATAAGAGTTTTTCCTTATTTTAAGGGTTTAAAAGTTGAACATTCCGAAAGTTTGCAGGGCTTGAAATGCAAGTCCCGTTCAATGGTCAGGAAATACGGCAGCCGGATATTTTCCAGTTCTTCCATTGACGTATAACCGAACTCGTCTTCGTACATGCCGGTTACATAGCTGAAAGCGAGTTTGGTTTCCGGGTCATATTCAAGGATGAACCAGGTTTGGCTACCGGCCGGGTTGAAAAATTTTACCGGTACAAACGGGTCTTTTTCCTTTTCCTGCGACCTCAGAGGATAGGGTTTCACCGCAGCGATGAATTCTTCAGTGATAAGTTGTCGAGTAGACATTATAACACCTCCATTAGGTAAGGTTTGTTTTCTCTGTTATCTCCGCTCTTTCGGTATGCGGAGTGCCACAATATCATACCATCTGAGATATTATAACTGTCCCTCACAGAA
>JAQULZ010000026.1 GCA_028718375.1 Victivallaceae bacterium | reverse complement strand
ATATAATCGCTCACCCTTACACCGCCTTTAAGCGCTGCTTTTGTTCTGGACATCTGCAACCTCCTTTGGTTGCGGATACTATACCACGCATTCTAATTATGTCAATAGCTAAATGAACAGTATTGGGTCTAAAATATCGAATAAAATAATAGAAGCAACCTCTTCAAAAAAGGAATTCGAACAATGACAATTATCGGTTATGCGCTGTTTTTCGTGGTTTCATCGCTGTTTGTGGGAACGGCCTTATGGCTGAGCATGAAAATGCTTAAGGTTGAAGGTACCTTCCCGGCCATGCTCATCATTGCCGCAGTAATGACCCTAGTCGGTTTCATCCCCTGGGGCGGCAAAATCCTTTCGCTTATCACCCTGTATTTCATGCTGCACAAATGGACGACTGCCGACTTTTGGCCGGACGCGGTACTCATGACCGTCTGCGCCGGGATGATAGAGTTCGCAGTCATTTTTACCTTAGGATTACTACTCCTTAAATTGGGAATGTAGTTCCGCCTGCTTTACTCCGTTCCTGCGGCCAGCGCCTGGTCGAAGTCGGCAATAATATCGGTAATATCCTCAATACCGACCGAAACCCGGATAAAGCCCGGATTGACGCCGGCCGCGGCCTTGGCCGTATCGGATAACTGCTGATGGGTCGTCGTCCAGGGATGAATGACCAGCGTTCGCGCATCGCCCACATTGGCCAGGTGTTTCGCCAGCTGCACGGCATCGATGAACCGGCGGGCGGGCGCTTCGCCGCCCCTGATCCCAAAACCGAACACGGAACCGAAACCGCCGTTCAGGTATTTCGCGGCGAGCGCATGCGACGGATGTTCTTTCAGTCCGAGATAACTCACCCATTCAACCCGCGGATGGTGCTTAAGGAACTCCGCCAGAGCTTCAGCGTTGCGGCAATGCTCCTTCATTCTCAGAGACAAGGTTTCCACTCCCTGCAAGAGCAGGAAGATGTTGACCGGGCTCGGACAGGACCCGATATTGCGCAGGCCCTGCACCCGCGCCTTGACGATATAGGCCAGATCGCCGAATGCTTCCCGGTAGATTACCCCGTGATAACTCGGATCCGGTTCGGTGAATTCCGGAAACCGTCCGTTGCCCCAATCGAATTTGCCCCCGTCAATAATTATCCCGCCGATGGAAGTCCCATGGCCGCCGATCCACTTGGTACAGGAGTAAACCACTATATCCACTCCGTGGTCGAGCGGCTTGCAGATAACCGGGGCAAAGGTATTGTCGATGATCACCGGCAGACCATGTTCATGGGCAGCGCGGGTCACGGCCGTGAAATCCGGCACGTCACCCTTGGGATTGCCGATGGTTTCGCCGTAAACCAGTCTGGTATTCGGCCGCACGCTGGCGGCGATCGCTGCCGGAGTAAGCTCATCGACGAAAGTGACTTCGATCCCGAAGCGGGGCAAAGTGTACTCAAACAGCGTCTGAGTGCCGCCGTACAGCGAAGCCGAACTGATGAGATGATCACCGGCCGCGGCGATATTGGTTACGGCTAAAAAGATAGCAGCCATGCCGCTGGACGTGGACAAGGCTGCACTGCCGCCCTCCAGTGCGGCCAGCCGTTTTTCAAAGACTTCCGCAGTCGGGTTGGTCAAACGCGAATAGATATTGCCGAATTTCCGGAGCGCGAACAGGTCTTCGGCTTCCCGGGCCGATTCAAACACATAACTCGCCGTCTGATAAATCGGAACGGCACACGCCCCGGTCACCGGATCCCGATCGAATCCCGCATGTAAAGCCAAAGTCGCAGGTTTGTTTTCAGTCATAATTTTCTCCCGGTTTTAATTCAGGTTCCGGCTAAAATTGTTACGCCCAATAAGGTATACAACGCGCCGGTAATTGTCAAGATGTCCCTCGCAAAAAATAAGGGGTACAATTTGACGAACATTGAATCAGACGCGGATGGCAAAAGTCGGCATGCAACGTTTTTCGTGTAGCTTGCCCGCTCAAACGTCCGGAAAAAATACGCTCCGCTGATTTTTTCCGGACTTCGCTTTGCGAGAGCGGTACTGCTTAAAGCGCAACAAGTTGCGCGATCCGATTTCGAGCCTCCGAAAGGCTCGACCAGCGTGTTCCGCCGCTGGACCCCGGAGGCGTTACATCCGCCATTTTTTATTTTTTTTGACTTTTGGCACCCGTGTCCGCTATTACAACCTTCCGTCGCCGGTCAACTTTTCTGAGGATTTGATTTGTTTATTTCATTAAATGGTGTTTATTAATGGAATTTATATTTTCGCCACGGCGGCAACCTAGAAGCTATCGACAGGAAAAAGCATGTATAACTGGAAAATCCGACGCGAACGTCCGGCGTTCATCGCCTTGGCCAATGGGGAAATATTCCGCGGCTGGAGTTTCGGCGCTCCGACCGACCAGGTGGGCGAATTGGTGTTCAATACCGGCATGACCGGTTATCAGGAAATCATCAGTGATCCTTCCTATGCCGGGCAATTCGTGACTCTGACTTCGCCGGAAATCGGTAATTACGGCTGCAACGACGCCGATATGGAATCCCGTGGTTTATTTCTGAACGGCCTGGTGATTCATGAGCTCAATCCGCCGTCCAATTTCCGTTCGGAAAAAGCCCTGGATGAAATGCTGATGGCCAACGGGGTACCCGGCATTGCCGGCGTCGATACCCGCCGCCTGACGCTGCTGCTCCGCACGCTCGGCACCCAGAAAGCGTTTATGCACTGTTCCGCCGAAAATATTTCGGAAGCGGACGCCGTCGCCCGGGCGCGGGCCTGGTGCGGTCTGGACAACCAGGATTACGCCGCCAAAGTCAGCTGTACCGCATCCTATGTCTGGAACGAGACCGGGAAATATAAGGTAATTGCCTTGGATTTCGGGATAAAATATAACATCCTGCGCCAGATGGCCGCCAACGACATGCAAATAACCGTGGTTCCCGCGCCGACCGGCGCGGCGGAAATATTGAAAATGAAACCGGACGGGGTTTTTCTGTCCAACGGCCCTGCCGACCCTTCGGCGGTGAAATACGCTATTGCCTGCGCCCGCGAGCTGATCGGGAAAGTGCCGCTGATGGGAATTTGCCTCGGACATCAGCTTTTGGGGATCGCTTCCGGGGCCGAATGCGGCCGGCTGAAATTCGGGCATCACGGCTGCAACCATCCGGTCAAGAATCTCGCGAGCGGTGAAGTCGAAATCACCTCGCAGAACCATAATTTTGCCCTGGCCCTGGAAAACCTGCCGGCCGGACTCGAAATGACGCATCTGAATCTGAACGATCGCACTATCGAGGGCATCCGGCATCGAACTGAGCCCATGTTCAGCGTCCAGTACCATCCCGAAGCCGCTCCGGGACCGCATGACTCCCGCTATCTGTTCAAACAATTCATTCAATCCATGGAGCGCTGAAACCATGCCGAAACGCACTGATTTACATAAAATAATGCTGATCGGCTCCGGCCCGATCGTCATTGGTCAGGGCTGCGAATTTGACTATTCGGGGGTACAGGCCTGCAAGGTGCTGAAAGACCAGGGCTGCGAAGTCGTCCTGGTCAACAGCAATCCCGCCACCATCATGACCGACCCGGAATTTTCCGACCGTACTTATATCGAACCCCTGACCGCCGATATTCTTCAGGAAATCATCCGCCGCGAGCGTCCTAACGCCCTGCTGCCGACGCTCGGCGGCCAGACCGCACTGAATCTGGCCATGGAACTGGCCGACCGCGGGATTCTGGAGCGGTACAAAGTCGAACTGATCGGGGCCGACGCGGACAGCATCCGGCGCGCTGAAGACCGGCACTTGTTCAAACAGACCATGCTCGGCATCGGTCTGGATCTGCCGCATTCGGAATCCGCGCATTCCCTGGAAGAAGCCCGGGGCATCGCCGCCAGGATCGGTTCCTGGCCGCTGATCATCCGGCCGGGATTCACGTTGGGCGGTTCCGGCGGCGGTATTGCTCACGATCCCGAGGAATTTGACGACATTGTTGCGCGCGGCCTGGATGCCAGTCAGAATACCGAAGTATTGATCGAAGAATCGCTGCTGGGCTGGAAAGAATTTGAAATGGAAGTCATGCGGGACAAAAAAGGCAATTCGGTAATCGTGTGTTCAATCGAGAACCTCGACCCGATGGGCATTCATACCGGCGACTCGATCACCATCGCCCCGATCCAGACCCTGACTGACCGCGAATATCAGGAAATGCGCGACGCCAGTCTGGCGGTAATGGAAGCGATCGGGGTGGCGACCGGCGGTTCCAACGTCCAGTGGGCGGTTGATCCGGACACCGGCCGCCGGGTTATTATCGAGATGAACCCGCGCGTTTCCCGGTCATCGGCGCTGGCCTCGAAAGCAACGGGATTCCCGATCGCAAAAATCGCTACGCTGCTGGCCATCGGTTATACCCTGGACGAAATCGTCAACGACATTACCGGCAACACGCCCAGTTGTTTTGAGCCGGCCCTGGATTATGTGGTCACCAAAGTGCCGCGCTTTACTTTCGAAAAGTTCATCCAGGCGGATTCCACCCTCGGCACCCAGATGAAATCAGTCGGCGAAGCCATGTCCATCGGCCGCAATCTGAAACAGTCGTTCCAGAAAGCGCTGCGGTCGCTGGAAACCGGCCGCGCCGGATTCGGCGCCGACGGCAAAGATGCGGTTTTCGAGGCGATGACCGACGAGGAAATCGATGCCGAACTGCTCCGTCCCCACAGCGACCGGGTATTCGTGATCCGGGCGGCGTTCAAGCGCGGCTATGAAGTGGACAAAGTTTTCGAACTGACTAAAATCGACCGTTATTTCCTGCGCCAGATGGCCGAACTGGCCGCCTTTGAAACGGAAATCAGCTCCGCCGGATCGCTGGCCGGATTATGCCGGGACCTTCCTCTGTTCCGCCAGTCCAAGGAACTGGGCTATTCCGACCGCCAGTTGGCCTTTTTGCTGAACAGCGATGAAACTTCGGTCTGGAACGCCCGCCGCGAGCTCGGCATTCAGCCGGTGTTCGCCACCGTCGATACCTGCGCCGGCGAATTCGAAGCCCAAACTCCGTATTATTATTCCACCTACGGCGAAGCTACGGAACCGGTACGCGGCCGCGGCGATAAGAAATCGATCATGGTGCTCGGCGGCGGCCCCAACCGGATCGGCCAGGGAATTGAATTCGATTACTGCTGCGTTCATGCGGCGTTCGCGCTGCGTGAAGCCGGGCATGAATGCATCATGGTCAACAGCAACCCGGAAACCGTATCGACAGACTACGACACCAGTGATAAACTCTATTTCGAACCGCTGACGCTGGAAGACGTCATGCATGTTTACGAGCGTGAAAAGTGTGACGGCATCATTGTCCAGTTCGGCGGTCAGACCCCGCTCAACCTGGCCCAGCAATTACAGGCCGCCGGGGCTAAAATCATCGGCACCAGTCCGGACGACATCGACGCCGCCGAAGACCGCGATTTCTTCCAGGAACTGGCGCAGCAGCTGAACATCAAACAGCCGCCGAACGGTATTGCCACCAATGTCGACGAGGCGCTGGTCATCGCCGAAAAAATCGGTTATCCGCTGCTGGTCCGTCCCTCGTTCGTCCTGGGCGGCCGCGGCATGGTTATCGTTTACAAGGAAAAATACCTGCGTAAATACGTCGGCGAAGCCGAGGCCATCTCACCGGGAAAACCAATCCTGATCGACCGTTTCCTGGTGGATGCGCTGGAACTGGACGTCGACTGCATCTCGGACGGCAAGGATGTGGTGATCGGCGCGATCATCGAACACGTCGAATTGGCGGGGATTCATTCCGGCGATTCGGCGGGAATAATTCCGGCCACCAGTTTATCTGAAAACGCTATCGCGGAAATCCGCCGCCACGCCCGCGATCTGGCCCGGGAACTGAAGGTCTGCGGATTGATGAATATCCAGTTCGCCGTCAAAGGCGACGAAATCTATATCCTGGAAGTCAATCCCCGCGCGTCGCGCACCATTCCGTTCGTCAGTAAAGCCATCGGCCGCCCGCTGGCCCGCCTGGCCGCCCGCTGCATGATGGGCGAAACGCTCCGGGAACTCGGTTTTACCCGGGAAATCCACATTCCCTACACCGTGGTCAAAGAAGCGGTGTTCCCGTTCATCAAATTTCCCGGCGTGGACATCATCCTTACCCCGGAAATGAAATCCACCGGCGAAGTCATGAGCCTGGATTACGACCACAATCTGGCTTATCTGAAATCCCAGCTGGCCGCCGGCAGTTCCCTGCCGCTCAGCGGCAACGTCTGTGTTTCGCTGCGGGACGAGGACAAGGAACCGGCAATAGAACTGGTCAGGGAACTGGTGAATATGGGTTTCGTCATCTACGCCACCCTCGGCACTTCGACCATGCTGTACGACCACGGGATAAAAACCAATGCGGTGTTCAGAATTGCCAACGGCCGTCCGAATATGCTCGATCTGATCACCGAAAACCGGGTACAATGGATCGTCAATACCACCGAAGGCGGCGCCAAAGCCATGGTCGCTGAAATCAAGACGCGCTCCAAAGCCGTTATCAACGGCATTCCGGTAACCACTACTCTGGCCGGTCTGACCGCCGCGGTGGCGGGCATCAAAGACCAGCAGAAATTCGGCCAGTTGGAAGTCTGTACGCTTCAGGAATACCACCAGAATATCAACGACGGTTAGACAGAACGGACGGAGATCAGCGGGTAATGCAGCCGTCCGCCAGAGTCGCGATGGAATCCGCCATCGACGCCACTTTTTCATCATGGGTTATCATGACTATAGTGCGCCCCGATCTTTCCTCGTGCAGCTGCCGGAAAAGTTCCAGAATGCCCGCGCCGGTTTGGGAATCGAGATTGCCGGTCGGTTCGTCGGCCAGGATCAGGGAAGGCCGGTTGATCAGCGCCCGGGCGATCGCCGCCCGCTGTTGTTCGCCGCCGGAAAGTTCGTCCGGACGATGCCGGAGGCGATCCGCCAACCCGACCTTGAACAACAATTCTTCAGCGCGCGCCCGGTATTCCTGCCGCGGGAGCGCCCTGATCATGGCCGGCAGACAGACGTTTTCCAGGAGCGTCAGTTCCGGCAGCATCTGGTAAGACTGAAAAATAAACCCGATGGAATTATTGCGGAACGCGGTTGCCTGCCGCCGGGTCAAATGCCGGTAATCCAGCGTTCCGCAGAAAATCGTGCCGGCATCCGGTTTTTCCAGCGTCCCCAAGAGATTCAGCAGCGTCGTTTTGCCGCTGCCGGACGCCCCCAGCAGGGCCGTCCACGAACCGCGTTTTATCCGCCAGTTGACGTCCCGGAGGACTTCGATTTCCTTCCGGCCGATAAAATACGATTTCGACACCTGCCGGACATCGAGATAAATGTCATTGGTTTCAGTCATGTTCAAATCTTCTTTTACTCGTTGCGCAAGGCTTTCGCCGGATCCAGTTTCGCGGCGCGCCAGGCGGGGACAATGCCGCCGACCGTACACAGGATGATGGTCACCAGAACGATCACCACTACATCCTGAACGACTATGTTCGCCGGCAGACCATTGAAATAATAAAATTCCGGCGGAAACAGTTCCATTTTGAACACCCGGGACGCGAAATGCAGAATTTCATTGCGCCAGCGGATGATGATTATCCCGGCAACCGTGCCCAATACACTGCCCACCATCCCGACAAACATGCCCTGCAAAATAAAAATCCGCATCACCGTCGCCGACGTCGCCCCCAAGGCTTTCAGGAGGCCGATTTCCCGGGTTTTCTGGAACACCATGGTAATCAGGGTATTGGTAATGCTGAACGCCGCTACCAGCACGATGAAAACCAGCAGAAAAAACATCATATTTTTTTCCACCATCAGCACGTTGAGCAAATCTTCATTCAGTTGTTTCCAGGTGCGCACCCGGTCGCCGGGCAATTCCGCCCGTAATTGAGCCGCGAGCTGATCGATAGCGTCGGGCCGGTCGATCCAGCCGTAAACCGCGGTCGCCATTCCCCAGTCGAACAGAAACAGCTCATCGGCGTCTTCAAGACCGATGAACATCACCGCCAGGTCAAAATCCCGCTTGCCGAGCGAATAGATGCCCGCTACCGTAAATTCCGCCGGCAGATAGACTTCGTCGGTTTTTTTCAGCTTTATCCGGTTCTTCTCCAAATCGACCAGCTTCAGGAGTTTTTCCGGGGAATGCAGCAGGACTTTGCTGCCGAGCCGGAGTCCGAGCTGCCGGGCGATATAATCGCTGACCACGATTTCGTTCTTCCTGAGCCGAAAGCTTCCGGCAATCAACATTTTCTTGAGATTCATCTGCTGGTCAATCTGGTCGGGATATACTCCCATTACCTGTTTGGGCAGCAGTTGCTGACCGAACTGCAGCAGGGCAGGAGCACTGACGATCGCAGCCGCCCGGGCATGATGCGCTTTCAGCGCGTCCACGGCCTTATCCGGCTGAATACATTTATAAAAAGGACTGTCGATCTGGACATGCGCGCCGACCGCCAGGAGTTTTTCGCGCATCAGATCGGTAAACCCGGTCATTACGGCCAGAACGACGATCAGCACCGCCACTCCAAGCAGAACGCCGATCACCGAAATGCAGGTGATCACCGATACCGCGCTGCGTTTGGGACGCAAATAGCGCCGCGCCAGAAAAAATTCCGTTTTAAAGTTCATATATTGACGGCCCCGACAAAAGTAAAAAAATGACATAGTCCAGAACTTGTTCTGGTCGGTGGTCCAGCGGCCGAAAGCGCTGGCCGCTCGTCTCCAACGAGCGGAAGTAATTGCGTAATTTGTTGCGCCTTAACAAGTACCGTTCTCGCTAAGCGATGTCCGGAAAAATCAGCGGAGCGTATTTTTTCCGGACGTTGAGCGTGCGAGCTACACGAGAAACACCGGATATCGACTTTTGGCGGCTCTGTCATATTACTTGCCTGCTTGAAATTCCTGTTGCGTAGGGAGGTTTTTCAGACAACCGGATTTTTCTTTATTCTTACGCTCTTTTCATATAAATATTCCGGATCCAGATCAAGACCGTTTTCCCATTCAACAGCATCAAAACTTATATGAACTTTTTTGAATGCATTTAAATCCCGGAGTTCCACAAACCTGCCGAATTTCAAGATCGGCGCCGCGTCAAAAATCCGCTTTTCTCTTTTACCGAACGACAATATCAATTTATAATCATCGGTCGGAATGACATCTGTAACTGATTTATACATAATGGTTTTCCTATAGTAAGGGAGCTATTTTATACAACTCTTCGCCATTCATCGCCAGTTTCCAATCTGCAAGTAATTCCTCCCGATGGAGTTCCGCCCAGGCCTGAACTAACCTTTTCTGCTTTATCGGCAATTTCCCTTCCATAAAATTCAGAGTCTCGATGTTGAACAAAATTTTATATTCATTATAATAAACATGAATATGAGGCGGATTATGCTCCTGAGGAGAAAAATACATCCGGATAATTATCCCGTAAAACATCGATATTGTCGGCATTTTTATATCCTTTCTGATTGACTAATCAAAGTATAAGGTATTTTCGCCATTATTGCAAGATATTAATTAATTTTCTCGAAGCCGGAATAACTGAAAAATAAGCTGCAACTCTTATTTTTTCCGGCGATCCGGTTTATGCTTTCGGCTCCCGTTCAATCCGACTCAAGTTCTCAATTTTTTCTTTGCAAATCATTTCGGTCAAATCCAGCAGTTTTCCGGCTTCCCCACTCCAGTACACCAACTGGTCGCGGCTGACCGGAAATTCCTCCTCACTCCGGTAGCGCGCGCCGATATAGGCCGAATCCAGTTGATCGAACAAGTCCTGCTGCGCTCCGGTTTCCTGCGGAAACGCCGCCTTCAAGCGCCGGTCGAATTTCAGCGCGCGTTTCCTCAAAATCCCGAGATGATGTTCGTAAGGATTATAATGAGTAAAAACCATTTCAACCGTTTTATAACAAAGTTCCGCAGTCTGTTGTAATTCAAAAGCCGCTTTCCTCAAATCATTTTCCGCTGTGGCTATTTTGGAATATTTATAAGAAATATCAACTTGCTTTTTCCATTCTTTAAAATCCTCTTCGGCGATTTCGCGCCGGCGAACGGGAGTCAGGCCTTTGAAGTCGGCCAAGCGGCAGTTGCCGGAATCATATAATATTTTGCCCTCGCGCTTAATGTCGGTAAAAAAGAACTGGTTTTCCTCCAGACTGCGGTTTACGAAATTGATGTCCTCGACAATCACCTGCACCGGAGCGGCAATATCCGCAAAGCCATCCCGTAATTTGGAGCGCAGCCGGTCCCGCCGGTCAACATCGGAACTGATCGCCAGCAGGTCGTAATCGCTTTTTGTACCGGTGATTTTCCCGCGCCGTTCCCGGTAATTTCCCCGGGCATAGGAACCGTAAAGAATTATCAGTTCCGCCTCTCCGGCAGCCGCTATCCGCCGGGTTACCGTTTCCAGTTCCCGGATTTTATTTTCCGGCAGATAAGCCAATAGTCCGCTTAAATTTATCATTGATTTGTAAATTAACCTGTTTACTTTCAACTCGAACGCTCACACCTTCGCTAAAAAACACTCCGTTCTTTTTAACGAAGCTTCGCTTTTCGAGAATGGTACTGATTAATAAAAAAGCGCCGCAAAGCGGCTTACTTTCGCCGACCAGAACAAGTTCTGGACTATGTACTTTGATTTTGTGAAAAACGCTGCGCCAGCCTTACCGACTCCATCGCGTCCGCGGCGTAAGCATCGGCCCCGATCCGCTCGGCATAAGCCTGATCGACCACCGCGCCGCCGATCATGATTTTCAAATCGTTCAGCCCTTCCCGGCGCGCCAGTTTCACCACATCCTCCATTCTGACCATCGTCGTGGTCATCAGCGCCGACAGTCCCACAATTTTCGCCCGATGTTCCCTGGCCGCATTTACGATCCGCGCCGCCGAAACATCCTTACCCAGGTCAACCACTTCAAACCCGTAATTGCGCAGCATCAGGCTGACGATATTTTTGCCGATGTCGTGAATGTCGCCTTCGACCGTCGCCAGGATCACCACCGCTTTTTTGGCTTTAACCTCCGTTCTTCCGGCGGCGGCCAGGTGCGGTTCGAGCAGCTCGAACCCCCGGCGCATGGCGTCGGCGCCCATGATCAGCTGCGGCAGGAAATATTTCCGGCAGTCGTACAGCTCACCGACTTTATTGATCGCCGGAATCAGGCTTTCGTCAACCAGCTTTCCGGCCGGAATTCCGGTGCCCAGCGCCGCGGCGACCGCTTTCTCCATACCCTCCTCATCGCCCGTCACAACGCAGTCAAAAACCCTTTGGGCCGGGCTGACTTCCGCTTTTTTCGCGGTTCCGGCGGCGGCATCGCCGCTGAATTTCTCCACGTAACGGCGCATTTTGACATCGCGCCCGGACAGGACGTCGCCCGCCGCGATCAGGGCCATCAGGAGCTCCGACGCCGGGTTCGCGATCGCCATATTCAGCCCCCGCCCCAGGGCCATCCCCAGCAAACCGGCGTTGATCCACTGCCGTTCGGGCATCCCGAAGCTGACGTTGGACAAACCGCATACGGTATTTACGCCGAACTCCCGGCTGCCCCATTCGATCAGGTCCAGCGCAACCCGCGCCGCCGCCTGATGCGATGAAACCGTCATGATCAGGGCGTCCAGGATAATATCCTCCCGTTCGTAACCGTAACTCCGGGCGGCGGCAAAAATCTTTTTCACTACTTCAATGCGCGCCGCCGCGGTTGCTGGAATACCTTCGTCCGTCAGCGGCAGCAGAATGAACATCGCGCCGTATTTGGCCGCGATCGGCAGAGTTTTTTCCAGCCGGTCTTTTTCCGCTGAAATCGAATTGACCAGGGCCCGCCCCGGATAAAGCCGCAAGGCGGTTTCGATAACTTCGCTGTCGGTCGAGTCGATACATAACGGCGGCGCCGTCCCCTGGGTCAGCAAATTGACGGCTTCCCGCATCATGGCTTTTTCGTCAATGCCTGAAAGCCCCATGTTCACATCCAGAATCGCCGCGCCGGCGGCGGCTTGTTCGTCGGCGTACTGCCGAACAATACCGAATTTGCCTTCGCGCAGTTCGGCCTGAAGAGCTTTTTTTCCGGTCGGGTTGATGCGCTCGCCGATTACCCGGAACGGTTGTTCCGGCCCCAGCAAACAGGTACAGCGCGCGGCGGAAACCGCACTGACCGCGGTTATTTGTGGTCTGATTGGTTTCAGTTTCGCCGCAGCTGCGGCCTGGGCCCGGATATGTTCCGGGGTGGTGCCGCAGCAGCCGCCGATAATATTCGCCCCGGCGCTGACCAGTGCTTCAGTGAAACCGGCAAATTTGTCCGGATCCAGATCAAATACCGTTTTGCCGTCGATCAGTTTGGGCATACCGGCATTGGGCTTGGCCAGCAGCGGGATTTTCGCGTACGGTTTGATAGTTTTCATCAGTTCGATCATCTGCTGCGGCCCGGTCGAACAATTGCAGCCGAAAGCGTCAACTCCCAGAGCTTGCAGGGTAATCAGCGCCGACAACGGATCATTGCCGGTCAAGGTGCGCATATTTTCATCAAAGGTCAGGCTTGCCATGAGCGGCAGATCACAGGTTTCCCGAACCGCCAGCACCGCGGCGCGGGTTTCCTGAAGGTCCAGCATGGTTTCAATGACAAAACCGTCTACTCCCCCGTCGAGCAATGCCTGCACCTGTTCCTTATAAACCTTCACCACTTCCTCGAACCCCAGGTCGCCGAAGGGTTCGACGAACTGCCCGGTCGGAGCGAGATCTCCGAACGCCAGCGCCCGGCCGCCGACGTTCTCCTTAACCGTCCGGGCTAAAGTGCAGTTTATCTCGTTCAGTCGCCCGGCCAGGCCGAATTCCTCCAATTTGAACCGGTTGCCGCCGAAACTCGGGATGTAAACAATATCGGAACCGGCGGCGATGTAAGCGTCATGGATTTGCCGGACCACACCGGGATTTTCCAGCGCCCAGAGTTCGGGAGAAACTCCCTGCGGCATCCCGTTTTTGGCGAATTCCGTTCCGGTCGCACCGTCTACGATCACCACTCTTTCATTTACCAGCTCAGTGAATTTTTTTCGGTTCATAGCTTTTCCCTACTGCTAGTTAACACTTTCGATCCCGGCAACGGCAGTAACGGTTTTTTCCGGAATCAGTAAAAAATCTGCCGTCATTCTGATCCCCAATTTTTCCAATTCCAGCAATTTAACCAAAAAAACCTGGTTTTTCAATGCCAGATCGCCATATCCGGGTGAAAAACGCCGTTTGGTCAGGATTTCGTTGTTGCGCTTGAACCGCTGGCTTAGATACCGTTGCAGCCAGCCGGCGGCGGCATCGGTCATTTCGCTGCCCGCGGCATCGCAGGCCAAAGCCCCGGCCCCCTCGCCGCGCGCCGCCAAGTCAGCCGCGGCGGCGACAACCTCCGCTCCGGCTGTTATCGCGAACAACACCAGCGCCTTGCTGTCCGCCAGCAGTGCCGCCAGGTCGCAACTCGCCAAAATCATCCGGTCACCGAATTCAATTTGTCCGGCAGTCCGTCCGGTAATTTCAAAGCGCCGCCAGGCGCCGCGCAGTTTACAGCGGGAAACGCCCAGCGCGATCGCGGCCGCGAGTTTCCGCCGCTGTCCGGCGGTCATCTCATTTAAAAAGCGGTTATGGCCCAGGCGGCGGTAAATCTGCCGTTCCGGCACCGGCAGGGGAATATTATTGATTAAATTTACTTCAGTTGTCATCTTTCCTGTTGCTCAAATGCGGTTACCGGATAAATATAGTCCGCCGTCTCAGTTATGGCAAACTAGTGTCGCGTTTCATCAGGAACCTTATACCAATTTTTCGACTTTACTTTATGACGGAATGGGATAGAGAGAGTCGGTCTTTCAGGTTTTTCGCTTTTTGAACTCGTTTATGTCATAAACCGTCGAAGAACTATTTTTATTCCAACCGGTGGGTTAATACGCTATTTTTTTCACCATTTTATTTTCCTGAAGACCGGAACTGGTTGTAAATAGTTGTTTTCCGCTTATTTTAAGGAAAAATTAACTGAAAGGACGTATAATAATGGTGTTTGAGACTCTGGATATTGTTCTGCTGCTGGTTACCGGCGGAGTGATTATCGCCGGAATTGCGCTGGGTATCGGCCTCAAATCCCGGCATCGCCGAAAACTCCTGCTGCAGCCTTTTCCCCCCGAATACCTGGATATCCTCAAGAACAACGTCGCGTTGTATGCCCTGCTGCCGGCCGAGCTGCAAGCGGAACTTCAGGGACGCATTGCCGTGTTTCTCGACGAAAAGGAATTCGAGGGCTGCGGCGGCCTGCAGATCGACGCCCGCATTAAAGTAACCATTGCCGCCTTCGCCGGTATGCTGCTGCTCAATAAGGATTTAGATTATTATCCGGCGCTGCGTTCGATTCTGGTTTATCCGGACGCCTATGTGGCCTCCGATTCCAGATCGCGTCTGGGCACGGTGACGGTGGTCGACCGGGAAAGCGTCCGGCTGGGCGAATCCTGGACTTACGGCAATCTGGTGTTTTCGTGGCAGCAGATCGAAAATGAAGCCGGCAATATTCATTGTCATCACAATGTTATTCTTCATGAATTCGCTCATCAACTGGATCAATCAGACGGGATTGCCGACGGCACTCCGCTTTTGCCGGACAAAGGTATTTATCCCGAATGGCGGCAGGTCATGCAGCGCGAATACGACCGGCTCTGCCGGGAAGCAGAACATGCGGTCCGGGACGTCATCGACTGGTACGGCGCCACTAATCCCGCTGAATTTTTTGCGGTAACCACGGAAAGTTTTTTCTGTAATCCGCTGGCTTTGCAGGGAGCGCACCGGAAACTGTATGAACTTTTCGTCGAGTTTTACCGGCTCGATCCGGCTTCCTGGCGAAAACCCGGCGTTTCCGGAAATAAAAATAGAACCGGTCACCAGTCGGAACGATCGTAGCAACGGTAACTTATAGCTTCGAATAAATGTTCTTCGCCGATGCGTTCCTGCCCGGCCAGATCGGCGATCGTCCGGGCGACTTTGAGGATGCGGTCGTAAGCCCGGGGACTCAGTTTGAAGTTTGAAATCGCCTGCCGGAGCAGCAGTTGGCTTTGCCGTTCAAGCCGGCAGAACTCCTGCAACTGACGGCTGGACATGCCGGCGTTGCAATGGAATTTCAGTCCCCGGAAACGTTCGCTCTGGATTTCCCGGGCCGCAATAACCCGGTCGCAGATCGCCGCGCTGCTTTCCCCGTTCGGCGCCGCAAGCAGTTCATCCTCACTCAGGTGTCCCGCTTCGACATGCAGGTCGATCCGGTCCAGCAGCGGCCCGGAAATTTTGCTGCGGTAACGGCGTTTTTCATCGGGTTTGCAGCGGCAGCCCAGGACGGGATTATGCAGCCCGCAGGGACAGGGATTCATGGCCGCGACCAGCATAAAATCGGCCGGGAAACAATAACTCCCGGCGGCCCGGGCGATATTCACGATGCCGTCCTCCAGCGGCTGCCGCAGAACTTCCAGCACATTGCGTTTGAACTCGGGCAGTTCGTCCAGGAACAGCACCCCGTTATGAGCGAGGCTGATCTCGCCGGGAATCGGGTTGCTTCCGCCCCCGATCAGTCCGACGTCGCTGATGGTGTGGTGCGGGGCCCGGAAAGGCCGGCGGTTCAGCAGCGGTTCCCCGTCCGACAGCAAGCCCAGAACACTGTGAATCCGGCTGGTTTCAAGCGTTTCCGCCAGAGTCATGGGCGGCAGGATGCCGGGCAGGCGTTTAGCGATCATGCTCTTACCGGTACCGGGCGGCCCGATCATCAGGCTGTTATGACCGCCGGCGGCGGCGATTTCGGCGGCGCGGCGCGCCACCGCCTGCCCCTTGACCTCGCTGAAATCAGCCAGCCCCTCCTGATGGCGATGCAGGTAATTCTGTAGGCTGGCTTTGTACGGGAAAATATCCCCGGTAGTGAAAAAAGCGACGGCGTCGCGCAAGTTATGAACCGGATAAACCGGGAAACTTCCCGCGGCCAGAGCGGCTTCTTCCGCATTGCCGTACGGCACCAGCAGCGCATCGATTTCATTGACGGAGCTCACTTTTACGGCGATCGGCAATGCGCCCCGCACCGGCCGGATTGCGCCGTCCAAGGCGAGTTCGCCGATAATTGCGGTACGGGTCAAAAGCCGGCGGTCGATCACGCCGGTTGCCGCCAGCATTCCCAACGCGATCGGCAGATCGAACGCTGCTCCTTCTTTTTTCAACGCGGCGGGAGCGAGGTTGATCAACGTCGCGCCGCGAGGGTGGCCGAAGCCGGACGACTCCAGGGCGGAACGTACCCGGTCGCGGCTTTCCTTGACTGCGGCGTCCGGCAAGCCGACGATGGAAACCAGGGTCTGTTCTCCCCGTTCCGTGGCGTGGATTTCCACTTCCACCGGCGCCGCGTCAATTCCGACGATTGCTGCCGACCAGGTTTTGGCGAGCATGTTGCACCTCTTGAAAATACTATTTCCGGCAGCGATAGACGATTGCCGGCGGGACATTGCCCCAGACGATCCGCGACAGCGCCACTTCGCTGAAGGTTTTCTTAAGCAGTTTTTTAAAACGCTGTCCGGCCGGCAGTACCAGTCCCTGTAAATAGGCGAAAGTCGTAAAATAGCCGCCTTCACGCAGCGAATTAAGAATTACGCGCAGCATCCGCGCCTGCTGCCGGGCCGGAAAAATCGCCCAGGGTAAACCGGATACGACGGCGTCAAAATGCGTTATTGCCGCGGTTTTCATGATTTCCGGCAAATTTTCGGCGCTGTCGTTGACGACCTGCAAATCCGGATGGCGCTGTTTCAGGGAATGAAACATTTTCGAGTCCAGTTCAACGATAATGAATTGTGCCTGGGGATTGCGGACTGAAAGTATTTCGTCAGTGATCACTCCGGTGCCCGGCCCCAGTTCGGCGATGGAGCGGGCTTGCCCGAGATTGATTTCGGCGGTTATTTCCCGGCACAGGGCCGACGATGACGGCCAGAGCGCCCCGACCACTCCGGGATTAGCTAAAAAACGTTTGAACAGCAGTCGTTTCGTCAAAATGCTTTCTCCCTCAGAAAATGGAAAACATGATTTCGTGGTCGTAGCATTCAAAGCCGGCTTTGGGGACGCCTTCCCGGAAATCGCCGCGCATGATATAGACAATCCGGCCGGGCGGGGTACTCCTGAGCAATTTCCGAAACCGTCCTTTTGAAACCACCCGGTTTTTTGCATCCGCATATTTCAGCCCGCGCTCCAGTTCACCGCCGTGGGTGTAAAGCAAAATATCCCTGGCTTTAAATACCCAGGCTGCCGCGTGCATCATGTTCGGATGGGCGACAATGATCATTCCCGGTTTGACCCGGTCGCGGAACTGCCGCAGAAAAAGGCCCTGCGCCTTGCCTTCGAGATAACGCCCGGGAATAATGAAATGGGCAAAAAAGAACAGCGGTATCGGGCCCAGCAGTAAAAAAGCCGATTTTACCCGGTATTTTTTCGTCCGGTATATTTTGAACAGACAAAATGCCCAAATCAGGACTGCTCCGCCCGCGGTCAGCCATTTCCACAACTCGCCGGACGCATACATACCGCGGTACACGCCGTAGTCGGCAATCACCTGTAATAAGGCAAAAATCAGGACTCCGGCAAGCAGCAAAAACATCAGAATTCTGGCCGTAACGTTGACCAGTGCGGATTTGCCGGCCCGGAAATACGCCAGCAGACCGCGGCTGAACAGCATGGCTGCCGGCGCAAAACACGGCAGAACATAAGTCGGCAGTTTCCCGCGGCACGCCGAAAAAAACAGGAACGGAAAGATCAGCCAGCAGAGCGCGAATCTGGTCAATTTATCTTCCGGAGAAGTGCGGCTGCCGAAACCGGCAGCGGCCGCCGGGGCGAATAATGCCGGCGGCAGCACCCCGAGCAATAAAAAAGGCAGCAGGAAATAAAACGGTTCGGGATGATGAATGGCGGCATCCTGAAAAAAGCGCCCGATATGTTCGTCCCAAAAGAAATAGGGCCAGAAACCGGGTTCCCGCCGCATGATCAGCAGCGACCAGGGCAGGGCGGTCAGCAGCATAAACGCCAGCGGAATCCAGGGCAGAACGAAAATCTGCTTCCAGCGTCCGGTCCAGATCAGATAGGGGATAATGGTAACCGCGGGAACCGCGAACGCCAGGAAACCCTTAGTCAGGAACGCCAGACCGGCGAAAACTCCGGCGGCGGTCAGAGCTCCGGCTTTTGCCCGGCTCCATTTTTCCTGCTCGCACCCCAGATAGAAAAATACCAGCGTGCCGGTAATGAAAAACATCGTCGGCGCATCCAGTACCGCGAATGTCCCGATTCCGAAAACCATACCGAAAGTAAGGAAAAGCCCGGCAGTCAGAGCCGCGTCTTCCTGATCCCGGCGTACTTTCAGCACCAGAAAAAACAACAGCAGCGCCGCCAGGCCGGTGGTCAGCGCCGATGAAAAACGCACCGCGAAACGGTTTTCCCCGAACAGCGCCAGAGAAACCGCATTCAGCCAATAGCCCAGCACGGGTTTTTCGAAATACCGCACCCCGATAAGCTTCGGTACCACCCAGTCGCCGGTTTCGAGCATTTCCCGCGAAATCTCGGCATAGCGGAACTCATCGGGCGTAAGCAAGGGGCGGCCGCCCAGCGGCAGGATATAAATCACCAGATAAATAAGTATCAAACCATAATAATATTTTTTCATTTTCGACGGTATTCCTTGAAAAAGATGCCGTTTTCCCAAACGCCGCTGCGGAAATCAGGGAGGGTTTTGCGGTGTTTGTCGGAATTCATGATGATTGCGACCTCAGTGGCGGGATTTTTGACCAGTTTCAGGAAATCCTCATTGCTCAGCAGCCGGGATGCGGCATGATTGCGGCTCAGGCCGTAGGTCAGTTCACCCGCTTTGTGATAAAGATAAACGTCGTCGCGTTTGAACGTCCAGCATACCGCACTGATCAGGTTCTTGTAAGACACCAGGACAGTTCCGGGGCCAACCCGGTTTTTAAATTTTTCCAACCGGGCAGCCGGGGCTTTAGGGATTTCAATCAAATTCGGAATGCTGAGGGGAAAAGTGAACATCACCAGGATAGTGCCGAAGGCCAGGTAACCGAATTTCACCTCGCCCTCAACGGCTTTTACCGCCGCCCGCAGAGCCGCGGCCAGAAGTACCAGCGCCAGTGCCGCGATTGACCATTTGTAAGTTTCTTCCGCGTCGTACAGACCGCGCCGGATAATGCCGGCGGTAACCAGCAGCTGCGTAACCGCCACTCCCGTCACGGCGGCGAACAGCGCCCAGGACAGGATGTTGAAGGTTAAATTCAGGTCTTTGAACTTGCCGGCTTTAAGGTATTCATTGAGGCCGAAGGCGAGCAGGATCGCAATGCCGGGGAAAACCGGCAGAATGTAAGTTATCAGTTTGCCGCTCGACGCCGAACACAACAGCAGTGGAAAAATGACCCAGCAGGCGGCGTAACGCAGCAGCGGCTGCCGGAAATATTCCCGCCGGCGGCGGCCGTAGCCTTTAATAATCTGGGGCAGCAGGAAGGTCCAGGGCAAAGGCCCGATGATCACCCAGGGCAGTAAGAACCACCAGCCCTCCGGATGCTGCGAGGCTTCGTTACCGGTAAAGCGTTCGATGTGTTCCACCCAGAAAAAGTAATGCCAGAAATCAGGGGCCCGCAAGTGTACCAGTATCGTCCAGGGCGCAATAACCGCCAGCATTACCGCCAGCGGAATCCAGGGCAGGGAAAAAATACTTTTCCAGCGGCGCTCCCATATCAGGAACGCCAGAATAGTGCTGCCGGGAATGGCGAAAGCCAGAAAACCCTTGGTAAGAAACGCTCCGCCGCAGAACAGTCCGGTCAGAATCAGCCAGCCGGTTTTTGACCAACCCCATTTTTTCCGTTCTGCGGCACAGAAAAATGCGGCCAGCGTCCCGGTCAGGAAAAAATTGAACGGCGTATCCAGAACGGCATAAGTGCCGACCCCGAACACCAGTCCCATGGTCAGATAAATTGTTGCGGTCATGAAAGCCGGCCGGCGGCCGGTAAAACGCCGTACCAGCCCCCCCAGCATCAGGGCGGTAAACAGCGCCAGCAGTCCGGAGGAAAACCGGACGGCGAAAGAATTTTCACCGAATACCTTCAGAGAAAGGGCGTTCAGCCAATGTCCCATGATCGGTTTTTCAAAATAAGCCAGATTATCCAGTTTAGGCACTACCCAGTCGTTATGGATCAGCAGTTCCCGGGCGATTTCTGCGTAACGCGGTTCATCCGGAGCATACAGCGGCCGGAAAGCCAGCGTGCCCAGATACAGCAGCGTGAAAATACCGGCTAATATTATAAATGCTTTTTTATTCATATTGAGAGTCAATCAAAGTGTAAGCCTATAAACTAACCCCGTTTTACTATTTAGCAACAAAAAAGCAGGGAAAATTGTTAATCCGTACGCCGGATGCCGCCCGGCCACACGCACACGGCATGCTTTACCTGGCTTTGCCGAATCTGACGCGGCTGCCGAAAGTCAAAAAAAAAAAAATGGCGGATATTACTCCCGCCGGAAGGACAGTTTTATCCGGAAATCAATTTCTTCTCCCGGCTCGATGAACTGAGCTTGGCGGTTTTTTAAGTCCGCCGCCCGCCCGGCAACGGAACAGTTGGTCGGCTCCAGGCCTAAAGCGTAAGTGCCGCTACCCTGCATTTTCCATTGCATCAGTTGGGGAAGGGTGTCGGTGTCCCAGGAAAGTTCCGCGGCGAAACCGAGCGCCGGATTGTTCAGTTTTATTACGGCGGATTTTCCCTCCGTCGGCGGTATCTTATGCAGGAAACACTGTTCCCTGAACCCCGGCACCGGCGCTTCGAACCGCTGCCAGTGCGCCAGCCCCTGAGCCGCTTCGTCATCGCGGGGAGAAAGTTCATGGGGGACGGCTTCCAGGGCTGCTCCCGGCGAGATTGCCGGATAACCGAAATTGCAGTGATATAATAATTGCAGCACTTCACTGGAAGCGCCTTCATTGGTTACCTTGTCGTTCAGGTAAATGACATTGTCGCCCAGAGCCGTGGAGATTTCCCGTTCCAGCCGGAGGTTTTCGGAGAACAACGCCGCTTCGCGCAGGGTGCCTCCCGCCTTCAGGATGAATTTGTCATTCCGCCAGAACTGCCGGACGCACAGGTTCTCGGCGCTTTGATGCCCGATCCGCCCGTGCAGTCCCCATTCCGGTTCAAGCGCCGTTTGCGGGTTTGTTCCCGGTTCCCCGACGTTTCTCAGGCCGCAGGTGGTGATCATTCCTCCGGCCCAGGAGCGCAGCCAGCCGAAACCCTCGGGTTCGTATTTGGCGCCGTTCACGTAACCCCCCGGAGCCCGGAAGGCGACGGGAATGCCCTGGAAATAAGTTTCGACGATATCCAGTCCGCGGTCGGGAACTACGGTAAAATTTAATCCGGAACCGTTATTGATGTCTATGATCCTCATGCCGCGGCCGTTGCCGTCTTCAAGCGCGGACAACCGGCAATGGGCGAGTTGTTCGGGATTCGCGGAATATTTTCGCAATTCTTCCCGACTGAGATTAAAATAGTCAGGCTTGGTGGACATATTCGGCTCCTTTGTTTTATGATTTGACATTATGTCAGCAGACAATGCAGTTGATCAACGGTAGTGTTGAACAAATCCAGCGCCGCATGAACCGGTTCCGGCGTGGACAGGTCGACTCCGGCATCTTTCATAATATCCAGTACGTCTTTGGAATCGCCGGCCTTCAGGAAACTGAAGTAAGCGCGGATTTTCCGGGCTTCGCCGCTCAGAATGTGGCGCGACAGCTCCACCGCCGCCGAAATGCCGGTGGCGTATTTATAAACGTAGAAATTATAGTAGAAATGCGGAATCCGCGCCCATTCCAGTTCAATCCGCCGGCCGGCGGCGGCGCCGGCGCCGTAATAGCGGGCATTTAAGTCAAAATATTTCCGGCTGAGCAGGTCGGCATTCAGCGGAACCGATTTTTCCGCCTGCTGATGCATCCACAACTCGAACTCCGCAAACTGGGTTTGACGGTAAATAGTACCGCGCAGTTCATTGAGCAGATGGCACAATAAATAAGCCTGCACTTTGCGGTCGCCGGTGTTCTTCATCAAATAATCGTGCAGTAACAGTTCATTGGTGGTAGAGGCGACTTCGGCCACGAAAATCTGATAATCGGCATAATGGTAATCCTGTTCCCGGTGGGAATAGAACGAGTGCAGCGAATGGCCGAGTTCGTGAGCCAGGGTGAAAACATCATTCAAAGTACCGTGATAGTTCAACAGCAAGTAAGGATAGGAATCATAACAGCCGCTGGAATAAGCCCCGGAACGCTTGCCCCGGTTTTCCAGGACATCCACCCAGCGCTGGTCGAAGGCCTGATCCAGCGTAGCGCAATATTCTCCGCCCAGCGGCATTAAGGCGGCGCGAACTGAATTTTTGGCCTGTTCCCAGGGGATTTCAAGTTTGCATTCGGGAACCAGCGGCGTGAAAAGATCATACATGTCGAGCTTGTCCAGCTTCAGGATTTCCGCCCGGAGCCGGATATATTTGTGCAGCGCCGGCAATTTGTCGTGCACGGCCCGGATCAGTTCGGTGTAAACCTTTTTCGGGACGTTGTCAGGAAATAACGCCGCTTCCAGAGCGGACGGATAATGCCGCAGCTTCGCGGCCAGGACGTGTTTTTTTACCGTACCGTCGAGGGTGACGGCAAAAGTGTTGCGCAGTTTCGCATAAGTGTCGTACATGGCTTCAAACGCCGCCTGCCGCACGGTGCGGTCGGCCGATTCGAGAAATTTCAGGTAATTTCCGTGGGTCAGTTCAATGGTTTTGCCGTTTTCGGCAGTGATTTCGGGAAAACGCAGATCGGCGTTATTCAGTACGCTGAATGTTTTTGCCGCAGTTCCCATGACGTCGGAAGACAACCCGAGAATGCGTTCCTCTTTTTCCGACAGGGTGTGGGGACGGAAACGCAGCAGTTCCTCCAGACTGCGCCGATAAAACGCCAGTTCCGGGGAAGCGAGCAGTTCGGTCATGCGCGTTTCCGGGATGGCCATTATTTCGGGATCGAACCAGGCGGTTTTGCCGGATATTTCGGCGAACAGCGTCTGGGCGCGGTCAACCCGGGAACGGTTTTCCGGATGCCGGGTGTCTTCATCGGAACGCAAATGGGCGTAAGTATAAACTTTTTCCGCCAGTCGTTCCATGGCGTCCTCGGCCTCGATGGCCGCGCGTAAAACAGCCGCGGATTCGGCGAGCCGGCCTTTGAACGCCATGAATTTATCCGCCAGATCATGAATGGCGGCAAAATCTTTCTCCCAATCCCCGGGCGCGGCGTACAGCGCCTCTAAATCCCAGGTCATTTCCGTCGGGACGTCCTTCCTTTCCAATACCTTATGCGAACTCATAGTTTATTCCCTGACTGCAATTAGGTTCTGTCAAAATTTACTTTGCTGATTTCCTGTCATCTTGTTAATTAGTGCTTGACCGAAAACTCCTGATTTCGGAGTTTCCCATTGCCGTTGACAAGTCAAAGTGATAACCACAGCGATTTTTATTCTGCAATATTTGCATTTTTTTGCAAACTTCATCGTTTTTTTGGTT